>NZ_JAEMVE010000162.1 GCF_029216045.1 Sulfurimonas sp. MAG313 | reverse complement strand
GTTGATGATAGGCAAGGGTGGCTATAGCAATTAAAAGGGTTAGGGGCATAGAATGAGACAGTGCCAATAAAATTAGAGTCTTATGGATTTGGCTTTGTTGTTCCTATATTTTTTGTACATGTGGGTACTTCTTTTGATCTTTCCGCCCTTTATCTAGATGGCTTAGTAGTCACCGCATTTTTAGTCACTGCACTTATGATAGGTATTCGACTTTTAGCGTCTATGGTTTTTATTCACACAACCACGCTCAAAGACTCTATTTTATTGGCACTGTCTCATTCTATGCCCCTAACCCTTTTAATTGCTATAGCCACCCTTGCCTATCATCAACATAGTATAGATAAGTTTCATTATTATGCCTTTATCTTGGCATCTTTGTTTGAAGTTATTTTTGTTATGCTTGCTATAAAAATTCTTGTTAGCCCACCTAAGTTTATAATGGACTTGTTAAAAAAAGAAACTTAGATAGATTTTTGGATTTCTATAACTATCTTTTCTATAGATGTATTTGCATCGATAATCACATCAGCTTTTTCTGTATAAGTAGTATCTCTCATAGTATAAAGGTCAAAGGCTTTTTCTTTATTTTTAAAGAGGGGTCTTTTGTCTAACTCTTGTTTATTCATTCTTTGCATGATGGTTTCAAAAGGCACCTTAAGATAAAAAACCTTACCTAATTTATTCAAAATATCACAATGAGATATCATCCCTCCCCCTGTAGATATTATGGCTTCTTTCACACTAGAAAACAACCATTCAGCGGTTTCTTTTTCTAAAGAACGAAAGTATTCTTCATTTTTATCTTCAAATATTTTTGCAACACACTTGCCTTGTGAAGTTTCTATTAAAGCATCTGTATCTAAAAAATAATACTTTGTCTTTGCAGCGAAGGCTCTTGCTACTGAACTCTTTCCTGATCCCATAAAGCCTATTAAGACTATATTAGAAGCAGACAATTTTAATATCTTGTTCACTGCTTAAAAGTTTATATTTATATTGGCCATCAAGTTCTATTACTACACGGTAATAGCTATCATGTTTGCCCATACGAATCTTCTTAAAAGGAGCCTCATTAATAATAAAGTTCTTAGGTCTAAAACTAGTTTCTCTTGCAAAATCCAACACAATCCTATGGGGCGATGTCAGCATAAAGTTTCTAAGCATTTTATCTTTTGTAATCACACGCATACTTTTTTTGTTGGGTACAAATTTAATAAACTTTGCATTAATGGTTTTAGATTTCTTTTTGGATTGACTTGCTGCAAGCATTGAAACATTATGAGAAATAACAAAGGGTACGTGCCAGTCGATTTTATTATTTAAATATAAATTTTCTTTTTCAATAGAACCATCAAGGTTTTGGTAGCTAATAGTAATAGCCTTAATAGCTCTTGCAGAATTTGGGAGTTTAATCTCTTGTTGAGAAAAAGGTTTTAAGTTTTCAACATGATTGGATGTTATCATGTCTTGAGCATTAGGATCTGATGGGAAAAAAGGATTATCTCTAGCCCATAAAGTGATAAAAGACAGAAAAATAAAAAGTGTAAAACGCATGATGAGCCTATAATTAATTTTCATCATTATACACTAAAGTATTTTTAAGTATAAGAATAAATAGTAAAACAATTTATATTTACCTCAAAGAAGTTTATTAGTTATCAGGATCAAGCTCTTTTAATTCAAAAAGCTCTTTTTGTAAACCAGCATTTTCAATTTTTAAGCTAGAAACCTCATTTTGTAAAAAAGTCTCATAATCTTGTAAATTTAGGAGTACTTGTAAAGAGTTTTCACCAAAAAGTATAATACCTATATAAATACCTGAAAATATAACTACAAATGAAAATTGAATAAAGCGCTTCCAACTGAGACCGAAATAACGTCTAGGAAGAGACTGTTCAGCTTCTATTTCATCTAATAAGTCAGAGATTTTGTCCTCCTATGGAGGATAATGAAGAGTGACAAAATAAAGAATATTTAGGAGTATGTAAAAGATTATAATTTTTCATTCTTTACTTTTCATTCTTCACTTTAACTAAGCTTAAATAAGGCTGAGCCTAAATACTCGCCATATACAACTTCATTTTCAATTTCTAAAAGTCTGTTATATTTAGCCGTTCTTTCACCACGAGCAGTAGAACCCGTTTTGATTTGACCACAGTTTAATGCTACTGCAAAGTCAGCAATAAATGCGTCTTCACTTTCACCTGAGCGGTGAGACATTACACAAGTATAACCATTTCTCTGAGCAAGACGCACGGTTAACATTGTTTCACTTACGGTACCAATTTGGTTTGGCTTGATAAGAATTGAATTAGCAATACCTTCGTTAATACCTCTTGATAAGATGTTAGCATTCGTAACAAAAAGGTCATCTCCAACAATTTGAATTTTATCACCAAGCTTTTCAGTCATTAGTTTAAATCCATCCCAGTCCTCTTCATTAAGACCATCTTCAATGGAAACAATTGGGTATTTAGCACAAAGATCAGCGTAATAATCAACTAACTCAGCAGAAGTTACTGTTCGGTTTTCAGAATCAAGTCTGTAACCCTTACCATCTTCAGCTAAAATTTCAGATGCTGCAACATCAAGAGCAATGGCGATTTGTTCGCCTGGCGTATAACCTGCTTTTTCAATTGCTTCAACAATGATTTGAATAGGTTCTTCATTAGAAGATAAGTCTGGTGCAAAACCACCCTCATCACCAAGAGCAGTATTATGCTTCTTAGCTTTTAAAATACCTTTTAACGTGTGATACACTTCTGCAGATGCGCGTAAACCCTCTGCAAAGTCTTCAAAACCTACAGGAACGATCATATATTCTTGAAAATCAACTGAATTATCAGCGTGAGAGCCACCATTGATAATGTTAAGCATAGGAGTAGGAATAGTTAGTGCATTTGCACCACCTAAGTAACGGTAAAGTGGAATACCCAAGGATTGAGCTGCAGCGCGAGCTACTGCCATAGAAACACCAAGAACTGAGTTAGCTCCTAAGTTTCCATAATTTTCAGTACCATCAACTTCTTTCATTGTTGCGTCAATAACGGCTTGATTAAAAGGGCTCATACCAATTAATGCGTCAGATAAGACTGAATTTACATTTTCAACGGCTTGCAAAACACCCTTACCCATGTAGCGATCTCCGCCATCACGTAATTCAAGAGCTTCTCTTTTACCTGTACTTGCACCTGAGGGAACAATTGCTTGCGCACTTGTTCCGTCACTTAGTGTTACATATGCCTTAACTGTTGGATTACCACGTGAATCCATTACTTCCATTGCGCTTACATTATCTATAAAAATCATTCGTTATCTGCCTCGTTAATTTCATTTTTATCCATGTCTTGTACCCCTGAGATACCCATGGCTTCTTTAATTTTTTGCTCAATCTCGGCTGCAAAAGCTGGATCTTCTTTAAAGGTTTCTTTAACCTTTTCTCTACCTTGACCAATCTTCTTCTCGCCATAAGAGAACCAAGCACCTGACTTATCGATAATATCAAGTTTAACTCCATAATCTACAAGTTCACCAAATTTAGAAATACCTTCTCCAAACATAATGTCAAACTCTGCTATCTTAAACGGAGGGGCTACCTTGTTTTTAACAACCTTAGCCTTCGTTCTGTTTCCAATAGGTTGTTCTGCTTGCTTAAGTGTTGCAATACGACGAATATCAATACGTACTGATGCATAAAATTTAAGAGCATTTCCACCTGTAGTTGTTTCAGGTGAGCCATATCCCATCATACCAATCTTCATACGAATCTGGTTAATGAAGATAACCGTACAGTTCATTTTATGTAAAACTGCTGTAAGTTTACGAAGTGCCTTAGACATAAGTCGAGCTTGTAATCCTACTTGTTGGTCTGACATTTCACCCTCAAGCTCAACCTTTGGAGTAAGTGCTGCAACTGAATCAATAACGATTAAATCAACAGCGCCTGAACGCGCAATTGTTTCAACGATATCAAGTGCTTGTTCTCCATAATCAGGCTGAGATACAAGTAGATTATCTACATCAACCCCAAGGTTTTTAGCATAGCCAACATCAAGCGCGTGTTCCGCGTCAATAAAGGCACACACACCACCTTGCTTTTGACATTCTGCCGTAATCTGAAGTGTTAAGGTTGTTTTACCTGAGCTTTCAGGTCCGTAGATTTCAATGACACGGCCCTTAGGAACACCACCAATTCCTAAAGCAAGGTCAAGTCCAATAGAACCCGTACTAATCGCTTCAATTGGTTCAATATTCTTATCTCCAAGACGCATTAATGCACCTTTTCCAAAAGCCTTATCAATTTGCTTTAGTGCCATATCTAGTGATTTTTGTTTATTTGCATCCATTATGTTTTCCTTGTTTTGTCATATATTTTATTATTAATATAATAATATGACAAATTGATATATTTATCATAAAACATTGCATATTGCAATACTTTTTCTAATGAAAGAAAATAATGCGTAATTTTAGCGTTCTTTGGTTAAAATCTTATTGATATTTAGCATTTATTAGAGTAAATTTTATAATTTGTATAAGTTTTTTTTGTTTACTCTTGTTTATGGGCCCCCTAAAAATACCTCTGAGTAAATATAGGGTTTTTAGAGGTGCCCTTATATCAATCAATTACATTTTAGGATACTTCTTGAAGACTATGAAAATTGCCCACTCGCCTGACGCTGATGATATATTTATGTATTACGCCATTAAATTTGGATGGGTAACACAAGAAGATGTTGAATTTGACAATATCGCTCTTGATATCGAAACACTTAATGTTGAAGCCCTTGCAGGTACTTATGATATATCTGCTATCTCTTTTGCCTTACTTCCTCTAATCAAAGATGATTATGCCCTCCTTCGTACAGCTGTAAGCTTTGGTGAAGGCTATGGACCTAAGCTCATCAAACGAAAAGGTGAAAAGCTTAAAAGAAATTTCAAGGTTGCCTTAAGTGGAAAATATACTACTAATGCACTCTTATTTAGGATAGCCTATCCTGATGCTCGCATTAGCTATATGAATTTTTTGCAGATTGAAGAAGCCGTAAGGTCAGGCCAAGTTCATGCCGGTGTGCTTATTCATGAAAGCATCTTAACCTTTGGAGATGAGCTTGAGGTGGAACGTGAGATGTGGGATATTTGGCAAGATTTATGTGAAGATAAAACGCTTCCTCTTCCTCTTGGGGGTATGGCAATTAGACGTTCACTTCCCTTAACTTCTGCAATCGCTTATGAAAATACTTTAACTAAGGCGGTTGAAGTAGCAAGAGATAGGAAAGACGAGTTATGTAAACTTCTTGTAGAAAAAAACCTTGTGCGAATAGAAGGCAAGACCTTAGATAAGTATCTTGAACTCTACGCAAATGATGATTCAATCTCCTTATCTGCACTACAGTATAAGGCTATAGATAAGCTTTATCAGCTAGGATATAAACATGGTTATTATAATGAACTTATTAAGTCTGAAGATTTTGTTATCCCTAAAGAATATGAAGCACTAAGGAACAGCTAATGGATTCACAACTTGTAGCACTTGGAATTGAAACCTTTAAAATTGCTCTTTACCTTGCCTTACCAGGTCTACTTGTTGGTATGTTTTTAGGGCTGGCTGTAAGTATTTTTCAAGCAACCACTCAGATAAATGAGATGACTCTTTCTTTTATTCCAAAAATTATTGGTGTTGTCATTGTTATTATTGTCACTATGCCATGGATGTTAAACATGATGACAGAGTTTACCATTAAGGTGTTTAACATGATTCCAGAGTTTGTTTCTTGATTAAAGAGATAGACTTTTCTAAACATTCCTCTCTTAAAATTGGTCCTATCGCCCAAGTACATATACTGCATGATACTAACTATCCAAAAGACAGGTATGTATTAGGCCAATGTAATAATGTCTTAATTGGTCCCCAACATCCCCCTTTAATGATTTTAGGCAAAGAATTTGATTATATAAAAATTGAAGATAATCTACTGTGTGTTGGCGCGGCTACTCCTAGTGGTAAACTCCTATCTTTTTGTAAAAAATATGATATAAAAAATTTCGAATTGCTTCCTAAGCTTCCAGGAAATATTGGG
>NZ_JAEMVE010000161.1 GCF_029216045.1 Sulfurimonas sp. MAG313 | reverse complement strand
GGAAGAGCGTTATAAACACCTTAAAAAATCTTATAAAAAACTTCTTAATAGAAGAAGGGTTTATTTAAAAAATGGTCGTGGTTATACTGAACTTTCTAAAAGTTTAGGGGGTGTTCATTCCTTTGAATTTACCAATAATCAGGGTAAAGGGTGGCATCCTCATGTTCACTCAATCGTATTACTTGATAAGTATATTGATCAAAAAGCACTCTCGGAAGAATGGGAAAAAATCACTGGTGATTCTAAAATTGTTGATATAAGAAAAATTACTACTGGTAAAGATGGTACTATGATTAAAGGGCTTTTAGAGGTTTTCAAGTATGCCTTGAAATTCTCAACCCTTGAACTAGAAGATAATTATCATGCTTACCAGACCTTAAGGGGGCAACGCTTGCAAAGTGCTTATGGTTGCCTTTGGGGTGTCAAAGTTCCAGAGACAGATATGGAAGACCCATTAACCGGCCTGCCCTATCTTGAGTTGTTTTATCGGTATCTTGATAGTTCAGGTTATTCCCTTCAGGAGTTAAAAAAGATAGTGGAAATTTAATGAAAAAATTGATTTATAAAGAACATAATTTAGAAATATTTAAAGTTTGTTCTGATGTCGAACCCTATTGGCTTTACCTTGATGGTATTTTTAGGGGTTCTTTTTTTATGCTTGGTGATCATTATGCTAAGTTTTTTGTCGATAATTTGATTGATTATACTCATCAATCTGTTATTTTTAAGAACACTATAAGAGATCAAGTTAAAATTTCTTTTTCCCTTATGTGTACCAAGTAGGTTTCCTTTTTTCTATTTTCTTCCTATTTGGTTTAAGCCTCTTTAATTAGGGGCTTTTTATTGTAAAAAGCTTCCATTTTATTTTTTGCTTCTCCGGTTATTAATTCATACATTAATTTATGGGGTGTTATATCAAGTTCTTTTGCTGTTTTCTCTATATTCCACCATGTTTTTAGATACAATTTTACTTTTTTATCTTCTTTCATTTTTTAACCTTTTTATTGTATTTATTAAGTTTTAGGCTTATTTCAATAAAGCCAATATCATTGGCAATATTGACGGCACTTTGAACGTTTTTAAAAGTTTTTAAACTTTCTGCACTTCTTTGGGTTCTCATTCCTATTTGATTTTTATTTATGTCTTCAAACCACATAGTAAAGCTTTGGTCTAATAAATCTTTGTTTTCTATTACTTGGCATTTCTTTAATGCTCCAGATTCAAACAATGTTTTTAGCTCTTTAAACTGTAAATTCATTATAACTCCTTGATGTTTCACGTGGAACGTATTGATTAATCAATACTTATGAAATGATTATAACATCAATTATTATGTTTTGCAACATCAATAGTAATGTTTTGATATATTCTTTTCCTGGCATATATAACGCCCGATAACATACATTACCGTGCGTTGTTAATTTTTGTTTGCCTGTTTTTTTATAAACCTTCCTCATTATTCAGAAATTCTTTTTACTCCGCATCATTAAAAAAAGGTGATTAGAGCCGAGCGAAGGCGAGGGCGATAACACTTAGCAGGGCTTTATCCTGCTTAGTGATAACGACCCTTTTTCTTTGTTTCGAAGTGATCCCTTTGATATGCATAACTACAGAATAGAGCGCAGCGAAGATCCCCCCTTGGGGGTGGGAGCGTAGCGACTCAGGGGGTATTTCTTGATTTTTTGCCATAAAAATGTATTATTGATCATATGATATATGATACTTATCATTTTTAATTTATAAAAAATTATTTTATTGGAGTAATGGTATGACTGAACACACTAGAATGAATGAGTTTTTAACTCATAGTTTATTGAACTTTAAACGCTCTGGCAGTATGCCAGACGATATGATTGAAGATTTGCTTAATGATGATGGAACGCCTGCTTATAAGAATGTTTGCGCTAAAATCACTATTCCTTTAGCTGGTAATCTTGAGACGGCTTGTACAATTTTACATTGTTCTAAGCGTGTTTTTATTGAATCTGCAATTATAGATGCTCTTCGTCAATTTGATGATTTAGCAAATGAATATGATGTTTATCAGCCTCATGAAGTTAAGGGAGAATCATTATGAAACCCATGTTTACTATGTCAGGCCAAGTAATAAACGTTTATGTTACGCCCAAAGGCATCTCTAAAAAGTCAGGTGAAGAATACGGGGGTGATGATAAAGTTCAGATTCTGGGAGATATCCCCCTTGATAATGGCGAGAGTCGCAAAGAATTAATTGAGATTCGTACTACTGAGCCTCAAACTTTCCTTAAGCTCATTGGGAAGCCTGTAAGCCTTCCTATCTCATTTTATGCCCCTGCTAAGGGTTCTGTAATATATTTCCTACCAAAAGGTCACACGGTCGCTCCTTTGGCTTCTTAAACAATCTTTTTCGGGCGTAAGCTAGAAGTAAACCCCACTTTTCCTTTGCGATTTTGAGCATGGAATGGGGGGGTTTTTCTTCTATTTTACTTGATACATGTAATTAAAGTGTTACAACGTGATACAGTGCGGGCTACAGAGGACATATTTTATGACAGGAATAAAAAAACCCTCATTAGATTCAAGCTTGTCGGCATCGTCTAATGAGGGTTCTAGTTTTGGTGATCACCCTGAAAGAATAGCACAATTTGCGG
>NZ_JAEMVE010000160.1 GCF_029216045.1 Sulfurimonas sp. MAG313 | reverse complement strand
ATGAATAAATCCTTATTTATTTAAATTACGCGAATTATATCAAATTTGACTTAAAGGGAATGAGTGAGTGAAGATATAAGGATTTTCTAAGCTCAACAAGAAAAAAATTTATTCTTTTCACCTTAAAAAAGAGAGCTTAAAGAAAAAAATGCTGAAGGTTCTTAGACCTTCTTTGCTTTTGTTGCCATTTTAATATATATCTGAAGTATTTCAATGGCCGCGGGAGTTACTCCTGAGATTTGAGAAGCGGCTTGAAGGGTTGGAGGATTAAAGCTTTCAAACTTTTCTACCATCTCATTAGACAGTCCTTTAACAATTTTAAAATCAAAACCTTCAGGAATTTTCATTCTCAACTGTCTTTTCATCTTGTTAATATCTTGTTGCTGTTTTTCTATGTACCGTGCGTATTTTGCTTCTATTAAAATTTGATTTTGCACATAAGGTTTAAACTTGGCTATACGTGGTTCTAACTTCAAAAGCTTTTCTAGCGTAAATGATTTTCTTGCAGCAATGTTAATAGCTAAGGTCTTATCTGTAATATGAAGTTCATCCATCTCTGCTAAAAACTCTAAAAAATCTTTATTAGGTGTACATTCTTGCTCATTTAAATAAGCAACACCTTCAGCCATCTGAGCATTTTTCAAGTCTACCTCAGCTTGCACATCATCACTTATTAAACCAAATTCATGTCCATACTTAGATAAACGAAGATCCGCTGTTTCTTCTCTTAACAGAAGTCTATACTCCGCTCTTGATGTGAACATTCTATAAGGCTCTTTCGTTCCCTTAGTTACAAGGTCATCTATCATAACACCTATATACGCTTCTTCTCTACCCAAGATAAAAGGTTCTTTTCCTTGGTTTGAAAGAGATGCATTTATCCCTGCCATTAAACCTTGAGCAGCAGCTTCTTCATATCCCGTTGTTCCATTTATCTGACCAGCAAGATAAAGATTTTTTATCTTTTTAGTTTCCATAGAATGAGTGAGTGAGGTGGGATTAATATAGTCATATTCTATAGCGTAGCCATAACGAACAATTCTCGCATTTTCCATGCCTTTAACAGAATGAATCATATCGCGCTGAACATCAGGGGGTAGAGAAGTTGACATTCCATTTACATAGACTTCAGTGTTTTCCCATGTTTGTGGCTCGATAAAAAGATGATGACGGTCTTTATCTCTAAAACGATTAATCTTATCTTCAATACTAGGACAGTATCTTGGACCCACCCCCTCAATTTGACCTGAAAACAAAGGGGCTCTATGAAAGTTATCTTCTATAATCTTGTGCGTAGTTTCATTAGTATAGGTGATAAAACAAGGAAGTTGCTGTTTTTCTTTTTTAAATTTTTCTCTATCGGTTCTAAAAGAAAAGGGCATAGGAAGCTCATCTCCCGGTTGTATTTCCATAACAGAATAATCTATACTTGAACTGTCCACTCTAGGACAGGTTCCTGTTTTAAGACGTCCCACATCAAGACCAAGTGCTCTTAATTGAAGGCCTAGCTTTTTAGCTGAAAATTCTCCAAAGCGTCCTGCTTCATGAGTAGTTTCACCTATATGAATAATACCTTGTAAAAAAGTGCCGGTAGTTAGAATCACCTTGGAAGACATATATTCGTTTAAAAACTCAGTTTTCACGCCAACAACAACATCATCTTTTATAATAAGCTCATCCACTGTTTCTTGAAGTAACTGTAAGTTAGGTGTGTTTAAGGTGATGTTTCTTGCTATCACTCGATATCTGTCCATGTCAATTTGCGCGCGTGTTCCACGAACAGCAGGACCCTTTGCCGAATTTAAGATACGAAACTGAATACCCGCATCATCTGTTATAAGACCCATCTCGCCACCAAGGGCGTCAAGTTCTTTTACTAAGTGCCCCTTAGCAAGACCTCCAACAGCAGGATTACAAGAGGTCGCCCCAACATTTTCTGCGAGCATTGAGACAAGAAGTGTTTTTTGTCCCATTCTCGCTGATGACAAGGCCGCCTCAATTCCAGCGTGACCTGCACCAACAACAATAACATCATATTTCATAGACTACCTATCCTAAACCTATTTTAAAGGTTGAGAAAATTAAATTTTATAGTGAAATTATACCTTTTATACATTATTTTATCAATTTATTATAAATTTATTTCATAATTCAAATAAATATTTAATATATAACTTTTATTGTTTTCTTTATAAGACGCATATTTAAAAATTTATTTATTTCTAATGGCTTTTCTTTTAGAATTTTGAAGGTACAATAAAACACTACAAATCAAGATAGGTAAATGTATGCTAGATAAGATGGTCTTTGCAAGTGAACGTAACCCTTCTACTCAAACTCACTTAGATACATGGAAACTTTTTATCGTTGATGATGATGCCGATATTCATGAAATTACAAAACTTGCACTCAAAGATTTAAAATTTAAAGACAAGTATATTGATTGCGAGTCAGCTTACAGTGCAAAAGAAGCTATCCAAAAGCTAAAAGCTGATTCTGGCTTTGCCATTGTTTTATTAGACGTTGAGATGGAAACATCAGACGCCGGTTTAGAAGTCGCCAATTTTATACGGGAACAACTTCAAGATAAGATAACACGTATCATCATCCGTACGGGTCAACCCGGAGATGTTCCCCAAAGAGACATTATTGATCATTATGATATAAATGATTTTAAATCCAAAACTGACTTAACTATTGAAAAACTTTTTACAACTATTCGTACGGCAATAGCCCAATATGACCAAATTCATGAATTAGCTAGTCTTAACGAAGACTTGGAAAAACGAATTCAAGAAGCTTTAAATCTGCAACAAAAGCAGCAAGAAACCTTGTTGCTCCAAGATAGAACCGTACAAATGGGAGAACTCCTTAATATGCTTGCGCATCAATGGAGACAGCCTCTCTCTCGAATTGCAGCTGTCACCACTCAACTGAAACTTTCTTTGGCCCTAGGTGAAATTAATCAGCTTGAATTTGACAAGCAAGTGAGTGGTATTGAAAAATACACACATGAACTTTCTGAAACTATCAATGAGTTTAGAGAAATATATGAACCCACTAAGTTTTCTGAAAACATACCCCTTTGCAGCTTATTAGAAAAATCTGTTTCTATTATTAATTCTACTTTTAAAAATAATAAAGTAGTCGTAGATATAGTCTGCGATAAAGATGAAAAAGGATTTTTTACCTCAAACGCTATTTTCCAAGTTATCTTAAGTATTTTAAGAAACTCCGAAGAAGCCTTTGCCCAAGTAGCTGTAGAAAAACCTCGTATATCCATAAGTACTCAAAGAACAGATGAATTTTTACTCGTCCTAATTCAAGATAATGCAGGTGGAATTAAAGAAGAACACCTTCTAAAGGTTTTTGATCCTTATTTTTCAACCAAAGATAAAAAGAATGGGCATGGTCTTGGCTTATATATGAGCAAAAATATTGTGGAACAAAGTTGTGATGGAAAATTAAGCGTGGAAAACAAATCAGATGGGGCTTTGTTCACTATTAGTCTTCCAATTACATAAAGCCAACCCTGCGCTTTAAAACTCTAATCCTCTTTTTACCTAGTCCCTAGTATACTTCCATAAAAAAAGAACTCATTATGATTCAAGAAGCACACAAAGCCTACAATGAACAAGACTACAATACGGCATTTTCTCTTTATTCAGACTTAGCCCAAACAGGTGATTCTGCCGCACAGGCAAGTCTAGGTTTTATGTACCAAAATGCTCAAGGTACAAGCGAAGATATTGACAAGGCCGCTCATTGGTATACTAAGGCTGCAGAACAAGAGCATCCTTTAGCTATGTATAACATTGCCGTCTTAATGATGCATGGACAAGGACTGTCTCATGATATGTTCCAAGCACATGACTACTTTATGAAAGCAGCCGTCAAAGAAGTTCCTCAAGCCATGTATGAAACCGCTATGATGTTAGAAAAAGGATTAGGCTGTAGTCAAAATTTTTCTGAAGCAGCTTTTTGGTACGAAGAAGCTGCTAAACGTGGAAATATGGACGCCTTTAATAATCTTGGTGTTTTATTTAAAGAAGGGCATGGTGTTAGTATGGATTATACTAAGGCCTTTTATCTTTTTACAAAGGCCGCTGAAAAGAATGTCCCCACTGCCCAATATAACTTAGGACAAATGTATGACCAAGGTCATGGATGTGAAATGGATAATGACAGAGCCTTAGAATGGTGTAGAAAAGCAGCCTACGCGGGACATGAAAAAGCAAAAAATATCATTGCTAAACTTCAATCTGATGGGAAAATTGTTTTTTAATGCGTTTTCATGACTTCTTAAAAGCAGTAGGGACGGGGCCAAAAGGAAACAGACATCTTAGTCGTGAAGAGATGAAAGAAGCTATGGGCATGATGCTTGATGGTACAGCCCTACCCGAACAAACTTCTGCATTTTTACTAGGATGGCGAGTTCAAATAGAAGATAAAGATGAACTCTTAGGCGCCATTGACGCGATGAATGAACGAATTCAACAAAGTCCTATTAAAAAAAGCCTTGAAATTGGGTACCCTCTTGATGGGAAGATAAAATCTCTTCCTATTATGCTTTTAGCTGCGCAACTTGTGCCAAAGGTACTTATTGTAATTCAGGGAGACAGAGCCCAACCTTCTAAACTTGGTTTTAATCCTAAAGACTTTTATGAAAACACAAAACTTAGTGATAATATACATTATTTTGATAGAGCGAACTTCTTTCCACAACTCTCTAAACTCACTGATTTAAGACGTGCGTTAGGTTTAAGAACAGCTTTTAACACCATAGAAAAACTTCATAATGTGGCTTCAAGTGACTTTGCCCTTGTTGGTATGCATCATCTTCCTTATTTTGATTTATATAAAGAACTTTATGGGCAAAAATACAAACGACTTATCATTGTCAGAGGAAGTGAAGGAACACCAGAGGTTCTTAAAAAAACTACTATTCTTGTCGTTGAAGGGGGACATTCGCATTCTATTCCTATAGACCCAGCGTATTATGATTTAAAACCCTTTGAGGCTAAAAAAGAGATGAGTTTGCAAGAGATGATATCTCAACTTGAAAAGCCAACAGAACAAATCTTAGGATATGCTAGATTAAACGCTGCTCTTTTACTGTATGCAGCCAACCAAGCCCCCAGTATAGAAGACGCTTATGCAAGTTTAAAAAGCAATTACGATAAACTTTGTAAAAAGCTATTAAAGGACTAAGGTGTTTACAGGTTTAATTAGAGAAATGGCTACTGTTATGTCTTATGCAAATAATGAATTAACTGTAGGGGCTAATTATCAGCCCAATATCGGAGACTCCATTGCCATAAATGGTGCTTGTTTAACCGTAGTAAAAACGACATCAAGTTCATTTACTCTAGAATTATCTCCTGAGACACAAAGTCATATAGAGACACAAAACCTTAGAGGCAAGGTACATATAGAACCGGCTATGACTATGGGTGATAGGTTTGAAGGGCATATTGTGCAAGGGCATGTTGACTGCATAGGTGAGATTACACAAATAAACAATAATGGAAATTCAACAGATTTTTTCATCACAATTCCTGATGAGTTTCAAAGATTTTTAGTTCCTAAAGGTTCTATCACTGTTGATGGAGTGAGTTTAACCATTAATGAGCTTACCTCAGATGGTTTTAGACTCACTATCATACCTCATACTATGAAAGAGTCTTTATTTGCTAGTTATACTAAGGGATATAAGGTAAACATAGAAACGGATATGTTTGCGCGATATGTATTTCATTTATTTAAACCACAGAGTAAAAAAGCACCCTCTTGGGATGATATTTCTAAGATAACTGCCTTATACTAAAGACTTAGCCTTTATTGGCAAATGTAACCTTTTGGTAGTGGTACAAAAGGAGTGTCATACCTACCCCTAAAAATGCTCCTGCCGTTACATCACTCAAATAATGTACATAACAAGCAACTCTAGAATAGGCCATGATAAAGGCATATATAAAAAAGATAATGCCATAGCGTGGAAACATCAAGGTAAGAGCCGTAGCAATACCAAAGGCCGTAGTAGTATGACCTGAGGGAAATGAAAAGTAGTTGGCACTCAATTGAAAAAATTGAAAGTCGAAAATACCTTCATTTTTATATACATAAGGGCGTGGTCTACCAAATAAAACTTTTAAAATATTAACTGTTATACCCGCAACAGCAATATTAATAAAGAAAAACTTAGCCCGAGACGCAATATAGATGTTTTTTTTAATAAAATAAAAATATAAGGCAATCAATCCAGATGGAGTCAACCAATAAATTGAATCTGCCCCCTTGGATAAGAGTTGTGCTGAGTATTGAATAACGTCAAATTCATGCGAAAATCCCCATTTAGCTATCAAGAGATCTAAAAAGTTTATCTCAAATAAAAAAATAAAAATCATTATGAGTATTCCTACTAAAAAAGTATCTGCTAACTTATACCGTACTAATATTGCTTTCATTTTCTAAGTCCTTTATAGTTATAACACCACCGGTAGTCAATGGTGTTAATCTTTGTACCCTTAATTAAAATATCTTCTGAGGGAAGAGTTTCTAATCGTTCACAATTATATTTTTTGTCATCAAATTTAAAAAAATGTGTGTTAATAAATAAAAGGTCTTTATTTTTTGGACTGGCTGAAGGATAAATATCATATTGCTCAAAACTATTATCAATTAAATAGACCTCACTCTTAGAACCCATGTTATCAAACAGAATACGTGAGGCCAAAGACCAATAAGTGGTAGCAATAATGGCGGGAAGTTTTAGAATAAACTCATTAAAACCAAAAACCTTTATAACTATATATTCGATCCATCTTATTAAGGAAGGATGAAATGCATATAGGTTGTAATGTACTTTATACACCCCTAGTCCAAAGCTAGGTGTGATAATAAGCCATATAAGACTAACAATTGCTAAAGAAATAATTATTGAAGAAGGTATCTTAGTCAAGACAAACCATCTCATAAAATACATAGCTCATTAATGCCACCCCCGGCTTTAAGTCTAGTATTTTATAGAAGCATTATTATCTTGGGGTTGCAAGTAAGTAGCATTTTAGTTACATTTTTAGAAAAGTATTAATCTTTTAAGGAGTTTACTTGAGGATTGCACCGCATCTTGTGTGCCACATCCACCTTTTCATAGTCTAAATCTATCTTAGAAGCAAGTGTCGCATTTCTAAACCCTTCACCCTTATGAAGATATACCTTCAAGCCGTTTTCTTCTAAGGCTATACGTGTGGCTAAGGCGGTTGAATACGTCGTTAAAATGGCGTCTTTTTTCATTATTGAAGAGATGTCTTTAAAGTATTCACTTGTCCAAAGAAGAGGGTTCGTTGACGGAGAAAAAGCATCTTGATAGACTATATCAAACTTTATATCTGTCTCCCGGACAAAGACTCGTGCATCCCCAAGAAAAATATTAATACTAAGTTTTTTAGACTCATATTTTTGAGTCTTTGCTAATACACTTATAATATTTTTATAGGTGTAAAATTCCTTAGGATAGTTAAAGTCAACTAAAGATTGTACAAGGTCCTCATCAAATTCTGGTGAATAAATATGTATTTTTTTATTTGAGTTTTTAAGAGCATAAAGTGTGGCAAGCGTGTTAAACCCTAAGCCAAAGCAAATATCTAAGATAAAAATTTCTTCTTTTTCTTGAGTATGTTTTAAAGCAGGATATACATGTTTGCAAAGAGACTCATGTAAGGCCCCATCTTTGGTAGAGTGATAGTGCTCTTCAAATTCGTTTGAATACGCAGTAAAAGAGCCGTCTTCACTTTTAACGGCTTTATGTTTTAAAGAGTCAAAAGCCATTACAGTTCAGAAACAATAAAAAAAATATTATTGATCAACTTTTTTAAGATCAAGAGTAATAGCATCATTATCCATTACGCCTATAGGCTGTTTTAACATATCATCGGCAATCTTTTTTGCATCTTCTAGAGAGTGCATTTCATAAGTTCCACATTGGTAAATGTTCAACTCAGGAATATCAGACTGCTTAACAACTTTTTTAACATCTTCCATAGATTCTTTCCAAGCCTTAGCAACTTCTTCTTCACTAGGAGTACCAATAGTACTCATGTAAAAACCAGTTCTACATCCCATAGGAGAAACATCAATAATTTCAGTAGTACTTGAATTTAAATGTTCACGAATGAAACCGGCAAAAAGATGTTCAAGAGTATGAATCCCTGTTTCATTCATTAAGCCTACGTTAGGCTCATAAAAACGCAAATCATAAACAGTGATATTATCACCTGAGGGTGTTTTCATCTTTTTAGCAAGACGAACCGCGGGAGCTTTCATAATAGTATGATCAACACAAAAACTGTCTAATAATGGCATATAAATATCCTTAATATAATAATTGTTTGTATATTAGCCAATTAAAATTAAAACAGAGCTAATATATGAGTAAGAGAAAAACTTTAAGTTGTATTTTTTGACTCAAAAAGTCAATTAAGAATCCATCTTTATTATGTAATAAAACTATCAAATCAATGCTGTTAGAGCATCAAATAGCAGTCCAATTTGCGTCCGTTTGACTATATACATATAAAATAGTATTATTTATATCATACCATAAGGCACCATTTATGGGGTTTGCTGGTTCTATATCTGAAACAATGGCGCTGTTATACCCTCGCGTTTCAGTTGTGATTTCTGAACTTCCATAAAGTTTATAATGATTGAGTTCACCCACCCCAATTTCAAGCATGATATCATCTCCTTGAGAGGTGCTATCAGTAGGGCCAGTTTCTAAATTCCCATCTTCACCATAACTGATTAATCTACCCGAAATATTATCATTGGGGCTAATACTTGTATTATCATCCGCGTAAGGGGCATTTGTCCCATCTGAGGTACCTAAGTCAATACTTGCATAAAAAAGTCTTTTCCCCCAGGCATCAGATCCAATCCCTATGCTTACAGGCAAGCTATTGTTTTCATCCTCTTTTAAAAGTTCAAAAAAAGAATCACTATCAGGATCCTCAGCAGAATTCAACAATCGACTTCGCACCACTTCTATAATAGTCTTAGTATTTTGTTGTTTTAATATATCCGATTGCAACTGAGTATAATAATTCATTGAAGTAAACACAAGAGCAACTACCCCAGCAATAATAACAGCTATCATAGCTTCGATAAGCAAGAAGGCCTTTCTCATATAAAGGTACCCACTCCACGGGTCATATCTATAAGACCCTTTTGTATAAGAATCTGCGTTAGAACTACGGTATAAAATTCAATAAACACGGCGTAAGCCATTAAAAGTATAGACATTAGTGTAATCATACGAAAAAAATTTGTACTTAGTCTTAGGGCATCTGCTCTAGCTCTATCACTAATTTCTAACATAACACTGCCTACTTGAGAAGATGAACCAACCCCTGTTAAAAGATTCCTTTCTATATCATCATACAAATCATTGTGTAAGATAAACTTTCCATTATATTTGATACTATCAAGACTTTCACTTAAAGCTTTTTTATGTTTGTTTACCGTGCTTGTTTCAATAGCTGAAGAGATAGCTTTCTTGAAAGAAATACCACTTTGTAGCATCTCACCTAACATACTAAACAGCATAAATTTTTCAAACCTCAACACTATTTTAGAAGTAAAAGGTAAAACTAATGCCAATTTTTTCGATACTGTTTGTATCGCTCGTGTTTGACTAAATAAAGAAATCATTAATAGCATAAAATAACCAGCTACGAGTAGTAATGCAAAAAATAATGAATTCGACATCCATTGAGCCAAATCTAAATGGTCCCCAACGAGTTGTTTAATCTCTATACTATAACCTTCAGTCATGGACATTTGATACGGCACACCAATAAATTTCACCCCTAACACAATTAAGGTAGCTATAGAGAAATAGATAAAAGGCAAAGAAGTATGCTCATTTGAGTCTCTCTCAAATTTTTCTTTTACCTCAAGGTAGGATATGACTTTTTCTAAGGCTTTTTTAAAACTAACACCTTGTTCTGCCATCTTAACAAACTGAATAACATCATAAGAGCCAATTTTATTTTTATCTAATGCTTCAGAGAAGCTTAACCCTTCTTTAATCTCACTATAGATGCTCATATACACTTTTTTTTCACTTTTAGTCTTTGCTGTGTCTGAAAGAAGTTTTAAACCACTGGAAATATTTTTACCATTTTGCAAGGTAAAAAGAAGGGTTTTGAGCATAGTGTATAAGTTAATCTTCATCTACATAGCCTAAAGATAAAAGTTCAATAGCTAATGAATTGTAATCCGCTAAACCTTCTTCAAACAAATATTTTCCCGAATCAAAATACGAAAAAGTAATAAGATTATCCCAGGCCTGCAAAACCGTAGTATTTTTAAGTGCCATATAAAAACTATAACGTGTTTTCATATCTGGAGGGATAAAAACCATATCTGTTAAAAGAACACGACCGTTGTAGCCTGTAAAATTACATTTTATACAACCTGTTTTCTCAAATCCTCCCAGTTCTGATTTGAAATATTCTTGTCCTGTTTTTTCTAAAGAAGGGGTCTTACATTCACAAAGTTTATCTACGAGTCTTTGCGCAATAACACCGCTTAAAGAATAGGCCAAGATAAAAAGATCTCCCCCTTCATCTCTAATACGCTCAAGTGCCATATACGCATTAGTAGTATGCAAGGTAGAAAAAACCATATGCCCACTATGCGCTGCTTTTAGCGCGATATGGATACTTTCTCTATCACGCATCTCCCCAATGACTATAACATCAGGATCTTGACGCATAACGGATTTCATTGCCGTTGAAAAGGTCATGCCTATATTTTCATTCACTTGATATTGAGTTACAAAGTCAATCTTATATTCTATTGGATCTTCAATAGTATAAATGATCTCATTTAAACGGTCTCTTTGAGTAATTATCGCATTTAAAGTCGTAGTCTTTCCACTACCTGTTGGACCAACGGTAAGGAAAAAACCATTTTTTTGATTAATAAAGTTAAATATATGCTCAAACATCGGATGAGTAGGTGGGAAAAGCTGAGAAAGAGATCTCACATTATTACTTTTATCTAAGATACGAACAACAATGTTTTCACCAAAAATCGAAGGGGCAATTTCGACACGAAAGTCTATAACATCTTCGTTAAATTTCTCAGTAAATCCTCCACTTTGAGGAGTTTGAACATTTATTAAATCCACATTAGATTTTTCTTTTATAATAAGTGAAAATCTTTGGGCCAGCTCACTATTAAGAAGATGTTTAGCTTGAACCTTTCCGTTTAAACGGTAACGTAGCCATGAAAACTCTTTATACGCATTTATATGAATATCACTTACCCCATGACGTACACTATGTTTTAAAATCATTTGAAAAAGAGATAAAACTTCTTTATCATCGGTATCAAAGGCATTAAATTTCTTGATTTTTTTTTCAATGACATCTGGGTCAATGGATAAAAGAACATCATATTTTTCGTCAAATTCTCGTACAGGAATAGCTTGCTGGATGACACTCTTATTAAGTTGTTTTTCTAGGATGGCTAGTCGATTAGGGCCTAGTAGTTCTTTTCTTTCAATATGAAATTTATCCTTATCTTCATTCGTAATAAGAATTTCATATTCTTTAAT
Source organism: Sulfurimonas sp. MAG313 (assembly GCF_029216045.1). GTDB lineage: Bacteria > Campylobacterota > Campylobacteria > Campylobacterales > Sulfurimonadaceae. The sequence goes on along the minus strand of NZ_JAEMVE010000160.1, from coordinate 2,799 downwards.
GAGATCAAGGCTATAGGGGGAATTTCTATCTTTTTTTTGCACAAAATTATGCTCAATTGCAATTTGAAGAATTTTCTTTTTTACACCAAGTTTATGATAATAATATTGTTCTTTTTTACAGATTTGAATCTGCTTAGGGCTTAGAATATTTTTAAGGCTCATATTACTTTTCAACTATTATAACATGAAATTTAGCGGGAAAGATAAAACTTCAAGGTAGTTGTCGTTGCATCTGATGTTAATACATATTGATTGGCTGAATAACTTGCATTTAACTCAGTCAAGGCTTCATCATTTAAGGAATCTACACTAGCTGTTGTTAAAAAATAAAATTCTGTTCCAATTTCTGTTGCAGTATACTCTGTCATTCCTGTTAACGCAGGGGGAACAAAACTTCCTTTTCCTCCATCAAGTAAATAAGGTGTTGACGTATTACATTCAAGAATACTAAGCAAGGTGTTATTTGCTAAAGAACCATCATTTTGTATTGGAAAAGAATTGGTGAGTGACTGGCAATAAAGTATGGAGGAAGTAATCGCGTTGAAGTGAGCTTGTAATTGAGTTTTAACGTTAGACTTAGTGATATGCGTCACATCTATAAAACTAGATATAAAAATCGCCATAACTCCAAAAAGAGTTATGGTAATAAATAGTTCAAGAAGCGAAAACGCTTGCTTCATTAAAATGTATTAACAAGTTTAACAAAGACTAAATCTAAGGTAGTTCCACTATCTAGAGTTGAACAATGAAAGTACTCACGTTCATCACTTACATTTCCATCACCCGCAGTATATGCAACTGATGAAGTTACTTGGGCAGCTGCTGTTGAAACATTAGCTTCAAGAGACCACGATGTGTTTGCCTTATTATTTAAGATGTTACAAAGATCAAGATCATCCGCTGTTGTTGCTAAAGTAGAGTTAAGCTCCATAATGAAAACCGTATCATTTAATGCTGTTGTCCCTGAAATCGTAAAATTACTATCTAGAAGCCAACCACTTGATGAAACACTTGGTTGAGCAATTGGTCTAGCAGTAAGAATACGAGCCTCAACCATATCTTGAATAGTTGCTGGCGCTGCCCCCGTTTCAATCTCATACAAATCAAATCCATTTGCAAGTTGTTGCGCCTGATCTACAACTACAGAAATACGTAGTTTCTTTGCCGCAAAAGACACATCGTAATAGTTTTTGTAGTAAATGATACTAATCGTCCCAATGGTTCCAAATAGTACAATTGCAATTAACATCTCAACTAGTGAGATACCTTTTCTCATTCCCTGTGCCTTAACACGTCCTTGTGTCATGTTACGTCCTTGTATCATATCGTATCCTTTTAGTTTTTCTAAGGTCATATCGGCAACTTAATCTATAGCTTTAGGGAATATGGCTTTATTTTGATTAAAAACCCATAAATATCGTTTGTACACTCTTTTCCTATGCATACTAAGATAAGATTTACATTATCGTTTTTTACTATATGCAAGAGCTTTTTTAAGAGTATATAAGAGTAACTATTATGTATAACCCCACTTAAGACAATGTTGCTTTTATCGTGAGTAGCAACAGCATCAAGGTTTAACTCAAGTATAATCTCATTATATTCATCTTTTTTTAATTCCAATTCTTGAGCAGAAGAATATTGCACTATAGGCTTGCCTGCCGCGCGTTTTAAACTGTATAAGGCTTCAACATCTTTTTTTACAAGTTTGTCTCTATAAATAATATCAAGGTAAAAAAAGTAGGTTGAAATACTAATCGTTATTAAGATTAGTATAAAAAGAATTATAAAATTATATTTTCTCATAGCAATATTGTACTATACCTATGTTGTTTATACTAGTTGTTACCCTCGTACTTCTTGGCAAAAGAGAAGTAAATGTCTCAGGTTGTGTCGTTTTCACCTTAAAACATAAACTATTATCACTATATTGAATCTGGCTGAGATGTGATTTTGTTGCTCTTGTAATCTTTTCTATCTTCTCAAGGGCTTTAACAATGTCTATTTTTTTTACAAGAACTTCTGCTCGTTTAAATTCATTTTTAACTAAAGAGGTATATTGTTTTTCTAAAGATACCTTATTCCCTATATTTATTTCTTTGTCTTTCATATAGGTATATCCACTAAAAAAGATAACTGTTGTTAGTAAGATGGTAAACCCCAAAGAGGTAAAACCTGCCCATGCCTCTCTACTATGTTGATCGAGATTAAAGTTAATTAACTTCACACCATTGTTATTATCTACAAAAGAAGTCTTATACAGTCTTTCTTGAGCAAATTCTTCTGGCTTATCTAAAATATAATCTACTATACGTTGATACTCACACACAACACCGACATGTTTATAATCTAACTCAAAGATAACAACTGTGCGCTCATTGCATTTTGAAATCTCTTTCAAGATATTTTCTTGAATTATCTTTTCTTTAGGTAAAAAGGCAATAAAATTTATACATGTAGGTGATTTTCGTACAGACACTTTCATAGCAGGGGAATCTAAATCATGTTTTACTACGTCATAGATACTCCTACGCATCTTTTTGCTGTCAGTAGTAAGCTCTATGCAACCTGCTGTGAATATAGCCATATTATTTAATCACATACTTGGTTACTGATGGAATAACAATAATCACCATCTCACTCTTAGTTAAGCCCGTATATTCCGTGCCACCTACAAGACGCAAGGCGGTTTGGTCTAAGCCCGGCATTCCTTTAAACCCCTTATCTGTTTTATGACGAAAAAGACCGGAAATGATGATAGGAACCCCTGGTTTCACACGCAAACTATTTTCTATCTTT
>NZ_JAEMVE010000159.1 GCF_029216045.1 Sulfurimonas sp. MAG313 | reverse complement strand
TGGTCGTGATTTCTTCTATCATTCCTGAAAGGGTATAACCATGGTATCTAAAGGCACCAATTCCATCTTGTGTTCTGAAATCTTCTCTATGAAGCACAGGTGTTCCTGTTCCATCTTCTTTAATTGGCCATGAGATGCCTACTTTTTCATTATCTCTAAGTACCTTATATGAGGCACCCTTAAATCTATTTGGAGCAACTTTACGTACATCTTCCCAAATATCTTCAGATGAATTAAAGCCAAAGCCTCCACCCATTTTTTCATCAAGAAGTTTGATAACTTCCCAGTCATCAGGTAAGTCAGATTGTACTAAAGGTGTAGAAAGGTGAACCTTTCTCATAGCATTGATATAGGTACCTGTTTTCTCATAAATAGACTTAACACCCACTACAATGTCAGCGCGTCGTGCAATATCTGTCATAAATAACTCTTGAACAAAGATAAGCTCAAGGTTTTCAAAGGCTTTAATAAGTTTATTAAGGTTTGGATGAATATGAGTTAAATCTTCACCAATGTTTAAGACACCACGGATAGAACCGTCGAGCATACCATCAACAAGCTGAGGTGTCATAAGACCAACTTCTTTTGGTGCTTGGTAATCCGGCGCGTAATAAGGAAGCATACCCATGTCACAAACACCTTGAACATTTGTTTGTCCACGAAGAGGCATGATTCCTGCACCATCTTTACCGATGTTACCTGTCATTAATGCAAGGTGAACAATAGCCATTACTGCGTAAGAACCATCTACATGCTCAGTAATTCCAAGTCCCCAAAGGATTAATGACTTCTTACTTGCATATTCTCTTGCAATTTCAGGAAGCATATCGGCTAGGTATTCATACCCTTCAACATCTCTAAAATATTCAGGATTAGCGTAAGGGTCTTTTAGGATGTTTTCTTTAAAGTGTTCCCAATTTTTAGTTCTTTTGTTAATGAAGTCTGGACAATATAGCTCTTCAGTGATAATAGTATAAGCAATCATATTTAAAACAAGTAGGTTAGACTCATGTGGCGTAATTGCCTTATATTTTGAAAATTTATGAAGCTTAATCTCACGTACATCAAAGGTAGCAATACCAGTGCCTTTTTGTGCCGCTTTAATCATACGATTCGCTACAATTGGGTGCGCTTCAGTAGTGTTAGAACCCATAACTATCATAAATTCTGTTTTATAAATATCATCAAATGGATTGGAGGCAGCGCCTTCCCCAATAGTCAGTCTCATACCCTTAAGTGAAGGAGAATGACATACTCTTGCACAGTTATCAACATGCGGTGAGTCTAGAGTATAACGTGTGAATTTTTGGAAATAATAAGCAGATTCACAAGAACTTCGTGCACCACCAAGTGAACATACTGACTTGCGACCGTACTTTGCTTGAATATCTTTTAACTTCATTGCCCCGGCAGTAGTTGCCGCTTCTAAGTCAGTCTCATACCAAGTATCATCTAAGTCAACTAAGGTATTGCCTATTTCTTCTTTAATATGAGGATTTTTTTCTATAAAGCTTTTACGAATTCTTGGAACTCTTATTCTTTCTTTAGAATCTACGAAGTCAAATCCGTATTTACCCTTAACGCAAAGATTACCCTCAGAAGTAGCTCCATCAGGACGTGCAAAGATTTTTTTTATTTTATTTTCTTTTACATCTACGTGAGCAGCGATATCACAGCCAACACCACAGTAGGCACATACGCTATCTATAGTTTTTATATTATCCATATTTTCCATGCCAAAAACCCCTAAAGAATATTAATTTTTCGAATTCTACAGTTTTTGGCTTAAACCCTTAGTAAGTAAAATTTTGGCTTAAATCATTAAAAGTAATATAAGTAAAACAATATACATCTATGTGTGTTAATCTATATTTTAAGAGGTGCCCATAAGTAAAGAGTCTTATTAACGGTCCCGCATTTTAGGCATTTTAGATGGGGCTTCACCAAAGAAAATTTCTGTAAATGCTTTTGTTAGTTGGGCATTGTTTGTGTATTCTTGCATTATCTTCTCAAAAGTGTCTTGTACCTCGTTAATTTGCTCTTGTGTACTACTTAATGGGGTGTTTCTGATAATACATAAGGCAAGGTCTTTAGCAGTATCACTTGGCACCGTATCTCTCATGTTAATCCATGTTGTCCACATCTCAGAAGTCATTTCTTTGTTGTCTAAGAACTCGTCTGTAAAGATTTGTTGTGCGTCCATAAGCCTAGAAATAGCAAAGCTTAGTTCATGTGGTGAGCCAAACATTTGTGTAGATGAGTACTGGGTACGAGAGTCTTTATGTGCTTCTATCAGGGTATTAATAATATTGTCAAAATGCTTCAAAAGATATGTCCTTTAATTGTGAAAGTATAACTTATAAAAATTAGAATAAAGAAGAAATTATTTTAAGTTTTGAACAATACTTTTTACTGCGTCACTTGCGTTGTTAAAAGCCAGTGTAATACTACCTTGGTCTGTTATAACGTCACCAATAGTATAAAGACCTTCTACATTCGTTTTAAAGGTAGTTTCATTATATACAGGAACATCCCACTCCCCCGTTTTAACACCAGAATTTACAAGTAAGTCCTTAGGCGTTGTTCCACCAAGTGCGTAGACTGCTCTGTCATACTCAGCGCTTGTTCCATCTGTAAAGTTTACTTGAATTTTTCCAGAAGGTGAAGGTTCAACACTCTCAATATCAACACCCATTTTATTGAGAATCTTACCATTATTAAGGTATTTAGTACACATCTTTGTATTAATGGGACTCATACGTGTAATCTCGGATTTTCTGTAGTTAAGTGTTACAACACAGTCTTGAAGCCCTTCTAACTCAACTAAACCATAGGCATATTCACCAGCAGTATCTCCACCACCAACAATCATAACTCTTTCTCCATTTTCAACCTTAGAAAGATTAAAGTTTAACAGAGCTTTGATATCTCTTGGAAATTTATATTTTGGTTTATTGGGCTTACCCATACGGCCAACTGAAAGGATAACGTTTTTGGCTTTGATTGATTTGATATTTTTTGCTATTTTTTCTTGAGCAAAAATCATTTCAAAAAGGCCGTCTTTACCCTTGTTTACTCTAAGAATATCATGGTTATACTCAAACTTATCAAGGACTCCTGCATCTCTAAGTTTGTCATCCATTTGTTGGATATATTCTTCTTTAGAACACTCATCAAAGGAAACATTGCCCGTAAATTCGGCCTTAATACCCATCCAATCTTTATCAACACGTTTGCCTTTTTTGTAAAACTTGTGAATCATGTCATTATGATGAGGTGCCTTATCCACTACAACAATATTATCCAGTCCTGCTAGTTTTGCTTCGATGGCTGATGCCATTCCCCCAGGTCCTGCACCTATTATTAAAAGATCTACTACTTTTTCAGCTTCTTGAGTCATGTTATTCCTATCTTATGCATATTTTTTAAGTTATTATGTTTTAATTATATCTAAAATCATTTTAACTAATATAAGTGTATTTTTAGTAGCTGTAATAAGGAAAGTTTTGTGAGGGGAGAAAGGTTTATTATGCCCAAAGGAGCATAATAAGGAAGAATTACTTTAAGTTTTTAACGATGTTTTTAACCGCGTCACTAGCGTGGTTGAATGCAAGAGCAATACTGCCTTGATCCGTAACAACATCACCAATTGTATAAAGACCTTCAACATTTGTTTCAAATGTGTTTTCATCAAACACAGGCACATCCCATTCTCCAGTTTTTACATCAGAGTTAACAAGGATATCTTTTGGAGTTGTTCCACCAAGAGCGTAAACAGCTCTATCGTACTCAGCCGTTGTTCCATCAGTAAAGTTTACTTGGATTTTACCATCTGGTGAAGGTTCAACGCTTTCAACATCAACACCCATTTTATTAAGTAACTTGCCATTGTCAAGATACTTAGTACACATTTCAGTGTTCTTTGGATTCATACGTGTAATTTCAGCCTTACGGTAGTTAAGCGTTACAACACAGTCTTGCATATCTTCTAATTCAACTAAACCATAAGAATACTCACCAGCAGTATCACCACCACCAACGATCATAACGTGTTCACCATTTTCTACTTTTGAAAGGTTAAAGTTTAGAACGGGCTTAAGCTCTTTTCCAAACTTATATCTAGGCTTGTTTGGCTTACCCATACGTCCAACTGAAAGAATAACGTTTCTAGCTTTCATAGTTTCAACAGCGCCAGAGCTTGCGTCACTATCAAAAACCATAGTGAAAAGACCATCTTCACCCTTCGTTACTCTTTTGATTTCGTGATTGTATTCGAATTTATCAAGAACACCAGCATTGTTTAATTTATCATCCATTTGCTTGATGTACTCTTCTTTTGAACATTCTTCAAAAGAAACATTACCTGTGAATTCAAATTTGATTCCCATCCAATCTTTATCAACACGTTTACCTTTTTTGTAAAACTTGTGAATCATATCATTATGATGAGGTGCTTTGTCAATAACAACGATGTTTTCGATACCAGCCATTTTTGCTTCAATAGCAGCTGCCATACCACCAGGGCCTGCTCCAATAATCGCAATGTCTACTATTTTTCCATTTTCTTGAATCATGATTTTCCTTTAGTGTAATGCACTTTTGATAAATAAATTCCGAAATTATATCCAATTATTTTATGCTTTCTTCTGAGTCTCTTCTTCTTTTTTAAGAAAAGTGTATACTTCTTAGATATTTTATATAAAGGTGGATTATGCAAACTCTCAAAATTGTGTGTTCTCAGTGTTGTGGGGTAAATACAATACAAATTACAAATCCTCAGGAACTCATATCATGCTCACAATGCAAAGCAGATTTAGATGAGCCCTTTGCTGTTGAAGTGTCTGATGAAACTTGCAAAACGCATATTCTTGAAAATGATATACCTGTATTAGTAGATTTTTTCTCTTCTACGTGTGGTCCTTGCATGGCTATGTATGAAGATTATGAAGATGCGGCATTAGCCTTTGGTTTAAGTGTGCGATTTTTAAAAATTAATGCGGATATTCATCAAGAAATTGCTAAAGAATATGGGGTGGGAGCACTTCCTACTATTATTGCCTTTAAAGAAGGTGAAGAAGTCAATCGTGTTAGTGGTCAATTGTCTCGTGTTGAGCTTACTTTATGGGCAGAAGGTCTTATTTAGATTCTTTTTGAGACTTATTGTCATTGGAATCATTGGTCTTAAAATAGTTTCAGCCAAAAGATAAAGGCCTTAAAAATTGGAAAATATAGAAAAAATGGTGTACAATACTAAGACACTACTACAGCAGGTTTAAGGATAAGTATTTGTTAAAAAAGTCAGCTTTTCTTCTTTTTGTTTTATCCTCTTACTTTTGCTCTTTATTTGCATTAAGCCTGTCCGTCAATGCAGGTAAAGAAAATTCTGAAAATTATTCAAGTATCCATATACGTGAAGACTTCTCTTTTAAGTGTAATTATACAAAAAATGATGAAGATGAGATACGTCAGGTTCAATGTGTTTTTCCACGCGAGCCTAAAGAAAAATTTGAGAAAATAAAGACCGATTTTTTTACTATAGATTCATTTATAAAAAATAAAAAATATTATGTGCGAATTATTGCACATAAAAAAATGAAACTCTTTCCTATACAAAGTAAACTCTATAAAAAACAAAATATATATGCAGCTAACAGCTATAAAGAAGCTTCTCATTGGATGATTATAGCTTTTGAAAACACCCTCCCTCTCATTAATATTGAGAAGACCCCTTTAGTAGGTTTGAATTTTCCTATTATGATGGGAGAAATTGTGACGCCTTATGTGGGTGCTCTTGACATATCTGGTTTGCCAATTGAGTTGGAGCAAATAAAAGATGTTACGGAGTATATGCGTATTAAAGCCGCTTATGAGGCAGGTAATTATAAAAATTTAGCCGAAGATGTGGATATCTTATTTTCGAATTTTCCTAACACTATTTTTAAATCAGAATTACTCTTATATAAGATACGTGGATACCATCAAACAGGCGAAAATGAGTCCTTACTCGAAGTTTCAAAAGAGTTTATGAGAGAATATTCTGATGATGAAAACATAGCAGAAGTTTTAGCTTATACCGCTAATGCTTACTCCTCAGTAGGCTTACAAAAAGATGGTGAGTACTTTTATAGCAGGCTTTTTAAAGAGTATGAAAACTCAAAGTTTGCTGCCTTAGGAATGGTTTTTTTAGGGGACCGCTTTATGCAAAGCGGAAAGTTGAAAGTAGCCAATACATATTTTGAGAAAGCCTTATATAAAACTTCAGATGTGGAAGTGGCTTCCATGGCGGCAATTCGTTTAGCAAATATGGCTTTAACTCAAGGAAATTTAGAAAAAGCTTCTGAATTATATGAAAAAATCATTGAAGGAAATGAAAAATATCTACTCTTTGATATTGAAAAAAACTATGATAACGCTCGTGCCTTTGCTAACAGAAAGAAGCAGAAAACAGCGGCAAATATATTAATAGCAATTACACATAATTTGCAAACGGGTGATGATAGATATGAAAAGATGATGAGAGATATTGGCTTGTGGCTTGCTCAAACAAGTGATACAGCGGTCGCTTATACAGCTTTAAAAAACTATCAAACCAAGTATGGAGAAAATGCAGAATATGCCCAAGAAGTGGAAGCAGCCTTAGACTCCTTATTTTATGCTCCAGAAGATGCCAATACTACAGCTCTTTTAGAAGAATATGATCTTTTACAAGAAAAATATAAAAAGGAAGAGATAGGAAATAAGGCGGCCTTGCAAAAGACACGATTGTTGTACTCGCTCAAACAGTATCAAGCTGTTTTAGATATGCAAAATTCAGGAGCGGTTAATGAGCCTGGATATTTTGAACTAGAGCAAAAAGCGGCCTTAGCCTTGGTCTTAGAAGAGTTAGAAAAGAAAAGATGTGCCAATGCTATTTCTTTAAGTCAAGAACATAATGTGTCTATAGATGCTGGGTATGACGAGGGTTTATACGAGTGTGCTTATGAAACAGGTAATTATAATTTGGCCAAAAAGACTTCCATAAAACATATAAAAGACAAAAATGAACGTTTGCCTTGGCTTTATAAATACGCAAAAACCTTAAATAAAGTTGGTGAATACTCGGAACTTGTAAAAGTGGCTAATGATGTCATAACGTTGTCTGCGTTAGATAAGACAAATAGTTATGATGATATCTTACAAGATACTTTTAGAGCCTATGAACGTTTAAAAGACACACAAGGTATGGTGAAGTCTATCAAAGAATTAGAAAAGCGACGTGGTCTTGTTTATGATGATATAGAATTGTATGTAAGTATGATTAAATTAGGTCTTAAAGAGGGTGATAATATCATCATTCAAACCTATACAAATAAGGTGATGCAGTTACAAGATAAGACGTCTTCGTATTCTCAGTCTCCTTTTGTTGAGTTCGCTGCCTTACAAGTTTTAAAGTTACAAAAAAAAAGATAAAGAGCAAATGACTCTTTTAAATAAGTTAGTCAAACGTGATTTAAAGGATAAAGAACGAGCACGAGTGCAGTATATGTTTGGTTCTTTGTTAATGAAAGAAGGCAAAAATAAAAAAGCCAAGGCCTCCTTTGAAGCGAGTATTAAAATAGATGGGCAATCTGCTTGGGCAGGACTATCAAAAGATGCTTTAGAACTTTTATATTAGATAAATATTAAAAATAATCTTATACTCGAGTCTTGGTTTTGCAGTGCTTTTTATTTATATTAGGACTCTTTATTGGTTGTGTGACCGCACCTGAAATTGAGCCAAAAGTATTTAAATTCCCACAAATATTTCAATTGTTTGGCGGCTTGTTCTTTGGACTAATTTTAAGTGTTTTTTTGGAAGTGGATACATCAAGTACCATTTCTATATCAGAAATACCCTAGTTAAAGATGGTATTTATACTAAGACTCCGAAGGAATTACTTTTTAGTATTTTGTAACCTTCTTGTTATTAATGTAAACTAGTATTTCAGCATAAAACTTCCATACAAGGAAAACAATGCTTCCCTCATATAGAAGTCAAATTATCACCATACGAGAAAAATTAGCCAAACTTGTTTCAGAAGTTGTAGACGCACACAATAGTATACTTGAAGCCTATAAAACAAAAAATATTTCTATGTTTGATGAGGTCAAAGGTATTTTAAAAAGCATCCAAACTGAGGCTAATGTTATTGATAATGAAATTATTTTGACTCTTTCATTATTTGACATAGAGGAACATGAACTTCGTCTTTTAATTACCTATTTAAAAATAACCAATGAGTTGATTCGTATAGGTGAAGGGGCAAAAAAATATGCCAGACGCATGAAGGCACATTGTGATAGTGATTGCAACTTAGATAGTTTTTCAGATGTTATAATTAAACTACACAGTTCTTCAATATCTGCACTGAAATTTATTGAGGGCTGTTTTAGTGATTATGATGAATATGATTATGAAAACCTTTACCGCTGTGTTATGGTTGAAGAATCAAAATGTAATGATTTATATTCCATACTTGAAAAAGATATACATTCACGTATTATCATTGAAGGTGAACTTTCAATTGAATATGTTAGAGTATTAAGTACACTTCGAAAGCTAGAGCGTGCCTCAGAGTATGCTATTAATATTACGAAGCTTATGATTCATTCTCAAGAAGATGGAGAAATTAAAAGTTATTAAATTAGTGACTATTTTACAAATAGCTACTCGTTTTGCATTACTAAAGGAATGCCTATGTCAAAAGCACTTATTGTTATAGTCGAAGACGAAGATGATATATTAGAATTACTTGAATACAACCTTCAAAAAGAAGGCTATGAAACGATAGGGTTTTTAAACACCAAAAGTGTGCCTCAACTTCTTGAAGAAGAACAGGTGGATCTTTTACTTATGGATAGAAATCTTCCGGGTGTAGAAGGAAGTGAATTTGTTCAAGAACTTCGAAATAAGGGAATTCAAACGCCTGTAATTTATCTATCAGCTAAAAATAAAGACAGTGACATAGTTGAAGGTTTTGATCGAGGCGCGGATGATTATATTACTAAGCCTTTTAGCCCTAAAGAAGTAGCTATGCGGGTTAAGGCGGTGCTAAAACGCACTAAGGTTGGTTTTAATCAAGAAAATGTTTCTTATAGAGACCTTATTATGAATCCGCAAACACGTGTAGTGGTTGCGGGGACACTTAATGTCGAACTTTCTAAATTAGAATTTGATCTTTTGTTTACGCTTATTAAAAATCAAAATATTGTTCTTGATAGAGATTTTTTACTTGAACATGTATGGGGTGGAGATGATGTGTATCAAGATAAAACAGTTAATGTGGCCATTAATCGTCTAAAAGACAAAATTGATCCTGAAAAAAGTAAAGAATATATCAAAACTGTACGTGGAGTAGGGTATACTTTGTCTTAGACAATACTCTATCTTATCTAGTAAAACTAACATCGGGAACACATGCTTAAACTTCATCAAATATTTTTTCTAAATTTTTTAATAATTTTCATAGGCACGCTTTTAAGTTCGTCTTTAGTAGCGTATCTAAGTATCAAAACAACGACCATTAATGAGAATAAATTACAATTGAAAAAGCAGATTTCGTTACTTCAAATGCAACTTCCTTTTGTCGAAGATTTAGATAAGTTTGTTAAAAATATACATGAAAAAAGTGACTTAAGAGTTACTCTCATTGATGAACATGGTTTAGTACTAGCGGAGTCCAATAAAAATAAAAAAATGATGGACAATCACGTGGACCGTCCTGAAATTATAGGAGCTAGCATTCATGAATATGGATTTGTAATTCGTTATTCTGATACCATTAAGACAGATTTTTTATACATAGCAAAAAAGTTAGACTTTAAAGGAAAATCTATATTTTTTAGACTTTCAGTGAGTTTAGAAACAGTGATGGAAGAATTTTACACCTTATGGTTTCGTTTAGCCGTTGTTTTTTCTGCCTTTGTGCTGATTAGTCTTTTTATGGCCTATAGTCTTAGTAAAAAGATTCGCCATGATATTACGCAAATAACAGAGTACCTACGAGAAATATCGGATAAAAACTATAAGGCTATTATTAAGCCAGAACACTTTTCAGAGTTTTTATACATTGCGCTGACTTTAAAAAATTTAGCAAAAAAACTCAATAATAGAGACAAGCAAAAGCGTAAATATACTGCGCGACTTAGACTAATTAATAAACAAAGAAACGATATCCTCTCAGCCATTTCACATGAGTTTAAAAATCCTATTGCCTCTATACAAGGTTATGCAGAAACCCTTGTGGATGATCCCGATACTAGTTCTAAAATCCGTCTTCGTTTTTTAGAAAAAATTATGCAAAATTCTAAAAAAATTACGTCTATGATAGACAGGCTTTCTTTGTCAGTGAAGCTAGAAAATGAAGACTTAGAAATGAAGGCGAGCACCTTTGATTTATGTGAACTAACTCAAGAGGTTATTATGAATCTTGGGAAAAAATATAAAGACAGACAAATGTATTTGAGTGGGCAGGAATTTATAGTTTATGCAGATAAAACGATGATAGAAACAGTCATCATTAATCTTATAGATAATGCTATGAAATATTCTCAAGAAGATGTCACCATAACGATTATGGACAATAAATTAAGCGTTTTAGACAAAGGGATGGGTATAGCAGAACATGAACTTGATAAGATTACTTCAAAGTTTTATCGGGTGCAAAAAAACACTTGGGATAATTCTATGGGTCTTGGTTTGGCTATAGTTACTTATGTTTTAAAGATTCACGATTCTACACTTATGATTGAATCAAAAGAGGGTGAGGGCTCTATCTTTGCTTTTGACCTTAGTCCTTTGCAAAAACAAATTTCTTCTTAAGGATTGTTCTAATGAAAAAAATCTTTTTATGTTTAGTCGTATTCACAAGTTTCATAGCTGCTGAAGCACCTCTTGGGGTTAATGCTCTTTCTGTAGAAGTTAGAACACTGTTGTCTCAAGAGATGCTTAGTATTGAAGCGAGTATGCAAAGAATCTTTTC
>NZ_JAEMVE010000022.1 GCF_029216045.1 Sulfurimonas sp. MAG313 | reverse complement strand
TGTCACTAGATTTAGGACTTAGTAGTACGTCTCGTTTGTATGAGTATTTTATCCACCTTGAAGCCGTAACACCGGGTGAGTATAGTTCAAAAGGCTTAGGCTTAGATATTTGCTATGGCTTGGTTGATAGTCCTTTTGCACAAACTTTCAAGTTAATGTTTGGAAAGCCTTATTAAATATCCCCACAGCACAACTTTATAGCTATAGGGACATTGCAACAAGTATTAATAAAGCAAAGGCTCATCGAGCGGTAGCTACTGCTATTGGAGCTAATCATATAGCCTTTATTATTCCCTGTCATAGAGTGATTAAAAAAAGAGGAAAGATTGGTGGTTATTATTGGGGAGAAAATGCAAAACACGCTATTCACGCGTGGGAAATGGCGGATAAGGAATGAGTGTTTATCAAATCTATATACGCCTTCATGAAGAATATGGCCCTCAAGGGTGGTGGCCTTTTATCAATTACAAGGGTGAAAATACCGCAAAATTTGGAAATCATAATGGCTACCACAAAAAAGACTATTCCTTTCCTAGAAATTCTTTAGAAATCTTTGAGGTCTGCTTGGGTTCCATCCTCACTCAAAATACAAGTTTCACCTCGGTAGTAAAGTCCTTACATAATTTAAATAATAAAGATGCCTTAAGTCCACAAGGTATAAAAGAGATGCCAATTGAAGAACTTAAAGTCTGTATAAAACCCTCAGGCTATCATAATCAAAAGGCAAAATACATCTTAGAATTTATATCTTTTTATGAAGGTTTGCAAGGTTGTATTCCAAGTAGAGAATCTCTTTTAAAGGTCTTAGGCATTGGAGAAGAAACGGCTGATTCTATACTTCTATTTGCCTATAAACAAACAGAATTTAAAATAGATTCTTATACCAAACGTATACTTATAGATCTGGATTTTTTGAATGAAAAAGCAAAATATAAGGATATAAAAAAATGCATGCAAGATGCTTTAGAAGGATGTTATAAAGATAAGGAAGAACAGCTTGTTTTATATCAGGAGTTTCATGCCCTCCTTGTAAATCATGCCAAGGAGTTTTATTCTAAAAAGCCTTATGGGGAAGGCTCTTTTTTAAGAAAGCTTAAAAATTAAGCTTTTGCTGCGTAAATTTCTTTTTCTTTAGCAATAAATACATCTGCTAAAAAGAAGAATGCTTCTTTCCATGCATCCATAATTTCAGGTGTAGCTGCTTCTCCAAGAACTTGTGTAATCGCTTCTAATAAAGCAACACCAACCCAAGGGTAATGTTCTGGTAGAACACCAATATTAACATGAATATTTGCTACTTTTTCAACACCTTTTCCAAGAGCACCTAAATTATCAATGTTAGCTGCATAAGCATAAACCATTGCTGCTAGTTTTTTGTACTGATCTTCGCTTGCATCTTTAAAAAATGCTTTAGCCTCTGGATGAACTCTAAATAAGTTCGCATACATTGCCGTAGTGATTGCTTCACCGTGTTCTTTAATAACGGGAGCAGTCGATTTAATTATTGCTATTGTACTTTCAGTCATGGTAAATCCTTGTATTATTTTTTACTCATCTTACATAATTATACTACAAAATTTCAGATGAGATATTTTTGTAGGGAAATTATAGAATGTTTAGTAAGAAAGTTTCTTGACAAATGTCAAGAAAAATAACATCTTTCTTTTTTACAAAAGCTTATAGGCCTTGCCCGAAGCTTCTAGCTTCTTATCTTTTGAAAGACTCTTTATATTTCGAGAAAGTGTTTCAGGACTCATACCTAAAAGTGCTGCTATTTCATACTTTTTTAGTTCAAGTACTAGACTCGGATTTTGTTTATAAAAATGTAAGATTTTCTCTTTAGCAGTAGAAGCTATATTAAAATGAATATTTTGTTGTAAAAGTTGTATCTTATTAATGAGAGATTGTATGATTTCATAAGAGATACGAGGATTTCGGATAAAGTCTTTTTCAAAAGCATCTAATTCTATCTTTAGGATGATGCCTTCTGTTTTAAATACGGCGCTTGAAGGAAAAGGAAGTTTCTTTAAAATTGCAGGCTCAGCTATCATAGAAAAAGGTTTAAAAAAAAACCAATGATAATCTCATTTCCTTTATCATCATGTTTATAAACACTCACCAGTCCTTCTACTAAGACTAAAAGGTGTTCTGAGCTTTCTCCTTGCATAAAAAGCAAGGCATCTTTATCATAATTAGCAATGCTTGAGATTTTAGTAAGGGCTTGAAGTTCGTCATCATTCATAAAAGAAAAAAGGTAGGTCTCTTTTAATATATCGGCTATGGGTCTGTTATTCATACACAAGTATAAAACTTTATTCTTTAATTTATCCTAATCCTTTAAAAATACCTCTAAAACGACCAAACAAGTCTCTTCTTAACAATACTAATTATAGACAAACAATGAGAGTTATTAAAGTGACCTTTTATCTAATTTTTACTAAATTTTCTGTTGACATTTATAAGATAAAGGTGTTATCATTTTCTATAACAAAGGAGATTTAATGAAATCATATTTAGCAGCAGTCTTATTAACCTTAGGACTCTTAAGTTCACCACTTAGTGCCGAACCGGCAACAACAGCTAGTGTTACCTTACTTCAAGACTCAATTGACACCTTAGGTACATCCGTTACTAATCAACAAAACTTAGTATCAAAGCTTTCAGATGACATCGGTCTTATGGCCGATAGAATTGGAGTTATGGCAGATAGAATTGTAGCAACAGAAACCTTATTGGCAGACACTTTAGTTATTTTAACCAACAACCCCGATCTAAACGGAGGAAGCTCAAATAGTGTTGCACTAACCTCTCCTGTAGATGCAGCTAGTGTATCAAAAACTCTAGCACCTACCATTACATTGGTTCCAAGTTCAGATATTTATATCTTGTTTGCATCTACTAGTCCAACCTTTACTGCGGGAACAACGGTTTCTTTATATGTAGATAGCACCACTACCTTAAGTTCAAAATGGACTCAAGTTTCTGACTATTATACAGCTCAAGGTTCACCTGCAAACTTTTATATTGGTGTGAAAAAAGTTACTGGTTCTGTTATATCAACTATTTCAAATGGTGTGAAAATTACTTTTCAATAAGGAAAAACTATGAAAAAGAGTCTCTTATACATATTCTCTTTAGCATTTATTGTACTTTTTAGTGCCTGTTCGGATGATAAAGAAGATGAAAGTCCGACTACGACAACTACAACTACAACATCGACTGTCACAGATTTGACACTTGAGAATGCTACTGATTTAACCTTTTCGGTACAAAAGACTATAGCTGCTGTTTACACTACTGATTATAACCTTAGTAAAAAACTAGTGAATGATTTAGACAACATGAAAGACAAGGTCGAGTCTATGTCTCTTGCTGTAACTCAAAGTATCGAAAATGCAGAAGACGTCGTAAGCATATTAGCAAAGACACCTACTATCAATGCAGGGTATACAAGCTTGTTCAGTGTAAGTTCTTCTTACAATTCAAGCACTCCTGCCTTTGCTTATTTAGTCAGTACGAGTCCAAAAAACTTTTTTTTAGTATCTTCAAAGTCACGACTTTTTACTGAAGGAAATACGATAAAAACATATTTCAAAAACTCAGCCGCTTTATTAGTTGCTTGGAAAAGAAGTATCAATAACCATTCGTCAGGCCATTTGTATTTTAATATTTATGAGCTAAAAGACAGTGGTGTAGAGCAAAGAGTATCAAGTTCGATGTTTATCCCTGCTTCTAAGTTTCCTCTCCTATAAGATAGGGGAAAACATCTCATAAATATTAAGAAACACCTAATCGAAGCCTGATTCAAAGACTAAAGTTTCTTTGGTCTTTAGGTGAATTATACGTAAATTTGGTCCATGTAACAAAAGTCACTTGAAGTTGTATGGTTCTGTAAAAAAGACATTATATTCATGCCTTGCGTATTTTCTATCTCCTACTATGGGATCTAGGATATCTATCATATGACGACGAAGTTAATCTATTTTTTTCTGTTTTATGTTTATTTAGGGCACCACCAATTAAATACGCATCTTAAAGAGAGTTCCTCTAAAATTTATTTTTCTAAAGAACCTTCTTCATGCATTAAAGTATTTTACGTTTTAAAGAGACCGATAAGCTTGTAAGGATTTCATAGGCTATAGTGTTTGCTTCACTCGCTATAGTATTAGCATCATTAAAGATTAAAAGTTCATCATCTGTGCAGGCATACGAGCTATTATCCATAGACACATGACCTAGAAGTTTAAATTTATCTGGACTTATAAATACATTTGAAAGCATTCGAGGAAAACCATCAGAATAGCCAATATCATAATTAGACACCCTCATCTCTTCTTTAGCTTCAAAACTTGCGTTATAGCCTATGCTTTGTCCCTTTTGTAGAGTACGAGAAGATATCTTTGTAGCTATTAAAGAAAGAACGGGTTGTAAACCTGTTTCATTAAAACCCTTATCCATTTTCAAACATCCATAAGCGGCTATTCCTATGCGTACCATATCTTCATTAAAATTATTTTCTCTAAAGATTGCGGCTGAATTACAAGAATGAGTTCTAAGATGAGGATAGCTTCTTTTTATGGCTTCAAAGTTTTTACTTTGCCAAAACCATTCGCTATTCATAGTATCTGCTGAACGATAATGGGTAAAAATAGCTTCAAGGTTTAGACTACTTTTTTTAATCCGAGTCATTGCCTCAGAAAGTTCATGCATATTAATACCATTTCTATGCATACCCGTATCAATCTTTAGCTCCACACGACAGTTAGAAGGAAACTTTATAATCGACTCAAGAGAATTAATGGTATAAACAAAATTATGGAGAAATCGGCAGGAAGATTCAGGTGAAAGAATCAAAATATAATCAAAATACTCTTTTATTTCCAAGGCTTCAGTCTCAC
>NZ_JAEMVE010000021.1 GCF_029216045.1 Sulfurimonas sp. MAG313 | reverse complement strand
GCGAAAGTATTGAACTCCCCCTCATTGATCCAATGCTTGATCCTGCTATGGCTTTGCAAAGTATTCAAAGACAAGTAGATAATGTATTAAGTGAAACAGAACTTATCGAAGCTATCTCTAAACTACAAGAAGAGATTTTTTCGTATAACAAAAGCTATACAACACAATTTGAGTCTGTTATTAAAGAACCCTTAGCTCTTAAGCTCCGTTCCGATGAAACAGATGAAAGCTTACTTGCGTTTATTACAGAAAACTTTTTAACAAATATTCATGAAGCCATTGCCCAACTGGCTAAAAGTGAAAGAGCGATGATTTTACACCAAATCACTCAAAATATTTTAGCTTCAGATTTTTGCATAGATACAGCATTTACAAAATCAGATGTAAGTAAAATAGTCAATCAACTTAAACGGGAAAAAGTTCGTTCTCAGATCTTAGATGAGGGTGTTCGTGCTGATGGTAGAACCCTAACACAAGTAAGACCTATTAGTATTGAAACAAATGTACTTCCACAAGCCCATGCTTCGACACTTTTTACCCGTGGACAAACACAAGCACTGGCAGCCTTAACACTTGGTGGTTCTCATGATTCACAAATGTATCAAGCGTTAACAGACTCTGAAACTCAAAACGAAAAGCTTATGATTCATTATAATTTTCCTGGTTTTTCAGTGGGTGAAGCTTCGCGAGTGGGACCTGCGGGTCGTAGAGAATTGGGACACGGAAACTTAGCAAAAAGAGCCTTAGAACCTACCTTTGATAATGTAGATGGAAAAACAGTTCGTATTGTCTCTGAGATTTTAGAATCAAATGGTTCTTCATCTATGGCAACGATTTGTGCCGCTTCTTTATCTTTAAAAGCAGCAGGTCTTGGAGTGACTAACTTGGTCGCTGGTGTCGCGATGGGGATGGTTAGTGAAAATGGTAAACATGCGATATTAACAGATATTATGGGTTTAGAAGATCATGATGGTGATATGGACTTTAAAATTGCAGGTACCATTGAAGGTATTTCAGCCATGCAAATGGACATTAAGCTTGGTGGTATTTCTTTAGAAATTCTAACACAAGCCCTTGTGCAAGCAAAAGTTGGTCGCGAACACATCTTAGGTCTTATGGAAGATGCAGCTTCAACGATTGAACAAAACGAAGGTGTACTTCCAAGTTCAGAACATTTTGTAGTTGACCCTTCAAAAATAGGCGATATTATTGGACAAGCGGGTAAAACCATTCGTGATTTAATTGAACGTTTTGATGTGACTATTGATTTAGACAGAACCAAAGGTCTGGTCAAAGTTTCTGGTACCTCTTTAGATAATATGGCATCAGTTAAAGATGAAATTAGAAATATTACAACTGCTGTTAAAAAAGAGTTTGTCGTAGGTGAAGAAGTTCTTGCAAAAGTTAAAAAGCTTGTAGATTTTGGTGCTTTTATGGAGTTAGATAGATCAAACGATGGTCTTTTACATATCTCTAAAATCTCATCAGAACGAATTTCTCACCCCTCAGAAGTGCTCTCTGAAGGTGATGAAATTAGAGTCAGAGTTTCAGGCTTTAAGGGCAAGAAAATAGAATTAGAGCGTGCTTAGACTTAGCCCTTTTTAATCTTACTTAGGATAAAATTCCATTAACAAAGAAGACCTTGTAGGGAAATCCTGGCATTTATGTCTGGGTTACTCACGTTTTTCGTGGGTTACGCTATCCGAACGGTATCGCCTTTGAAACAAACACGGAGAAATATAATG
>NZ_JAEMVE010000158.1 GCF_029216045.1 Sulfurimonas sp. MAG313 | reverse complement strand
CTCTAGCCAACTGAGCTATGCCAGCATCTAAATTCGAGTTGCAATTATAGGACTTTTTATTTTTATTGTCAAGGGTTTTTGAAGAGAATTTTAAAAGTTAGTATTTTCTTTACAAATGGAGATATTTTTAAAAGTAAATAGTATCTCCATCGTCTAAAATGATGGCATCTTTTAAAAGAGAAGTTGAATAAATTTCTTTTTTTATTTGCTGAATAAATACTGGTTTTAAGTGATTAAAATAGAGTTTAATGGGTCTATGTATACATGATATTTCTTCTTCAGCCAAAGAGGGTGTTAAATGCAAGCTTTCTAAAGCCAAATCTTTCATACTTGATGGGAAAGAACATTCTAAGACCAGCGCTGTAATCTCGGGGTACTTTTTTAATGTTTCACATAATAAAGGATTTTTATACGTATCTGCTGTAATTAGAACAGCTGTTTTATTTTTTCTTATGATGTAACCACATGAAGGAACTGTGTGCACCGTCTTCATCGCCTCAATTGACGTTGTTTCATCAAGTTGGTATTTTTTACCCAGTTCAACTGCTTCATACACAACGGTCATAGCATCTGCATTGGACAAGGGTATCTTTGAAAAATCCGGCCAAACATAATCATTTAAAAAATGTTTTTGAATCGCTTCAAGGGTTTCAGGTAAACCCATGAGTTTTAAAGGTTTACTTCTTAAGGTGAAATACGAATCTAAAATATAAGCAATATCGACGATATGATCAAGATGGGAGTGTGTTAACCATATAGTATCAATATGAGCTGCATCTTCATCTAAGGAGCGCAAAAGATTACCAGCATCAATCACATGGGTCTCATTAATTAAAAACGAAGAGGTTTCTTGATGTGAACCCTTTGTTCCATAAGCACCAAGTATGGTTATCTTTTCCATTAAAGACGTCCTTTGAGTATTATTGTACACTATTAAAATAAATTATGAGAATGTGTTTACTCTACAGTGCTTTCATTATCTGTAAACTTATCTCTAACCTCTAAAAATGCATCTAAATGTTCAAACAACAAATCCACTAGATTTGGATCAAAGTGTTCCCCTCTTTCTTCTTTAAATAAGGCGAGAATTTCATCTAAGGGCCAAGCCTTTTTATAACAGCGATCAGAACCTAATGCATCAAAAACATCCGCTACTGCTGTGATACGTCCAAAAATATGAATTTCATCGCCTTTAATTCCAAGAGGATATCCTTTTCCATTCCATTTTTCATGATGTTCATAAGCTACTATTGCGGCTGCTTTAAGCATCCCCTTAGCGGAAGCAGATAATATCTCATATCCTAATAAAGCATGGGTCTTCATAATAGCAAACTCTTCTTCTGTATGTTTTCCTGGTTTGTTTAATATTGCGTCAGGAATACCAATTTTTCCAATATCATGCATAGGAGAAGCAAATTCTAAGGTGTAGGTATCATCTTCATTTAAACCATATTCTCGTGCTAAAATACGTGAATATGCTGCAACTCTTTTAATATGGTTGCCCGTTTCTTTAGAGCGTTTTTCAACGGCTTCTGACATTAAAAAAATCATCTCTTTTTGAGTTTGGTCATTTTCATCTGCTAGTATAGCTGCATCTAGAGTTTCAGCAGAATACGAGGCGGCAAGCATAAGGTGTCTTAAATCTGTTTCGGTAAAGCTTCCCTCTTTTTTATTTATGACTTGAAAAACACCTATGATAGTGTTATGTCGATTAAACATAGGGATAACCATCATAGTCTTGGTTTCATAACCTGTTTGTTTATCCACCTCAGCATTAAAAAATTCATGTTCTTGAACATTATTTATAATCATTTGTTCTGAGTTTTTTAATCGCTTGTCCCACAATGCCTGAAGACAAAGGAATGTGAATCGCTTCCACTCCCAAAGCCACCTTACTCCATAATTCATTATTTTTGCTATCTACCACCCAAACGGTACATCTATCTGCGTTAGCAAGACTCCTTCCCATCTTTGCAAGTTCCATCAAAATTTCTTCATACTGGCGAAGAGGTTGAATCTTTGTAATATATTTAAAAATAGTTTCTACAATATGTTCTGCATTATTGCTCATAGTGTTCCTCCTGTTCGTCAATTTTATTCTTTTTTAGTGTATCTATTAATTTTATGAAATATGCAGATACACTGTCCCCTTCTAAAACTTTAAAATTTCTTAGTGCTTCTTCCAGTTTACCCTTATAAAACATATCTCTTGCTTCAGTATATAAATTAACTTTTTCTCTATTAAAACTTGTATCTTTTAACAACTCATAAATAAGAACTTCTTCTTCTTTTCCTTTTACGCGTACCTTCTCAATAGGACGTGTTAAAAACTCATCCTTTATAATACTTTGGGTAAATTCTGTAATGATGATGTTTGTCCCATATGTTTTATTAATTCCTTCTACTCTTGACGCTAGATTAACCCCATCTCCAATCACCGTATAATTAAAGCGTTTATCTGAACCCATATTTCCAACTACCACCTCAGCGGTATTAAGACCTATGCCTATATTAATAGGAGGAAGTCCTTCTTTTTTAAATTCTACATTTAAAACTTCCAATCCATCCATCATCTCTAAGGCAGACTCACAAGCCTCTTTTGCATGATTTTTCACATCAATAGGTGCATTATAAAAGGCCATAAGCGCGTCACCTATATATTTGTCTATCATCCCATGATGTTGCATGACTATGTCACTCATAGGGGTGAAATAGCGATTAAGGTACTGGGTGAGATTTTGTGGGTCCATGGTTTCAGAGATACTCGTAAAAGAACGTATGTCTGAAAAAAATATGGTCAACATCTTTTTTTCTCCACCCAGAGCTAAACGTTTAGGTTCTTTCATAAGCTTTTGTAAAAGTACAGGAGACAAATACGAGGAAAAAGCTCCTTCAATAAACTTTGACTCTTGTTCTTTTATCTGATGTAAAAGCATCTCAGAACTTATACCCGCAAAAATAAGTGAAATTAAAGGATAAAAACTATCTATATAAATATGAAGATATACAAAAGATAGTTTGCTTAAAAGGAAAAAAGCACCATAAGAACCTACATAAATAATGACACGCAAGGATATAGATGAAACAAGCAACCATATTAATGGAAGTAAAAGAAAAAGCAGTACAAAACTAAAATCAATGTATTGATTATGATATAAAAGTTCATCATTAATTACATTTGATATAAAGGTGGCATGAATTAAAGGTCCTGGTATCATCCCTATAGGAGTGGCTCGCATATCCCCCACACCCACTTCTGTTATCCCTAAAATTATGACCTTGTTTTGTAAATATTTTGAATCAAGTTTTCCATCATATAAATCTGAAAAAGAATACGAAGTATACGAATCATATGAATAATAATTTAACATTGCAAAACCATGTGAGTTTGTTTTGACTTTATGCCCTGCTAAGTCAAAATGTTCCTTACTGGTACGTAAAAGGTCTTTGTTGTATAACATACGAAGGGCTTGAACTCCTATAGAAGGATAAAGTTCTCCCTTAAAAGAAAAGGCTAATGGATAGTTTCTAAATAGTTGGTCACTATCTCTAAGGGTAGAAAAGATAGCAAACAATGAGCATGCCGATAAAATAGGTTCTACATTAATTTCTGCCTCATTGCCTTCAATAAAAACCTTTTCCCCCTCTACTTGTGAGGACAAACGATCTAAACTTGAGTCCCTTAGAACTTCAATCTTCTCAGAAGAAATACTCGAAGCCGATTGATGCCTTAAAAAAAATCCGCATACTGAGTTATCTTGTTCTTCTAGGCTTTGAGCTAACACTGCGTCGTAAGAAGTTGGTTCTGAAAAAACCATATCTAAGATTAAAATAGAAGAATCATCTATATAAGAGATACCCTTAGCTATCACATCTCTGTTCCATGGCCACCTTCCAAAACGGTCAACGGATTGTTCATCAATTTTGATAAATATTACATCTGAAGAAGCTTGTTTATCTTGATACTTAAAATTAAGGTCATTAAAGCGTAAAGAAAAACTATACAAGGGTTCAATCTTTGTAACATAGGCTAAAAGAAGAAATAAAGAGATTAACAAAATAATACTAATATATTTAATATGCTTGTTCATTTAAATTTCTATTCCCTTATATTAACTAGTTTTTACTCTTTTAACATCTTCTCATACATCGCAAATTTTCTATTAAGCTCATCAGATATATCTATTTCTTGAACCTTAGATTCACAGGATTCATTACATTCACTTGATTGTGAAAAATTCAATACCTTTCCTGATTCTAAATCAAATGCCTTTACATAAATGATAATCTGTCCATTAGATTCTGCTTTATAAGCTTCAAAGGCCGAATTTTGCTCACTTTTAAACTTTTCATATTCTTCCATCACCTTTTTTTTATGCAATTCAAAATTTGCATATAAAGACTCAATCCCTACTAATCCTTCTTTTAAGGCAATTTGTCCTTGCCCCTGTGAATCTACAATAAACTCAGTTCCCTTAATGCCCATAATAGAAAAAGGTGTTTCCACCTTTAGGCCTTGACTCGCCTTACGGGTCTTAATTTTATAATACACCTCACCCTGGCCTTGTTTCAAGGTGTTTTTGTCTAAAAAAGACAGCTCTGAACTAGGAGCTACAATAATCTTTGAGCTGTCATAAAGTTCTACTAAAACAGTTGCTTGCATATAAGTGATTAGTCTATCGCCTTCAAATAAGGATTCCCCTAACTTAGCCTTGTGCTTTTTAATACTAGACTTAGATAATATTTTTGCCTTCCCATCTATCTTAGTAATCACAGCAACAGAAGTTTTTTCAAGTGTATCGTTTTTATGTTTTTCAATAGGCATAGAAAAAAGCATAGACACAAGACTCAAATATAGTATTAATAGTTTCATTTTACATTTCCTTTTTTTTAAGAAGCCAACACCACACTAAGGGTATGTCTATTACGCAGTGGTCTCATACTTATATTCTATACTATCATGCTTATATTTTACTAATAAATAAGGATTAGCCTAGAAAATGCTAAAATTCTAAAACTTTTTTATAGGATTAAATCAATGTACATACTTTTTTCACCCAGCGAAGGGAAAAAACTAGGAGGCGATTCTTTACCTCTAAATAAAAACGAACTTCTTTTTAAAGAGCTTTATCATCATAGACTTCCTTTGATGCAGGCCTATAATGACTTAATCCTTGATAGCTCTCACGAGACCTTAATCAAACTTACAGGAATAAAAAAAGAAGCTGAAATACAAAAATATCAAAATGACCTTTTTTCTACGGCGACTATGCCTTCTATCCAACGTTATGATGGAGTGGCGTATGATTATTTAGATCTAAATTCTTTAAATCAAAGTGAAAAGGATTATCTTTTTACACAAACAATTATCTTTTCAAACCTTTTTGGTCCCTTACGTGGAGGAGATTTAATTCCTACTTATAAATTTAAACAAGGGTCAACTCTAAACAAAATTGCTACCGAAAAGATTTATAAAAAAGAATTTTCAAGCTCTCTAGATACGCTTTTTAAAGATGAACTAATTCTAGACTTACGAGCAGGATTTTATGAAAAATTTTATGCCCTAGATCAAGATTTTATTAGCATGAAGTTTTTAAAAGGCGGCAAAAGTGTAAGCCACTGGGCTAAGGCCTATAGAGGAAAGGTTTTACAAACCCTTTCTAAAATTCAACCTAAGACTAAAGAAGAACTCTTAGGCATAGAGTATGAGGGTTTAAAGTTTATAGAATCCGTCCCTTATAAGAAAAAAGGAACCATGTTGATATATGAGGTACTTTAAAAAAGTTTAGTATTTCTCAAAAAAAATTTGTATTTTATATCACTTTAATAACGCTAATATAAGGGCATCTCTATAAAACTGTGGTATCATTTGAACACATTAGAGAAAACATAGTAAAATAATATCTCAAAAAAAGAACTTCACTAGAATACATGTTTAAAATACTAAAATTGGATTAAAGCTTATTATACCACTGGAAAAAAACATATGAAAATACACCTAGTTTTGATATTTGGCGTGCTTCTTTCGAGCTCCTTATATTCTGTATCCGCCTTTCACGGTAAGTTAAATTTCACTCAAAATGACGGAACTGTCTTTCAAGGTAATCTAAGAGGCGACGAATGGTTACATTATATTTCTTTGCCTAATGAGTATGTGGCTATTTATAATAAAGAAGATAAAGGGTATAACTATGCCCTTATACGTGAAGATACGCTGGGACATAAAATCTTAATTAGTTCTGACATAAAAGTAAATGAAAACTTACATCTTAACAATCCTAAAGAGCTTTCCAAAACTGTTCCCCCACTAGATCGATTGAGTTTATCAAAGCTCCATAGAAATAAACCTTCTGCACACAAAACAAAACAAAAAGACAACAATGATACAAAAAAGCCTACCATTTTAAACACTAAATCGAGTATATGGAAAGAAGTATTAAAAGAGAAAAAAGAGCCTACATCAACTAAAACTACGCAATAATGTAAGTTTTGTAATAAAAAGATAATACTATTTTTTGGTATCGTTTGTCTTAGATATAAGGGTAAAGGGAAAGAAAGAACCGCCATTAAGGCGGAAGGATTTAGGCTTCTAAGGGTTCAAGGTCTTTTAGAGATCCATGACCATGAGATATAACTCTATCGTGTAAACGACGAAGGGCCTTCGTTGCTCGTTCAATTGCCAAATCAATGGCGGTATCTAAATCTTTATCCCCTTGGTTAATAACCACTGGGTTTGCATGTGCAATATGCATATCAAACTCTACATTGATACCATTTTTAATTTCTGAAACCACTACATTAACCGTAGTAATATCTAATTGATATTTTAAAAAACTATCCATAGCCGCTTGAATATGTTGGCGATTATGATCATTAAGTGAGATATGTCGCCCTGTAATATTGACGTTCATTATGTACTCCTTGTTATACTAAAGAAACATTTGCTTTTGCAAACTGTTTCTCTTGTTTTGACATACTTAAGTGTATTCCTTCTTTGCTTAGAAAAGTCTTAGAGTAAAAAAAGTATACCTATTCTCCCAAAATTTAAATCTGAAGTAGTCTAGTGGATAGTGTACCCAATCCCACGGATTGTTTTGATGTAAGAGCGTTCTGGGTTAAAATCTATTTTTTCTTTCAAACGCTTTATGGCGACATTTACTGTTCTTTCTTCTGTTGTCTTATCTTTTCCCCATACGTGTTCAAGAAGAAAATCACGTTTTAATACAGAGCCTTGGTTTTGTATAAAGGTATACAGTAGATTAAACTCTAGCTTAGTTAGCTCTACTCTTGTACCATTAATATGCGCGACTCTTAGGTTTATGTCTAAGACTATGTCTTTAAAACTTGCCACCTTTTTTTGAATGTCTTTTTTAGTACGACGAAGTAAGGCTTTAATTCGTAACAAAAGCTCTTTGAGTTCAAAAGGCTTTGTCACATAATCGTCACCCCCTCGTAAGAATCCTTCTTCTATATGTGCGTTAGAACTTTTAGCCGATAAAAAGATGACCGGAGTATCCATTCCCTTATCTCTTAATAAAGAAATATATTCACTTCCTTCAATGTCTGGAAGATTCCTGTCCATAAGTATAAGGTCTATAGGCTCTTCTTCAAGCACCCTTTTGACATACTTTGTACTTACAAAACCAAGCGTCTCATAATCTTCTTTTTGAAGTCTATGCTCAAGTAACTCTAATAAGTCATTATCGTCTTCCACAATTAAAATAAGGCCCTTACACATACATATCCCTTTAATATGAATTATACAACATTATCAAAAGTATTTAAACTATCTATATAATCCCTATATATAGATAAATCAAAACACTATATCTGTATAACTCAGCTTTCATATTTTATGATGAGCATGATAGGTGAAACAGATTGCAAGAAGGTTACATTCATACAATAATCATGTCACAAATTTGTTTTTAAAATGTAACATAAATGTCACACAAGTGTATCTTTCCAGTAATCAAGGTTTTTTATAATGCCGGTAATTAAAAACCACGGGAGATTCAAATGAAAGAAAATAAAAAAATCGTATTAAGCGCACTTGTTGCGACAGCTGTATTAGCATTTTCAGGTTGTGGAGGCGGCGGTGACACTGGTGCAACAACTACACCAGTTACTCCAGAGCTTCCTATTGAGCTACCACCTGTTGTTGCAGATGCAACCTTATATTCAGGCTTAGGGGCAGCAGACATTTCTGTTCGTCACATGGCAAATGATGCAATGTATACAAACCTTCCTTCATATGACATGGCAAACGTAGTTGTTTTAACGGGTGCTATTACTACAGATATGACACTTGATGCTACTAAGCAGTATGAGCTTTCTGGTCTTGTTACTGTTAAAAATGGAGCAACATTAACTGTTCCTGCTGGAACCGTTATCTTTGGAAATGACGTTGGAGATGATTTCTTAGTAATTGCTAAGGGCTCAAAAATCATGGCAGAAGGAACAATGGCTAAGCCTATTACTTTTACTTCTGAAATTGCTTTAAAAGATCCATTAAAAGCAGACGTAGGACAATGGGGTGGTTTAACTATCCTTGGAGACGCTCCTACAAACCATGTTAATCCTTTTTATGAAGTAGATGAAACTAACCCTGATTTCGCATTTGGTGGAACAAACGCAACTGATAGTTCTGGTGTACTTAAATATGTAAAAATTCTTAACTCTGGTGTTACTATGAGTACAGATCAAGAAGTTAACGGCCTTTCTTTAGCAGGTGTTGGTTCAGGAACTGTTGTTGAAAACATCACGGTTGTTAATTCGTCTGATGACTGTATTGAAATTTGGGGTGGTACTGTAAATGTAACTGACGCAACAATGATTAACTGTCAAGATGATGGTTTTGATCTTGATTATGGATATGTTGGAAATGCAACAAACATTTATGTTTATCAAACAGATGTAGCTTCAAATGCTGGTATGGAAATTTCTTCAGGTGGAACAACTCCTCCGACATCACCAACAATTACTAACTTTATAGTTACTAAGATATTAGGAACAGATGAAGGTGGTATTTATATTAAAGATGACACCACTGCACCTAGATTAATTAATGGTCATATTACTACTCAAGGAATTGATGCAGGTATTTTCACAAAGAAAGCAGGTCTTCAAGCAGGTCTTTCTTTTCAAGATGTTATCTTTAACTCACCAACACTTGCATTAGGAGTTGGGGCAGCAGAAGCAATTGCTACTATTACTTATCCTACCTATAAAATCTCTAACTCAGAAGTTTTAACAGGTGATATCACAGTAGATACAACTCTTGTCAACACTAAGCAATACGAAGTTTCAGGTCTTGTAACGGTTAAAAGTGGAGTAACATTAACGGTTCAAGCGGGAACTGTAGTTTATGGAGATTCATTAGGCGATGACTATATCGTTGTAGCTAAGGGTGCTAAGATTATGGCTGAAGGTACTCCTTCTCAGCCAATTTACTTCACATCTAAAGAGGCTTTATTAGATCCAACAAAAGCAGACGTAGGACAATGGGGTGGTTTAACTATCCTTGGAGACGCTCCTACAAACCATGTTAATCCTTTTTATGAAGTAGATGAAACTAACCCTGATTTCGCATTTGGTGGAAATAATGCAGCAGACAGTTCTGGTTCACTTACAAATGTATATGTTCTTAACTCAGGCGTAACAATGAGTACAGACCAAGAAATCAACGGTCTTTCATTAGCAGGTGTTGGTTCAGGTACTAAGATTGAAAATATAGTGGTAGCAAACTCAGCAGATGACTGTATTGAAATCTGGGGTGGTACTGTAAATGTAACCAACGCAACTATGGTTAACTGTCAAGATGATGGTTTTGACCTTGACTATGGATATATTGGTACTGCAACAAACATTTATGTGCAGCAAACAGAAGAAGCTTCAAATTCTGGTATGGAAATATCATCAGGTGGAACAAATCCTATGACATCACCAGTAATTAGAAACTTCGTTGTAAACAAGATAGCCAATACTGATGATGGTGGAATTTATATCAAAGACGACACAACAGCACCAACATTCATTAATGGTATGATTACAACCATTACAGATGCAAACTTTCACACAAAGAAAATATTTACAGCAGAGCAAAAAAGTGCTATCGCCTTCAGAGACGTAATCCTTCTTAAGCCGTAACACATACCCTAAAAGAAAGCCCTTGGCTTTCTTTTATCTTTATCCACTCACTTCAAATTTTAAAACTTCAACTTCAAAATCTACACTAATTTCATACCATAAACAAATAATATTTTCTGAAAAAAAAGTCACAAACTCTCTTAGGAAACACTCTTTTTAAATCCATTTTAATTTTACTTCTTTTAATTTCTTATTCATATGCTAAAGACCCAAAAGAAATTTTCATTGCATCTGAGTCCTGAAAGGGTGCGACTAACTGAGATGAGCCAGGTTTGTATTGGGAGATTATATAAGCTATTTATGCTCCTTTTAGATATCATTTTAGGCTCTTAGCTTAATGAAAAAGAGTGTGCACGCTACCCTAAACACTATTTTGATCAAAATATAGTTATAGCCATTCATAATAAACTTAGCATCGAAACTTGGGAAGGCAAGAAAAGCCTTAAAGGACTTAAAATAGGATGAATACGAGGATACAACTTTGATAAGTTTCTTGGTGTGGACATAAATATTACAGAGCTTAATAGTAAAGACAGTGAGATGAAGCTTCTTAAAAGTGAGCATATAGATGTGTTTTTAGACGATAAAGATGATATATCCACCTATCTTAAACGAACACATTTTAATTCTGAATATACTTGATTTTCTAACTCAGTAAGAGCACTAATAGACCAAAGGAACTAATACACGACCTGGCGCATTATTAAGGCCATCTCGAGTGTGGCATCTGTTACAGTCTTTGTGAATTTCACTCGTATGTGAATTTGTAGCAGATTGATTAATAATTTTGCCATTCATGTCTTTTATATACACAGTAAAAAGCTCCCCTATAAAAAAATCCCTATCTAAGGATTGATAAAAATTATTATGCCCTACGGTAGAGGTAAAAGGGTAAACCTTTGCCTTAAAATCACTTCCCATATTTCCTACTACATTAACTGTGTAGTTTTTCAAGTCTTGGTAATACTTTTTATCTGCTGTATTGATATATGAGGACAAGGTGCCGCCAAAGCGTATTAAATCACCCTCTCCTTCTTTATTATGACACACCAGACAGGATTGGCCTTGAACAGGTAAAGTAGCGTTAAAATGGTATTTGGTAAAGCTTAAGGCAGGACTTTTAGGAAGATCATAGCCAGCATTGCTTACTGTTATACTTATATTTAGATCAAAGCTTTCGTCAAAAGAAGCTCCTGCGTCTATCCAGGCCGATATTAATTTATATTCATAAGATGTTTTAGTAAATACACTACTTCCTGCATGATTCATCTCACCTATTGATTTTTGTAACAATGCACTTTCTTCTGGCTTAGTGAGGTCATTTATAAAAAGTAAGACATTGTTGTACGCTTGTGGTTCAGATAAGGGTGAACTGCTGTCTCCAAGACTAAAACGTTCATTAGGACCATGACAAAACAAACATTTTTCATTCAGTAGCTTATGCACATCAGAAAAAGACAAACTTTCATTGATTAAGACATCGGTATTAATTATAGTAGGCTCAACTGTAGTCTTTTCACTTGCCCCTCGTTTTGTATCTGAAGTATAATTACTTCCGCATCCAATAAGTAGAAATATACATGAAAGAGAGGCTAAAATTATTTTCATAATCTTATCCTTGAAGTAAAGAGTGTTTTACAAGAAAGGATAAGCATGTAAGACATTTTAAGGCCTTAGAACTTTGAGCTTAGACTAAGAGAGTAGGAACGGCCTGTTTTATAAATCAAGGTTGTTTTACCACCTTGTTGCCATTGTGTTTCAGAATTCAATAAGTTCTTTGCCTTAAAAGTTAAGGCCATAGATGCGTTTAAAGCACTTACATTAAATTTTTCAATCCACGTAAAGTCAACCACATCAGGTGGGATTTCATAATCATCAAGACCTAAGATAACCTCACCATTTTTAATGGCTACACGCATTAAACGCTCATCCATCTTATTATACGACAGGGTGACGATTCTAGTTCCAAGGTCTTCATACGATAAGGCTAAGTTAATAACATTAGGAGATAAACCTTGTAGGTTTCTTTCTTGAGTTACTAGGGTTTGTTTTTGTTCTTGAGTTAATTCAACACTAGATCGAATATGGGTATAGTTTCCAGAAAACACAAGGTCTTCAAACCAAGGTGAAATTGCGCCTAGGTGGTTATACCAAGACAACTCAAGACCTGCAAGTTGTGCTGCTGCTGCATTTTGAAAAGAGAAACGAGGAATTGTTCCGGTTGTATCTTTTCTTGTATCTTCAATAGGGTTTGTCATGTCCTTATAAAACATAGCAAAGCTAAACATATCGGTTGAACTAAGATAATATTCATATCGTGCATCTATACTTTTGATATCTGTTTCAATTAAATCAGGATTTCCCGATACCTTTGCAAGATAGACAGGGTGAATAAACTCTGAATTCACAAATTCACGAATATCAGGCGCCACATAAGTTTCAGAATAAGCAAATCGCAATTGTTGTGATTCGGTTAGTCCATACTTAAGTGATATACTAGGCAAGGTTTTCTTAAAGGCTAAAGTGTTTTCTTCGGTAACAACGATAGTACTT
The DNA here is from genome assembly GCF_029216045.1 of Sulfurimonas sp. MAG313. Classification (GTDB taxonomy): domain Bacteria; phylum Campylobacterota; class Campylobacteria; order Campylobacterales; family Sulfurimonadaceae. Next base: position 7,930 of record NZ_JAEMVE010000158.1, on the reverse strand, counting down.
CTTACCTTAAACTGATCCACAACTTGCTCATAATCTACTTGTCGCACGCCAAAGGTAATATCCATTGTTTCAGTAGGCTTAAGCATGCTTTTAAAATAAAACGCGGTACGTTTTGAATCTGCATTATACTGATCTTTAGGTTGAGAGGTTAGCGTAGGGTCTAAATTGCTTCCATCTCCTTCATTAATAATATCATTAGGATTACCCGTTCTTGTGATAGGATCATTGTTTGAGATAAGACTTTTAATTTGAAGCTGAACACGTCTGTAGGTACGTTCTTTTAACTCTGTCATTGCCCCGAATTCAAGATAGTCTTCTTCTGAAAGTAAATCAATCATAGACTTATTATTCACATAAAAACTGCTCAAGTCATCTTTTGTTTCTCTGTTGTCAAATACGAGTTGACTTTCTCTACGTTTAAACTGATACGGCTCATTAGACTGATTTCTAAGATACGTGTATTGAACGTCATTAGGCACATATTCACTTGCCTTTGCGTATTCCGCTCCAAAATTAAAACGGTTATCCACGAACAGCTTATAATCCACTCCGCCATTTATCTGATTTACAAAAAGCTCACGTTCTTGCCATTCAAAATACGTTTGAAGTTCTTCAGAGTTATTTTCCCCAAAGCTTCCTTCAATATCACGTGTTTGATCAAGTGTATTGAGTACATAAAGAAGGGTATACCCTACATCAAAATTATGTAAACGATACGAAGCATTTAAAATACCTCCATGCTGAACCGTTGTTCTGTATAAATTATTAGCGGCTGTATTATCTAAGCCTTGGATATCACCTGCACTAGAAATTAAATAATCATGTGAGATATACTCAACCAATTTCGCCCGACTCTTATAGTCATAAGTAGCTAAAATACTCAGTTCTTGTTCATCTCCTAAGTCAAAACTCGTTCCTACTTCCATTCCGAGTTCCGTTCCAAGAGGTACGGATTGTATTTGGCGGTTTACATCTCTTTGTTGAAGCATTTGTTGAATTTCTTGATTGCTTAAGATCAACTCTGGTTTAGCTTCACCTACTACGGGTTTAGAATCGTTTACAAAGCCATCAGGAAAAGGACGAAATGTATCATCATATCCGGTCCAATCATTAAAACCATTTTCACTTGTGACCGCATTTTTACCATAAGAATCATGTGCATTTAATCCAATCTTGAACTTCACATAATCATCATCTGTAGATTTTTTAGTACGTACATTGACATATCCTCCACCAAAACCAGAGGTGATATCTGCAGAAGCAGTTTTTTGTACTTCTAAACTTCCAATGATACTTGAAGGGAACATATCTAAAGGAATCGTTCTTTTAATAGGATTTGGCGAAGGTAAGGCCATGCTATTTAATTCCGTAGCAGAGTATCTATCTCCAAGTCCACGAACATAAATATCTTTGCCACCTATAAGAGTAATACCTGCTACTCTTTTAAGCGCAGACGCTGCATTTGAATCACCTTGTCTCGCCATTTGCTCAGCACCAACAATATTTCCAATGCTTTCACTGTTGCGTTCTTCTGCAATTGCTGCCGCCACAGAACCTTCAACTTGAGGTGCTAGCACTACAAACTCTTCAAGTTCCATAGACGCAGGAGACATTTCATAAAATTTATTAACGGTCTCGTTAGCAATAACTTGAAGCTTTAAGGTTTGAGCTGAAAAATTCGAGTGAATGATAGAAATAGTATATTCACCCTCAAGAAGATTTAAGCTCACATTACCTGAGGCATCAGACTTTACATCAACGCTTTCACCTTGAACAAATATACGCGCATCTTTAACCGGTTTATCATCTTCTGAAGACACCAAAGAGATAAGAACAAAACCTTTTTCTTTTGCTGTGTTGTTGGTATCCACAACAATATCATGTGCCTTTGGACTTTCACTGTCTTCAAAGGCAATTGTATTGTCTTCTTTAAGAGATACAATAAGTTGAGACTCTTTGTTTTTTTCAATAACAAAGGGCTTTTTCACATAGGCTTGAGGAATGTTATTAACCTTAGCTACGAGTTGTAACTGGTACGTTCCCACAGGCAGTACCGTATGTATATATCCATCTTCATCTGTTATAAACTCAGCATGATGATTATACGTACTTGGCATATCAATCAAGGCCATCTCTGATTTTTTAAAGACTATCACTTCTTGCGACTTTAAAGGAGTTCCATCTTTCATAAGAAAAAAGGAGAGCGTACCTGTGTCGATCGCCCATATTGACGATACTAAGGTAATTAAAAGTATTAAACTTCTCATATTTCACACTCCCAATGGTTATCTTTACATTTTTGCATATTTTTTCTAAGTTCTGTTGCCTTATTAAAAAGGTCAGGACGGGTTAATTTTTTAAGTTCTTTTTCTGCATTGTCGTGTTGACCTATCATGTAATATGAATATGCCAAGGCATAACGAATACTTTCATCTTGTATAAGTTCACTTCTATATAAGGCACTTTCACTTGCAACAATACGTTCATATGAGCCAAACTCTATATAAATGGCTACACGTTGTTTTAACTTCTCTTTAAGATCTAACATTTGAGAATTTTTATACAAGGCAGTCACAAATTTATGCGCTCGACGCATCATCTCAGCGGCTTCTTTGGTGTATTTCAAATCTTCTATAGACGCTTCATCAAAAAGGTTAGCAGCAGCTTGAATCATCTCTTTATCTAAATATAAATGCGCTAGGATAACGGTTATATCTGCGCTACTTTCAAAACGTAAATTCGCTTCTTCTGCTAGTTCAATCGCTTTTTTTGTATCACCACTTTTTCTTAGTGCTGAGATAAAAGAAAGTACTACTTTTTCAGTTGGCTTAGAATTTTTCAAATACACCTGAGCATCTTGAAGTGCCGATTGGTATAGTTTAAGTGTTACAAGGTAATTAAATCTTTGTTTATAAAAATTCCATTCAGAAGGAAACTTTGTAATTCCAAAGCCTAAAATTTCTAAGGCCTGTGCTGGATTTTCAAGTTTCCAATTACATTCAGCCTTCAAAGAAATAACGGATGTTTTCTCATTAGCTATCTCTCCAGCATTATTAATGGCCTCAATAGCATTTTGATACTCTTGTAACTTATAAGCATTTTGCGCAATATATAAATAAATTGCCTTCTCAACACCTTCTTGTAACAAAGCCTTATTAAAAGCAGCATTCGCTTTTTCATAAGATTTTAACTTTGTTAAAACCAGCCCTTTAATCGTATAAAATCGACCTAAATCAATAGTTTCATCTTCTACATCGACCTGCTTTAACTCATCATTTGCTCTGTTTACAAATCCATCTTTTAAAAGAAGGCCTGCTAAGGCTAAATGGTCAATTTCATCGCTTGTTTTTTTATCTGCCGCACTAAGATTTAAAGCAATTAGTGTTAATACAATCAGTAGTTTTTTTATCATTATCTTTCCTATTGAAAGTCAAAGCGAACTTTTTGTTTCGCCCAGACCTTAACCGCTTCGCCCTTATAATAGGCGGGTTTAAACTTCCATGTTTTCACACCATTTACAGCTACTTCATTAAAAACATCCGCAGGTACAGATTCTAAAACCTTCACCTTTTGAACATCTCCATTTTTACTGATAAGTAAGTTCATGATTACATACCCTGAAACACCCATTTTTCTTGCTTTTTTAGGATACGCCATTGCTGATCTTTGACTAGGAGTTGGCGCAACATCAACAGAGTCTTCACTCATAACCATGTTTTTACCGATATCTCCTAAAAGAGCATTATCCATATCCATATCTTCACTCATAAAAGCGTCAAGACCGGTATCAATTCCAGACAAAGAACTGCTTAATGTTGGAGCAGGTGCACTTCTTTTTGGTTTTGAACGTTCTTTTTTTGGTTTTGGTTTTGGCTTTGGCTTAGGTTTGGGTTTTACAACCTTTTGGCTTACAAACTCCATACTCTGCTTCTTAACCTTACTCTCAGTCACTCCACCCTTTTCATTCATATAAATAACAAGACCAAAAACAAAAAAGAGACCAAAAAAGACCCAAACAACGGACTTTATCTGCTTATATAGAGTCTTTGTGCTAGGCATGTATATTATCCATAAAGTAAGTATTAAATGTCATAAGACTAACCTACTTCTTTCTCAGTAGCAACAGCTACATCACTTGCACCAGCCATACGACATTGGTCCACTACTTCAATAAGCTTATCAACAGAAATAGTATCGTCTGTAATAACTAAAACAGACTTTTCAGTAGCTGTTCTAAGCATTTCTCTTAGCTTACCTTGAATGGCCCAAGTTTTAACAGGCTGAGCGTCTACATAAGTATCACCTGCATTATCTATAAACACACGGATAACTTTCGAAGAAGCCTTAGAAGCAGAAGAAGCTCCTGGACGGTTTAAATCAAGTTTCATATCTTTAACAAATGTTGAACTAACCATAAAAAAGATTAATAAGATAAAAACCATATCTATAAGTGGCGACATATCTACGCCGATTTCTTGAGACTTACGTTGACGAAAACGCATCTATTCTCCCTTTTCTTTTATGCAAACAATGTCTTTAATCTGTTCAAGATCCATTAACATTTTGTCTGCTTTTCTTTGTAAAAGATTTCCGATAATTAAACCAGGAACCGCAACAACTAAACCTAGTTGAGTTGTAAAAAGTGCTTGAGAAATACCTCCAGCAATACCACCACTTTGTGAAAAAAGTGCCGCGTCTGCTAACGAGTCAAAGGTCTCAATCATGCCGATAACTGTTCCTAAAAGCCCAATAAGTGGAGCCGCAGCAACTATAGTCATTATCAATTTAGAGTACTTTATAATCTCTACGCTGTGTGCATTAAATGCATCCGTAATATAATCTCTCGTGTCCTTAGTTTGACCATGTATCTTCACGATAGAGAGGGCTTCAAGCACCGCTGAATCGATCATTCCCTTAGGCTTTTTTCTAATTCCTTCAGAAAACTTTCTTACTAAGTTTCTTACACTTGCGTTTGAGCCACGGTTTAAAGAATAAAATCTATATCCAAGGGCATACCAAAGGACTACAACACAGATAAACAATGGCCACATTACAAGACCACCACTATTCATATATTCTTGAAATTGCTCAAAGCCTAGTATTAACGCTTCCACCTACGACTGCTTTGTGTACTCGTTGATAAGGTGTAAGGCTGAGTGTTCCATTGAATCTTTAATGCGTTCTGCCCATGCACTAAGAGTGTTTCCAAGCATAAGCACTGGAATAGCTACGATTAGACCAAGCTCTGTCGTTACAAGAGCGATAGAAATACCACCTGAAAGTAGTTTCGGATCGCCCGTTCCAAATTCAGTAATAATATCAAAGGTAGCTATCATTCCCGTTACCGTACCTAAGAGTCCAAGCAAAGGAGCCACTGCGGCTACAATTAAAATCATTGAGCCAAAACGGTCAAGTCGTCCACTTTCATGTAAGATAGACTCTGCTACGATATCTTCAATATGTTCTCTATCTCTATCAAGGTTACGTATCGTTGCTTTAATGACTCTAGCCGTTGATCCTTTTTGTTGCTTAATAGACGCTAATGCTTTTTCTTTTCCGTCTTTTAAAAGGACTTCAAGAGCCGAAGCTGCTAATTGAACATTTGACTTACTTGCTGACATTAAAAACTGTATTCTAAGGGCTACAAGAACTAAGGCTGCAAGACCTAATACAATGATAATCCAACCAATAAGACCACCTGAATTAATAACAGAAAGAATCGTTTTCTCTGCTGCTTCTTCAATCTCTTTATTTGTATTTTCATATAAAAAGATATGTATTTCTTCTTCAAGAGTACCATTAGCTAAGGCATTAGCACTTTGAGCTGAACCTTCTGCGTTCCATACCTTAAACTTACCCGCACCTGCTGGAACTAAAGCTCCAGATACATCAGAAGAGATACCATAAGACGCGATATTACCTACTTTAATAATACGACCTGTCTTTTCACTTCCATCATCAATATAAAACTTACCTGTTTCACTTCGCACCGTTGCAAGTTCAGAGATAAGTTCATCTGACTTTTCAAAAAGCTCTACTAAAGAAGCTTGATAATTGTTTGTATCTATCTTAAGATTGATACCAAAGGGCTTTAATGTTGCCGTTGATTGCATCATTACTGTTTCAATTAATGAAGTATCATCTGTAACCACTTGTGCATTTTGACCTACACGGAAAAGATCGTCTTCTAATCTTTCACTTAAAGCATTTTTCTTAAGGACTGTGTTTTGTAAAATACCTAATTCACGTTTAGCATCATTAAGTTTTTTATTTTGAGTCTTTTTAACCGATTTAAGACGGGTTGTAAGCATCTGTTTTTGTGCTTTCAAATAGGCAAACTCTTTTGCATAAGCACGTTCTAAATCATTTTCAGTTGCGGCTAAAACAGCAATACTTAGGGCGATTAAAATTGCTAAAATCTTTTTCATTATTTAGCCTCCGTCATAACGATAGTATTTGGAAGCGTAAAGAACCCTGAGCGGATTTGTTTTTTAAATGAGTCAAATAAGGCTAAAATCTGCTCTTTTTCTTTTTTAGAAACAGCTTCTTTATAGTACCAACCCGTAGCGTCTTTGCTTACTTGGCCTACACTATCATCTGGAAGTCTGAAAAACATAGCCACCGTACCAATACGAGCAACCTCAGCTAAACGGTCTTGTCCAGAGATATTAATCGTTTGCTTAAAAATTCCGTTTTCTTTAGACATACGAATCGCGTCTGCATAAGCGTTCCATGTAAGAGCTAAGGCTTTTTGAGGTGTTACTAAGTCATTTTCTAATTGTGACTTAATCTTTTCTATATCTGCTAGTCTATCTTTTGTTTTAAAAGGAAGAGAGCTTTTAATGTTTTCTTTCATAAGATCTAAGGCAGTCACTAACAAAGGTTTTAAACCTTCACTGTTTTTACCGGCTTCTTTAATCTCTTTACGAACATTACCAAGCTCACGTTCAATCTGCTTAATTTTCAGGTTTTCTCTTGAAATCACAGACTCAAGGTCATTTTTTTGACGTAAAAGAGAAGACATTGACGACTTATACGCATCTCTTTCATCTGTAATTGAAGCATCTAATTCTTCAACATCTGCACGAATCTTCATTAATGATTCCGCCATGTTTTGTGTAGAAGCTACGAGTGTAGTTGAACCTAATGTGACAATAACTGCCATACTTAGCACTGATTTTCTCATGCTTTTATCCCTTTGGTTTTATATAATTGGAATTTTAAGCAACACAGGTTACTTTAGTGTTACTCAAATGTTACAATTTGGTTACATAATTACATCTAAGTTATGTTTTGGTTACATTTTTGAAGAGTAAAGCGTGTAAAAATGCGCTTTTATCTCAGGTTTCTTGCTTATTGTTTGTAAGTTTCATACTCAAAACTTAGGTGTGAAATCATAACATATATGAGAAGATATGTAGAAAGGAAATTGTATAATTTTTTGTCTCAATTATGAGACCATTACTCAGCCTCATATAAGTAAATAAGTCAGATCACACATAGAACTTATACACTACTCTTTTATACCTGCTTGCTTATAAATTTTATCGCGTCTAAGGCATTATCAACAATGAACTCCGTCAAGCTTAAGAGCTCTTCTTTTGTGTCATACCCTGAGAGAACAGCTACGCTCTTTACTCCTGCATTTTGAGCAGAGGCTATGTCTAAACGGGTATCACCTATCATCCATACCTCTTCTAATCCTACGTTCATCTGTTCTAATGCTTTTAAGATAGGTTCAGCGTGAGGCTTTGGCTCTTTTACATTTTCTCTACCTATTAAAACTTCAAAAACATCCATAACTCCAAAGTGCGTCATAAGGTCTTTTGAAAAGCTTCCTGTTTTAGTTGTAACTATGCCTAAACGTGCAGGAGTTAAGAGTGTAGCGGTTCTCTCAGGGTATGACACAAAAGAAGAACTCTTAAGCTTG
>NZ_JAEMVE010000157.1 GCF_029216045.1 Sulfurimonas sp. MAG313 | reverse complement strand
GATATTTCCCTTTGCATAGGCCTTTTCACCTATCATAGACAGGAGGTCTTGAATATGGGCATGACTGAGCTTAATGGCAGACTTATCTATTTGCATGTTTTCAATGAGGACAGAATATTTAGTGTCACTTTGAGCTAAAGCACTTGTCCCTGTAATCTTAAAACTTTGTAGAGTGCCTTTTACCTTTCCAGAGGTACTTAACTCCCCTTTAAGATTTTTTTTAATTACCTTGTTAAAGGCAGAAAGTTTTAAAAGTTTAAGTTCATAATTTATATCAAAGTTTTGTGTAAAAAGAGAATACTGCCCTTGGGCTAAAAAATCATTTTTATCCCCTAGTTCAATTAAAATATTTAAAGAACTCATATCTAAATGAAAGGTCTTTAATCTAAGAAGTATTGGAGAACTTTCATTAAGTTTATCTTCAATATAAGGTTTTAAAAGATTGTTTCCAAAGCTAGTAAAGGCAAGGGTATATACCAAGGATAAGAGGATAAAGAAAGAGGAGGGGATAATTAGCAGGACTTTTTTCATATTTAAATCTTTTTTCTTATATTTTAGCATAGAGTAAAGCAATATTACACCACTAACTAAACAGTCAAAGAATTTAACTGTTTAGTTAGTGGTGTAATAGTAGCTTTTTTACAGTATAATCTTTCAAAATAATCGAAAGCATAAGGAACATGTCGTCCTTTATGTTTACTCAAGGAATATAGTGAAAAGAAATGCATTCTCCTTAATGGAACTTATGATTGTAATTGTAATTTTAGGACTTTTAGCATCATTTGTTATGCCAAATATTTTAGGCCAAAGTGAAAAAGCTAAGAAAAAACTTGTATGTACACAAATGGAAAGTATTAAAAATGCTCTTAGAATGTTTAAGGTTGATAATGGAACCTATCCAAGTACAGAAGAAGGTCTAGAAGCCTTATCTAAAAATCCAAGTGATGAAAAGTATAAGAATTACGCCGATGGCGCGTATTTCACAGATGGTTTAATGCCAAGAGATTCATGGGGTAATAATTTTATTTATCTTAACGAAGAGGGTGACATTGAGATCATGTCCTTAGGTTCTGACAGTAAAGAAGGCGGAAAAGAAGAAGGTGCAGACCTTACTCTTACGGGATGTAGAAAAAGATAAAACACCCTTAAATAGGGCACTCGCCTTATTTAAATTTCAACTAATTCAAACTTCAATCTCGTTTCATTCGCCGCAATTAATATCTTAGCCGACCTGTCACACATCATTTTTGAACATACATAATGCCAAGAAACTCGAGTGCTTTTATCATCTAAGGTAGGTAAGACAGTTTGCCCTACAAAGTTTTGTATCACTTGCGCCGTAATATCGTGTTTAATACCAGGTGCTTGAATCCGAATAAAAAGAGTTTCACCTGATTTTTTAGAAAATACACCGACTATGCACACAGGGATAGACTATTATAAAAAAGTAGAATTGTTGTATGTACAAAAGGGGTATACCCTTTCAAAACATCCAAGTTTTTCCACAGACTATATTGCTAAAAAATCAGGTGAAACTCTTTTTATTCGGATTCAAGCACCTGGTATTAAACACGATATTACGGCGCAAGTGATACAAAACTTTGTAGGGCAAACTGTCTTACCTACCTT
>NZ_JAEMVE010000156.1 GCF_029216045.1 Sulfurimonas sp. MAG313 | reverse complement strand
GGGTCGCATTTTGATACAAAATTGCAGAAATCGAGCCTATAAAAGTAAAGGTAGACGCTAAAACGATATCATCTTTACCAATGCCTAAGACTCTTAATGCTAGATGAAGTGCCGCAGTTGCGGTAACTGTTGCAAGAGCATATTTTGACGAGGTATAGACTTTAATACTTTCTTCAAACGTGTTAACAAAGGGACCAAGAGGAGCTATATAGTTACTGTCAAAGGCTTCTTTAATATACTTTTGCTCATTCCCACTCATATGCGGTGGACTTAAAAATATTCTTTTATTCATTTAACAGGAACTCCATAAACCGTTACATTATCTTTTACATCTTTTATCACAACACTACCTGCGCCAACAATAGAATTTTCACCAATAATTACACCCTGTATTACAGAAGTACCTATACCTACATGCGTATATTTTTTTACCGTAACATTTCCCGCCAAAGAAACATTAGGAGATAGATGTACAAAGTCTTCAATTGTATTGTCATGCTCCACTACACAAGAAGTATTTAATATTGTCGCCTTACCTACACGAGCATCTGCATTAACAACGACATTGGCCATCACTACGCTTCCTTTACCCATCTCAACACTTGGGCTAATAACTGCACTAGGATGAATTAAGGTAGCAACCGTCAATCCATGACTTAAGAATTTCTCCATAACTTTCTTTCGAACAAGATTGTTTCCAATACCCAAAGCAATAGGAACCTCATGATAAAATTCTAAATACACTAAGAAGGTATGCGCATCTTTATCTGCATTATCATCTACCCAAATAATCTCGGTATAACCCATAGCTCTTGCAATATCTGCTAGAACCTTGCCATGACCACTTTTACCATATATAGCAATCTTTCTAATTGTGTTCATTAAACTTCTCTGCTGTTACATGGTCGTTGGCTGAAATATCTTTTCGCATAAGTACCTTTTGTATCGTCATTATTACAATTTTCATATCAAGCATAAAACTAATATTTTCAGTATACCAAACATCATATTCAAACTTCTCTTTCCAGCTTATCGCATTTCTACCATTAACCTGAGCCCAGCCACTTATTCCAGGGGCTACACTATGTCGCTTTTTTTGTATTTCATTATAAATCGGTAGGTATTCTATAAGCAAGGGTCTTGGGCCTATAAAGCTCATCTCCCCTTTTAAGACATTAAACAGTTGAGGAAGTTCATCAAGACTCAGTGATCGAATTTTTTGGCCTAAGCCACGTAAACGTTCTTCATCACTTAATAGCTCACCCTTTTCATCAGTTTCATTGCTCATACTTCGAAACTTATAAATTGAAAATATTTGTTCATCTTTGCCTGGACGATTTTGTCTAAAAAATAGAGGTCTGCCCATTTTTATATAAATAGCTAAAGAAGTAAGAAGTAAGATAGGCGATAATACTAGCAATAAAACCAAGGCTAATATCTTATCTAGTACACCTTTTAAAAAAAACTTATACACCTGTCATTTCCTCATACATTTCTAAATATTTTTGAACTACAATTTTAACATCAAATTCCTTCAAAGCCTTTTGTCTACTCTTAATACCAAAACGTACACGCATATTTTCATCATTTAACAAAATAGAAATTTTTTGAGTAAGTGCATGAGTATTTTTAACCGGCACTAAAAAACCATTAATTCCATCATCCACAACTTCCTTACACCCAATCGCATTTGTTGTTACTATGGCCTTAGACATGGATGCTGCTTCAAGAAGGGTTCGAGGAAGGCCTTCTCTATAGCTTGGTAAGACATAAACATCGGCTAAGGCTGTTAATTCAAATATATCTGTTCTATGTCCTAGCCACATCACATCTTTTGAGATTAAAAATTCTTTGTTTGCGCACGTAGGATTTCCTTCATCTGTATCACCCACTAAGATAAAAACCGTATCATCTGAGGATAAAGAGTGCGCAGCTTCATAAAATTCTTTCACTCCCTTATCCCAGATAGCACGGGCCACCATTAATACAACTTTTTTATCTTGAATACCTAGCGTTTCTTTTAAGGAGTCCGTTTCTTTGGCCTTAGTCATATCAAATACATCTGTATCTATACCAGAACCCTTTATCAAAAAAGACTTTGAAGAAGAAAGAAGATGTGTGTCTTTAAAAAACTGCAAGTCATCTGCATTTTGAAAAAGAACCGCATGGGCCTTTGTATTTGCCATCTTATAAAGTTTAGTAATTACACCTTTAACTATCTTAGCCTTGGGTGTTTCAAGAATAAAATAGCTTCCCATCCCTGTCACTGAGTTTATAATAACAGGAACCTTAGCAAAATGTCCTGCAACTGAGCCATAAATATTTGGCTTAACCGTAAAGTTATGTAAAACGTCCAAGTCTAAGCTTTTAATTATTGTGTACATTGCTTTAATCGTCTTTATTTCTTTAAGAGGGTTCAAGCTTTTTCGTTGAATGATATAAGGCTTAAACATGATTCCTTCTTTTTCAAAAGCATGAGAATACTCACCCTCTGGGCATAGCGCATAAACTTCATAACCTAAGGATACTAAGGCTTTCATCACAGGCATTCTAAAAAGATATAAATTTATATCCACATGAGATAAAAAAGCTATCTTCATTTATAATGCTTTTGATGCCATAGTTCTAAAGAAAGAAGCGTCCACAACATCTTTGCTCTTTTTTCAGCAGGAATGCTTAGTGTGTTATTTAGAAGATTATTTAGGTCCTGCTTTTCAATATAGTTATGAACATAAGCATTAGCACCTAAGGTGTCATTTATAAGTGATTTTAAATCATTATTCACCCATTTTTTTAAAGGTATTTCAAATCCACGTTTTGGTTGATGAATGATATTTTCAGGTAGATATTTTTTTGCAAGATCTCTTAACAAACGCTTTGTAGTTTTACCTTGGACATGATACGAACTTGGCAAGGAGGGAGCAAAACTCAAAAGTTCTTTACTTAAAAACGGGCTCCGTCCTTCTAAAGAATGGGCCATCGTTGCTATGTCCATCTTTACTAATAAGTCACCATTTAAAATCGTTTTGAAGTCCATTAGCATAAGCTTTTGAACCCCATCCAAATGCATGACATTAATCCCATCAAGAGCTGTTTTCATATCGTTTAATAAAGCAGGTGATTTTAAAAGATATTCATAATCTTCAAAAATATCCGTAGTTGTACTTATATACTGAGAGACCCCTGACTTAGAAGCAAGAAGTGTTAATCTATAAAGATAATTATACATAGACTTCTTTTTATTGGCTAAGGGAAGGAGGGATAAAAGAAGTTTGAAAAACTTTTTATACATTGGCGAAAGATTAAAAAAATCAACCTTAGAATAAGGGATATAACGTCTATACCCACCAAAAATTTCATCTGCCCCATCCCCATTTAAGATAACAGTAACATGTTCTTTAGCTGCCTTAGAAACATAATAACTAGGTATGGCTGAACTGTCAAAAAAGGGTTCTCCATATGAGCCTAAGATACTTGGTAGGTCTTGCTCTAAATTATCAAAATTTATTTGCAGTTCATGATGAGTAGTATTATATTTCAAGGCAACCTGCGCAGCTAAAGGTGCTTCATCATATTCCCCATCAAAAGAGACCGTAAATGTTTTTAAGTTTTTAGTTTTTTCAGAGGCAATAGCTGTAATAAGTCC
>NZ_JAEMVE010000020.1 GCF_029216045.1 Sulfurimonas sp. MAG313 | reverse complement strand
AGTAATATTGATGTCCTGACCCTTTTTTACCCACAATAAATCTGAGTTATTTTTTTTAGGCACTAGTTTCTTTTAGAGTAAATTCATGGGTATATCATTGATTTTGGAGGGTACTTTTAATTTCATCCATCTTACCTGAATAGTTGAAATTAGATTTACCCTTACTTAAAACTTGCCATAAGCTCATTTTTTATGGCTTTGATATCGTCTTGTAAGCTTAGAAAATTATTTTTATAATAGGGTGCGGTTACTTCATGGAAGCTGTCTTTGTCTTGATGTATGTTGATGGCCCATGTAAAAGATATCTTTCTTGTATCAAGAAGATGTTTGCTTAAAAGAGTGTCGTTAATAGAGCCTAGTTTACTGGGTGAAATTAGTAGGGTTGTGGCCTTAAAATACGTGATGAAATCCACCATAAACAAGTCATCTTGCACGGGGACCATTAATCCTCCTGCTCCTTCAATTAAAACGACATCACAAAGTGCTTCGATTTTTTCAAGCTTTTCAATTAGATAGTTTACATCAATATTTGTGTCACCCTTAGCTACGATAGGTGCAGCAGGAAGTTCAAATTGGTAAGGGACAATATCATTAATATTTAAGGATTTGAGTTTAGGATTTAAGCTAAGGGCTAAATCAAAAAGTTTTGTACCATCAAGGGGATGGGTTTGCACTCCTGTTTCTATAGGTTTAAAAACACCTACTTTTAGGCCTTGGGAACTGAGTTCTTTAAGGAGTTTTAGTGTTGCGTAGGTCTTGCCTACATCGGTGTTGGTTGCGGTGATAAATATTCGTTTGCTCATAATGTGTTCTTTAAGATATAATTAGGCAATTATACACATAAAAGAGAAAAATATGGAAAATTTTGAAGAATATTCAACCTACTTTGTTCAAGATATAGGTTCAAAAGAGGGGGCTGTGTCTCCTGCTATTGTTCAGTCGGCCTCATTTGGTTATGGCGACTGCGCAACAGGTGAAGGAATTTTTGATGGTTCTGTTAAAAAACCATTATATTCAAGAATGGGAAACCCTACCACGGCTAAACTAGAGAGTATCTTAGCCAAGATGGATGAGGGTGTTGGCGCGGTATGTACAAGTTCTGGTATGGCTGCAACAACCCTAGCTGTTATGTCCATTGTGTCTAGTGGGGATGAAATCATTAGTATTGGTGGTCTTTTTGGTGGAACCTATGCCTTGTTTACGGAAACACTGTCACGTTTTGGAATTTCTACTAGTTTTTTTGACGTTGATGAACTTGAAGCTATTGAAGCCGCTATTACAGATAAGACAAAGATTGTGTTTTTAGAGTCTGTTGGTAATCCTAACATGCGTTTACCTGAGATTGGAAAAATTGCTGATATTTGTACCAAACATGGGGTCGTTCTAATCGTTGACAATACGGTGACACCGATGAGTGTTAAGCCTCTTGTCTTAGGCGCAGATATAGCGGTGTATTCAACTACAAAGATTATTTCTGGAAATGCTTCTGTTCTTGGTGGTGCCGCTGTGTTTAGAGCTATTAATGTAGACGGTGAAGATAAGTTTAAGGGCGAGCGATACAAAGATATTCATAAGTTCATTAAAAAAATGGGGGCTTTGGCCTTAATCCCTAATGCTAAAAAGCGTGCAATGCGTGACTTTGGTATGAGTGCTTCGGCGTTTTCATCGTACCTTACCTTACTAGGAATGGAAACACTTCCTCTTCGTATGGACAGAATTATAAACTCTGTTGAAAAGGTAGCAAAGGCCTTAGATAAAGAAGGTTTTAATATTAATCATCCTTGTTTATCAGCGCATCCACATCATGAACGTTATTTAATTGACTTTAAACAAGGGTGTGGAAGCTTATTAACCATAGATATGGGCTCAAAAGAAGCAGCCTTTGCCTTTTTAGACAAGACAAAACTTCCTACCATAACGGCAAATATTGGGGATACTCGAACCTTAGCCTTACATATGGCTTCGACTATTTATAGCGATTTTGATGAGAAACAAAAAGAATTTTTAGGTATTACAGATGGGCTTATTCGTATTTCTATAGGCTTAGAAAATCCTCAAGACATTATAAAAGATTTTATTCAAGCACGTTAAATTATCTAAGGCTTATATTTTCTTTGGAATTAATTCTTAGGTTTAAGCTAATACATATTGTTTACTTGATAGATTACAGAAGATTTATAAGACTTCTTTGAAAGAAGTTTAGAAGGAAAACTCCCTTGGCAACTAAAAAATCATTAGAACTTGATGATGAACTGCTCACGCAAGAGCCAGTAAAGTATAAAGTATTATTGTTAAATGACGATTATTCCTCTATGGACTTTGTGATAGACATCTTAATGACTATCTTTCATCGGACCTATACAGAATCTGAAAAGATAATGTTAGAGGTACATGAAACACAACGTGGTCTATGTGGGGTTTATACCTATGAAATTGCAGAAACAAAGGTCGCACAAGTGACTAAGATTGCACGAGAGCAGGGTTTTCCTCTTAAAGCAATTATGGAAGAAGAGTAAAAAGGATAAATTATGATTAGTAGTGAATTAAATGCAGTATTTCAAAAGGCTTTAACCTACGCTAAAGACCAACATCACGAATATTTAACTATAGAACATGTGTTTTTTGCGCTTCTTAGTGCAGATGAAGGTGTGCGTATCTTAAAAGAATGTGGAGGGGATGTTCCTGTCATGCGTGAAGCAGTAGCAAGCTTTTTGACGCAAAATATGGAGCCCCTACCTGAAGACGTAGATCAAGAACCTTTTGAAACAGTTGCCCTGTCTCGAATGATTGATCAAATGATTCGTCATATTCAATCGGCACGAAAAGAACATGCAAGTATAGGTGATTTATTAGCTGCAATTTTTGAAGAAGAACATTCTTACGCCGTTTCTATATTAGAGCAACAAGAAATTTCACGAGTAGATATATTAGAGATGATTTCTCATGTGGACGCGAGTGCTGAAACTGAAGGTAAAAATGATGATTCTTTTCTAGGAAAGTACACGGTTGATCTTCTTGCACAAGCTAGAGATGGGAAAATTGACCCTGTTATTGGACGTGCAGATGAGATTGAACGAGTGGTTCAAACCTTATGTAGACGAAAGAAAAACAATCCTCTTTTTGTAGGTGAACCTGGTGTCGGTAAAACAGCTATAGCTGAAGGTCTAGCTCTTAGAATAGTAGAACAAAATGTACCTGAGATTATTAAAAATTCTTCTTTATTCGCCTTAGATTTAGGGGCTATGTTAGCAGGAACTAAATACAGAGGTGATTTTGAAAAACGTTTAAAAGGTGTTATGGATGAGATAAAACTTCAGCCTAATGCTATCTTGTTCATAGATGAAATTCATACGCTGATTGGTGCAGGCGCGGTTAATGGTGGAAGTATGGACGCTTCTAATCAGCTCAAACCAGCCTTAGCCTCAGGAGCTATGAAGTGTATGGGCGCAACTACCTACGCGGAATATAGAAATATATTTGAAAAAGACAAGGCTTTGTCTCGTCGTTTTGCAAAAATTGATATTGAAGAACCTTCTATGGATGATTCATTTTTAATTTTAAAAGGGATTCGTGCTAAGTATGAAGAACATCATAAGATTAAATATACAGACAAGTCTTTACGCTCAGCCGTAGAACTATCTAAAAAATATATTACTGATCGATTTTTACCCGATATTGCCATCGACTTAATTGATGAAGCAGGGGCTTCTTTTCATCTTCAAAAGAAAAAACGCTCAACCGTTACTCCTCATGATGTTGAACGTATTATTTCTAAGATGACGGGTATTCCAACCTCACGTATGAGTGAAAATGATACCACGAAGTTAAAGACCTTAGAAGCCGATATCAAAGCTCTTGTAATTGGTCAAGATAAGGCAGTTGAACTTGTGTCTCAAGCTATTAAACGCTCTAGAGCAGGGCTTAATCCAGTGGATAGACCTATCGCCTCATTTTTATTTTCAGGTCCAACGGGTGTGGGTAAAACTGAACTTGCAAAAAGTTTAGCAGACACTCTTGGTGTACATTTTGAACGTTTTGATATGAGTGAATACATGGAAAAACACGCTATTTCTCGCTTAGTTGGTGCACCTCCTGGGTATGTGGGATATGAGCAAGGTGGATTGTTAACGGAAGCGGCTAAAAAGCATCCGTACATGGTGCTTCTTTTAGATGAGATTGAAAAAGCACATCCTGATTTAATTAATATCTTACTTCAGGTCATGGACCATGCTAGCTTGACAGATAACAATGGATATAAGGCTGGTTTCAAAAATGTAGTGGTTATTATGACTTCAAATGTGGGTGCTAGTGAGCGTTCGGTTATGGGATTTAATTCAGATTCTTCTCTTTCAAGAAATGAGGCCTTAAAAGATTTCTTTACACCTGAGTTTAGAAACCGCCTTGACGCGGTAGTTGAATTTAGCCCATTAAGTATAAAAGTGGTTGAGGGCATTGTTGATAAGTTTATAGCTGAGCTTAATCTTCAACTCAAACCAAAGAAAATTTCAGTGACTTTAACCGCAAAAGCGAAAAAATACTTTGCAGAAAAAGGGTATGACAAGGAGATGGGTGCGCGACCACTGAACCGACTTATTCAAGATAAATTGAAGAACCCACTTACGGATAAACTGTTATTTGATGAGATTTCAGGAGAAATTGAAGTAGATATCCAAAAAGGTGAAATTGTTTTAAATGAGATGATGCCGGCTTGATCCACATTGCTTATATTCAACATGAACTTTCTTTTCCCTGCGTAGAGTCTGCCACGCAAGAAGGGCTTTTAGCCTATGGTGGGGACTTATCTGCTAACAGACTTCTTTTAGCCTATCGTTCCGGTATTTTTCCTTGGTATAATATTAATGACCCTATCTTATGGTGGTCACCCAATCCCCGTCTTGTTTTATTTTTAGATGAATTTATTTTAAGAAAGTCTTTAAAGAAGCGCATGAAGCATTTTGAAATAAAATATGACACCGCCTTTATGGAGTTGATTACAGAGTGTGGAAAAGTTCCAAGAGATGGACAAGATGGCTCTTGGATAATTCCTGAAATTGTTGAAGCGTATAGTATTTTAAATGATATGGGATATGCCCATTCTATTGAGGCTTGGCAAGATGGGGAACTTGTAGGAGGTTTATATGGTGTGGCTATAGGAAAAATGTTTTTTGGGGAATCTATGTTTGCCAAGGTAAATGATGCCTCTAAAGTTGCCTTAGCCACACTTATAGAAAAGTTACAAAAAGAGGGGTTTAGCATCATCGATTGCCAAGTGCCCACGCAACATTTAAAGTCTCTAGGGGCAAGAGAAATTAGTAGGCAGTCTTTTATAAATATATTAAAAATAGAAACGGCAAAGGACTCTAAGCCCCGTAATTGGACGTAAAACCTTTCTTATTGTGTAAAAAAAAGTTCAATAGTAAAAAACAATATTAAAAAACAATATTAATTATCTCTTTTTAAGGTTAAAGACTTTAAACTTAGTCTATCTTATTTAAACGGAGAAAAAATGAAAAAATTAATTGTAAGTTTAGCAGCAGTAGCTGCATTAAGTACAGCGGCATTCGCAGCAAATTCACAAACAGGTTGTGGTCTTGGTACAATGATTATTAAATCACCAGATTCAGCAGTTATGTATGCACTTCAAAGTACTACTAACGGTACTTCTGGAAACCAAACATTTGGTATCACTTCAGGAACTTTAGGTTGTAAAAAAGCTAAATTAGTTATGAACGAAAGAGCTGAAGAGTTTGTTGCATCTAACATGGATCAACTTGCTAAAGAAATCGCTATGGGTCACGGTGAATCTGTTGACACTTTAGCTGAGCTTCTTTCAGTTGAAGATAAGTCTGAATTTGCTTCTGCACTTCAGTCAAACTACAAGAGCATTTATACATCTCAAAATGTTGAGATGGCAGATGTGCTAGATAACGTTACTGCTATCTAGTTTATTTGAGTAAGGATTTTCCTTACTCACTTATGTGCATCTGTAAAAATCTTTAAAATAAGATTTTTACAGATGCTCTGAACTTACATATCAACGAAGGTCTTTTCATTTTACGTTATTTAATATTTTCATTACTCATTACCTCAAGTCTATTTTCATCTACTTACCTTAGCTTAGCCAAAGAAAAAAAACTTTCAGAGTCACGATATTGGCATCTTTTATTGCATATGCCAGACAGTATTAGTGAAATTGATGATCCAAGCTTTTTTATATCACCTGAGGGTAAGACTAATGCTAAGGCTGAACTTGAAGCAACTATATATGCCTTAGAACATGAGAACGTATTTGATGATAATGCAACAGCTTGTAAGTTTCCTGCTCGAAAATGGTGGTTAGAAAAAGAGCTAGGTATGAAAGATTTAATAAAGTTGGAGTGTAAAGAATTTAATGATATATTAAGAAAAGTAGACCCCCAATCTGCTAGTTTGATTTTTCCATCTGCGTATATTAAATCACCTGCTTCTATGTTTGGGCATACCTTTCTTCGAATTGATTCATCCTATAAATCTAAGATGCTTTCTTATGCGGTAAATTATGCTGCTGATGCAAATTCAAAAACTGAAAATGGCTTTGTGTTTGCGATGAAGGGTCTTTTTGGAGGCTATTATGGAAGGTATTCTCTTATGCCTTATTATGACAAGGTAAAAGAGTACCGAGATACAGAAGAAAGAGATATATGGGAATATGATTTAAATTTAAGTCCTAGGGAACTTGAACAAATGATGCGCCATATTTGGGAAATTCGTGATACATATTCTTCGTATTATTTTTTTACGAAAAATTGTTCGTATAATATTTTATGGCTTATTGAAATTGCAAGAGAAGAAGTTCATGTACGAGAGTATTTTGAATATCAGGTTCTTCCCCCTGAAACGATTCATGCTCTCATCAAAGAAGGGGTAGTCGAACACAGATATTACAGACCGGCTCGTCGTGCTCGCTTACTGGCGTACGAAAAATATTTAAGGAACTCTGATATTGAAGATGCCTTTGCTTTGTCTCAAAAACCTCAGTATTTTAAAGGATTTTTAGATACAAATAAGTCCTTACAAACAAAGATGTATATTGTAGAAGCCAGTACTGAACTTATTGAGTATGATTATTTAAGAGGCGATATTAATAAAAGTGTTTACAGACAAAGGTTACATACGAGCTTAGGAAATAGAGCGTCTTTAGGAAAGGGAGATGTTCTTTCCATAAAAAGGCCTGAAGACCCTATGCAAGGACATAGATCCTTAAGAGTGAGAACTGAAGTGGGTGTGCGTAATAATGAGGCCATAGGTTTTATTGGAATACGACCCGCTAACCATGACTTAAAAGATCCCGATTTAGGTTTTTTAAGAGGAACGCAGATAGAATTTTTTGATGTATTACTATCGTATACACAAGATAAACTTAAGATTGAAAAAGCAACCTTATTGTCTATCACATCATTGTCTCCAAGAGGGAAGTTTTTTAAACCCTTATCTTGGGGTCTAAATATTGGGTGGGACAGAAACTATCTTAGTGAAAGTACAAAATTTACTTCAAGTATCTCAGCTGGATATACCTGGGGCAATGAGCTAGGATATGCCTATATTTTAGCAGACGCGCTAGTTTATACAGATAAAAGTTTGACCGCAGGTATTGCAGGGGTCTTAGGACTTGCTCTTTATGAGAGTAAAAGTTTTAAAACTAATCTTGAATTAAAACAAAGACTGTTTGATACAGGAAAAAACCAGCTTTTATTTTCAGCGTCTCAGTCCTATCTAGCTTTTGAAAATTTATCTTTTTCACTTCGCTATGAGTATGTAGAAAAATACGAGGATGATTGGAAAATAGCAAAATTAACATGTGATTACTTTTTTTGAGATAAAATATATTTTATTTGAGTTATAATGAAAAAACGAATAACAAAGGCAAAAAAAGATGTATATAAAATCATTAAATTTTTCACTATGGGCGGACTTCATTGAAAGAGATTATCTTGAGGGCGAGTTTCAAGATCTCATTGCAAAAAAGATTATTAACGGAGCCACTTCCAATCCCGCTATTTTTAAAAATGCAATTTTAACTTCTCCTGCGTACAAGGAACAACTTTCACAATTATCAGGAAGTGCAAAGGATAAATATGAGGCTTTAGCGATTACAGATATTCAACGCGCAGCAGATCTTTTAAAACCTTTATATGACGAAGATGATGATGGCTTTGTAAGTATAGAAGTTGATCCTAATCTTTGTGATGATGCTCAAGGTACTATTGCTGAAGGGGAACGTTTATATGCTCGTATAGACAGAGAAAACATAATGATTAAAGTTCCTGCAACTCAGGCTGGATTTAAGGCCATGGAAGTACTTACAGCTCAAGGAATTCATGTTAATGCGACTTTGATATTTTCTTTGTCTGACGCAATGTCTTGTGCTAAAGCCTTTGCTTTAGGAGCAGAACAAGCAAGTGAAAAAGCGTATACAGTTATCTCTGTTTTTGTTTCAAGAGTAGATAGGCTTTTAGATGAAAAAATGAAAGCGGCTGGCTTGGCACCTGGTAAATTAGGTATTTATAATGCCGCGCGTATTTATAATATTATATCTACTATGAATGTTCCTCAGTGTCGTGTACTCTTTGCGAGTACTGGGGTTAAAGGAGACGCGTACATACCTTCGTATTATATAGACCAACTTATTGGTGCTTCTTGTATTAATACCGCGCCTATAGATACGATTCATGCTTATGTTGAACATGGTGATGTAAGTGAAAAACTTCCTTTAAATGAAGAAGGAATAAATGCACATTTAGCAGGTTTAGAACAAGCTGATATTGATTTAGAATCTGTTCTAAAGGAATTAAAAGAAGATGGTATTAAGCAATTTAAAGATGCCTTTACACAAATATTAAAAGAATTGGAGTAGATAATGGCTGGAACAATGGAACGAAGAACCCCTACTGTAAATCCAAATGTTCAACAACTCACATTTGAAACCTTAAAAAAGATTCGTGCGTATTTACAAAGAATGATTGACGCAGGTGGGTCAGATTTACATATTAAGTCTAATGCTGTTGTACGAGCGCGTATTAATGGAGATATTATTCCCTTATCGGGTGAAATTCTTTCTAAAGAAGATGCACTAACCTTTGCAAAAGAGTTGTTACGTGGACGATTTAATGAGTTTGTAAAAAACAAAGAACTGGATTTAGTCTATCCTTATGATGAAAAAAACACGTTTTCGTGTGAATATATTTTTTCAAATGGATGGAGTTTCAGCTGTCTTTCGTGTGATTCCTGTAAAAATTCTTTCTATTGATGACTTAAACTTGCCTCCTGTTGTACGAAAATTTACGGATGTTGAACGTGGACTTGTTCTAGTCACTGGTGTTACTGGTTCTGGTAAGTCAACTACCTTAGCAGCAATTATTAATGAGATTAATTGGAAAAAACGTAAACATATTATTACCATTGAAGATCCTATTGAATTTGTGCATAA
Organism: Sulfurimonas sp. MAG313; assembly: GCF_029216045.1. GTDB lineage: Bacteria > Campylobacterota > Campylobacteria > Campylobacterales > Sulfurimonadaceae. The sequence goes on along the minus strand of NZ_JAEMVE010000020.1, from coordinate 12,717 downwards.
GGATAGAAAATGTATAGTAAATCAAAGAAGTATCGGACAAGATACCCATAACTTCTCTTCTGCGCTAAGAGCAGCCCTTCGTCAAGATCCTGATATCATCCTTGTAGGGGAAATGCGTGACCTTGAAACCATTGAAATAGCCTTACATGCAGCTGATACGGGTCACCTTGTGTTCTCAACCCTTCACACACTTGATGCAAAAGAAACAATTAACCGTATTATCTCGATGTTCCCAGGTGAAGAGCAAAACCGTGTGCGTTTAACGATGTCTTCTGTCTTACAAGGCATTATCTCTCAGCGTCTTATTCCTACCCTTGATGGAAAGCGTACAGCTGCGGTAGAGGTACTTGTGCGAACTCCACGTATTGAACAACTGATTATGGAAGGGCGTGATGTTGAGATTAAAGACGCGATTGAAGATGGAAAAGAGATTTATGGCTCTCAAAGTTTTGATCAAGGTATCTTAGACCTTTACTTAGATAAGCAAATCTCTCAAGAAGAAGCCTTTGCTTACGCAACTTCTAAGTCTGACCTTAAACTTAAGATGGAAGGTCTTGCTTCTACTATGACTAAAGAAGTAGTGCAAGACGGTGAAGAATCTGAAGAAAAAGAAGAAAAAACTTTTGAAGATGATGAGATTTTTTCTATAAAAGAATAAGAAATACAAAGCTTTTTATTGGCTTAAGCGGTACTTATGCTTAAAAGCTATATAATTGCGACATTAATTTAAGCAAGGAGCTTCATATGGCAAGAAAATGTGCTATTAGCGGTAAAGGTCCAATGGCTGGGAACAATGTTTCTCACGCAAAGAACAGAACAAAGAGACGTTTTTTACCAAACCTACGTACTATTCGTATCACTCTAGAAGATGGTACAACTCGTAAAATCAGAATTTCTGCATCTGAATTACGTACAATGAAGAAAAATTCGTAGTCGGTAAGATTATTAATTGAACCTGTTTCGTAAGATCCGGGCTTCACTTCACTGGGAGTCCGCTTCCAAACCAGATCCATCACTTCTGCCTGAAATATATGGGCACTTCAAAGCATTTCGTCTACCCTTAATTTTAACTGTAATAACTATGATGGTTGGTACCATAGGCTATGTTCTTATTGATAATTTCACCCTTATGGACGCGATTTATCAAACAGGTATTACCTTTACAACGGTTGGGTTTGGAGAAATAGCACCTATTTCTGACGCGGGACGTATCTTTACGATTACTCTAATTATTACAGGGTTTGCTGTTTTTTCTTTGGCTATTGGTACTATGGTTTCAGAGATTAACAAGGGTGAATTAGTTGCCACATTAAAGGAACGCAGTATGTTATACAAGATTGCACGTCTTAAAAATCATTTTGTTATTTGTTATCATAATGAATATACGATAGAAGTAAGTAAGCAGTTACTTCAAAGTCACATTCCTTTTGTAGTTATTGACCCTAGAGATGAGATAGAAGAACTTGCTAAAAAACATAAATATCCTTATTTTATTAAGGGACAACCTCACACTGAACTTTCTATGTTAAAAGCACATTTAAGTTCAGCTAAGGGCCTTATCACCTTATCACATTCCATTGCTGATAATATTGCTCTTATCGCTTCGGTTCGTTTGTTTGAAAAAGAGCATTCTATCCCTGTGCCTTATAATGTTATTACCTCTGCTGAAAACACCTCAGATCTTGAAAAGTTAAAAAAACTTGGGGCTAACACCGTGGTGACTCCGACAAAATTAACAGCGCAACGTGTAACAGCAATGGCCTCACATCCGGATATGGAAAACTTACTTGAAGAATTTATGTACAAGTCCGATACTCCTTTAGATATGGAAGAAATTGAGGTTCCAAAATATTCGTGGGTGGTTCTTAAAAAACTAAAAGAAACACATTTACGTCAAATCGCTAATGTTTCTGTGGTAGGAATTCGTAAAAAAGACGGTAAGTTCTTTCCTATGCCTAAGGGTGATGTTTTAATCACATCAGAATCAAAACTACTTTTAATAGGAACACAAAAAGGCATTAGTCTAACAAAAAACCTAGTCAAACAAAGAGTTAAGCCTGAGGAATTAAAATATGTCTAAAATAACACCAAATGAAAAGGGTGTTTGCGCTGCAGATGGTTTTTTTACAGATGGTATTTCTATAGGCTTGAAAAATGAAAATGAGAAAGACTTAGCTTTTATATACTCAGACGTTCCTTGTGAAATAGCTTCGGTATTTACTACCAATAAAATGGCAGCAGCACCTCTTAGACATTTTAAGAATTTGGGTACATTTAAAACAAATTTTGTATTAATTAATGCCAAAAATGCTAATGCGATGACGGGGCCTGAAGGTATTGAAGATATAAATGATATTTTTACGAGCCTAAAATCTAAGTTTACGAATCTTCAAAATCCAGTTATGTCCTCAACAGGGGTTATTGGTGTTAGACTTCCTAAGGAAAAAATCATTAAGGGCGCGTTGAGCTTAGACTTAAGTAAAAAAGAGCCTGTTCGAGCATCTGAAGCTATTATGACAACAGATTCTTTTGCTAAGCGTATTGCCTTTGACATTGAGTGTGAATCGGGAAGTTTTAGTATAGGGGCTATGGCTAAGGGTGCGGGAATGATAAATCCTTCTATGGCCACAATGTTATGTTTTATTACAACGGACGCTATGGTTGACGCGGAAACTATGCAAGAAATTTTAGATGAAAATGTAAAAATAACTTTTAACGCCGCGAGTGTAGATGGGGATACATCAACCAATGACACAGTACTTTTACTAAGCAATCAAAAAAGTGGTGTCTTTGATAAAATTGCCTTTAGTGAAGCCTTACGAAGAATCATGCACTTTCTAGCTCTTGAAATGGTAAGAGATGGGGAAGGCGCCACAAAACTTGTAGAATATGTAATTAAAGGCGCTAAAGATAACCTCGAAGCAGAACAAGCGGCTAAGGCCTTAAGCGATTCACTTTTAATGAAGACTGCCTTGTATGGGGAAGATCCAAATTGGGGTCGTATCGCTTCTACAATAGGTGCTTCCGGAGTACAATGTGATGAGGCTCTTTTAAGTATATATTTTAATGAATTTTGTGTTTATGAAAAAGGGAAACATCTTTTTGATGAAGAGATGGAAGTCAAAGCCGCCAATGTTATGAAATCCTCAGAGTTTTCAATCTCATGTGACCTAGGTATAGCAAAAGGTGAATTTACAGCCTATGGATGTGATCTTGGACATGAATACGTAAAGATTAATGCGGATTATAGAAGTTAAGCACCGTTAAAAAAAAGCCAACTGCTTGGTTTTTTTTGGTTCGGAACTGAAGCTGATGTTCACAAAGCAAACCAGCGAAGGCCTAAGCAGTTAAAAGATTAATAAAATAACTAAGAAAATAGGTTTTAAACTAGATTTGTTGTGTGATAATATCAATACAGTAACATTAAAAAACTCTTCTAATATACAAATATCTTTATGATATTACGATAAGAATGGAGCCTAAATAAGTGAAAATAAAGTACTTTTTACTCTTAAGTTCTCTCCCTATAATCTTTTACTTTTATACACAAATTGATATAAAAATAGAACCTAAAACAAAGACACCAAAACCGTATATCCCTAAGATAGAGACAAGCTCTTATCCTAAAGAACAATACAGTCCTGGTGGTTTAGCTAGGCTTGTTTTTAAACACAAACCTGATGTATACTTAAATGAAAAAAAATTAAAAATATTTACACAGAAAATAAAAAACGACTGGTTGGTCTTGATTCCTTTTTCCCTATACAAGGAGGCTAATGAACTCCGTTTAACTTCTTCTACCTCTTCTATGTATCAGGTGCATTTATTTAATTTAGTCGAGGGTAAGTATCTGTCTCAGTATATAAATATAAAGAATAAAGAGTTTGTAAAAGCCTCTGAAAAAACCTTAATACGCATAAAAAAAGATAGAAAATTAAAACAAAAAACCTATTCTAGACATAGCAAAATATATATAAAAAACCTTGAAATGATAAAACCTTTAAGCTCTGAACTTCGAAATGACTTTGGTAGACGAAGGTTTTTTAATGGAGTAGCTAGAAGTCCACATGCTGGAATAGATGTATCAGGGAAAAAGGGTGATAAGATTAAAGCACCACTTGATGGAGAAGTGATAATTTTAGGAAATCTTTTTTATAATGGAAATATGATGGTGTTAGATCATGGACAAGGTCTTATAAGTGCGTATTCACATTTATCTAAGTTTTTAAAAAAAGATGGAGATTGGGTAAGGCAGGGTGAATATATTGCGGAGGTTGGCTCTACTGGAAGGACAACTGGTCCTCATTTGCATTGGAGTGTCTATTTAGGTGGGATGCCGGTTAATCCAGAATTATTTTTGAATTTTGGGAAGACGCCATCCTTTGAAGTAGGCCAATAATCTTAGTGTAATGGCTAAGGCGGAGATAATTAAAATAGATATCTCATTTAAAAAGTCTAAATAATCACACCAAAACAATAAAATAGCCACAACAAGAGATATAGAGCCATAAAAGTCTGTTACCAGAACAGCGGGTACCTTGTTAATTAAAATATCTCGGGTAAGACCACCTCCCACAGCGGTTAAAAAGCTTAATATAATCACACCAAAGATATTGAACTCGGCTTCTAGCGCAAGAAGTGCTCCCGTGATGCTAAAGGCCACTAAGCCAATGGTGTCTGAGATGACAAAAAAGAGTTTACGTTCTACATCTTCTTTTTTATAAAGCTTAAAAATAAAGGCAAAGGCTAAGACTGCTAGCACAGTACTTGCAGGATAATATTCTCTAAAGGTAAAGGGGGTGGTGTTTAAAATAACATCTCTAACGATTCCTCCCCCTAAGGCAGTGAGAAAAGAAGAAATTAAAATGCCTAATAAGTCTAGTTCATTTCGTATAGCAACAATATATCCACTAAAAGCAAAGGCAATAATTCCAATCACATCGGCTATAAAAAATAAATCCATAAGAATATTCCTTTTAGAAGTTGCTGTAGTCGTTTTTAAAGTCTACATATCGTAAAGCTGAAGCATAAAGTTCTTTAACCTCGTCATCTGTAAGTGTTCTAATCACTTTAGCAGGACTTCCCATAATCAAAGACCGTGAGGGAAAGACCTTGTTTTTAGTTACAAGAGAACCGGCACCCACAATTGACTCTTTTCCAATAACGGCTCCATCAAGTATAGTGGCGGACATACCAATAAGGCAGGCATCCTCAATCCTGCAACCATGCATCATCACTCTATGTCCCACCGTGACATCATTACCTATAATGGTAGGATTCCCATCACTCATATCATCTTTTTTATAGTGAGTGACATGAATCATACTAAGGTCTTGAATATTCGTTCTATCACCAATGCTAATATAATGCACATCTCCACGAACAACACAACCAAACCAAATAGAAACATCTTTACCTAAGGTGACATTTCCGATGACGTCAGCTGAAGGTGCTATCCATGTTTTATTGCCCAGCTTAGGTGTCCATTTTTTAAAGGGGTAGGTCATAATCTTATCCTTTTGTTTAATTCGTTATACCTGGGAACTGTGTACTATGTTAAAGGGGGACACAGCATAAGTTTTCTCCCTGAGGGAAAAAATGAAGCAATGTCACCGTAGCTATATATTTGATTATTTACTGCGTTAACACACTGTTTTCTTTTTAGCTAAGCGAACCATTTACTGTTTACCTTAAAAGGCCAAGCCTTTTAGCCTTCTTTATACAGTCTTGAGGCCATTTGTTCAAGATAGTTAGGGCTTTCTTTTTTTAGAGCCTTATGTATTTTTTCAGTATGGGTTTCTATAAGACGTTGATTGTTAATTTTTCTAGTACTGTCTGTTGGAACCTTTACATAACCCCCATCATTTTGAAGTTCATAAGAAAGTACATTATCGTTGCATTGGAGTTGTAAGATTTGAAGAAGTTTGGAAGATACTTTATCGTTTGAAATACCTGTTAACAGTTCAATACGACGAATTAAATTTCTTGGCATCCAATCGGCACTTGAAATATACAATTGAGGACTTGCATGTTTAAAATAAAAAACACGTGCATGCTCAAGGTATTTACCAATGATAGAAATAACACGGATATTCTCACTAAGACCTTCGATACCTGGACGTAAGCAACATATTCCACGAACAATGAGCTCTATTCGTGTACCGGCTTGAGAAGCCTTGTATAGTGCTCGTATCACATCTTCATCAACAAGGGAATTAACCTTTACAATGATATGCCCCTCTGTTTTCATCTTAGCTTCATTTTGAATCATGGACAAAAGCTTAGGTTTCATTTGAGTTGGCGCCATATATAAGGTATTTAGTTTCCCTTTTTTAGAAAAGCCTGTTAAAAAATGAAAAAACCTTGTGACATCATTAGTAATGGTTTCATTAGAGGTAAGATAAGAAATATCAGTGTATATTTTCGCGGTAGTAGCATTATAATTTCCTGTACCAAGGTGAGCATATTGTTTAAGTGTATTGCCGACACGTTTCGTTACTAAAGCTGCCTTAGCGTGAACCTTAAATCCTTTAATACCAAAGATTACATGAGCCCCGGATTGTTCAAGTTGTTTGGCCCAGATAAGATTGTTTTCTTCATCAAAACGAGCCTTTAGCTCAACCATAACGGTTACTTGTTTGCCCGACTCAGCAGCAGCAGTTAAGGCATTTACAATAGGAGAATTAGCACCTGCTCGGTACAAAGTCATTCTAATAGCAAAAACATCGGGATCTTTTGATGCTTGTTGAATAAGTCTTGTAATAGGGTCAAAACTTTCATATGGATGAAATAAAATAATATCTTGTTTGTCTAAAACATTAAAAATATTATCATTAGTATCAAAGGGTGGAAGGACTCTAGGCTTATAAGAAGGCGCAAGTAAATGAGCATAAGATTTATTTCCAACCAACTGCCATAAGGCGCCAAGGTTCAACCATGAAGTGAAATAATAGATATCTTCTTTAAAAACATTGGCATGATGATTGAAAAAATTTATGAGATCCTCATCGGCATGCGACCCTAACTCAAGTCTCACCATTTCCCCACGTTTACGAAGTCTAAGCCCTTCTTCAAGAATTTCCATGAAGTCATCGGCTTCTTCTTCTTCAATAGTAATATCAGCGTTTCGAGTCACTCTAAATGCAGAATATTTACATAAGGTAAAACCTGGAAACAAATCAGAAATGTGTTCAGCAACTAAGGTTTCTATAGGTACGTAAACCCCATTGTCCAGTTCAATAAAACGAGGTAACATTCGAGGAACACGCACAAGACCATATCTAACTTCCGCAGTGTCATTGTCTGTTAATTGTAAAATAAGTCCAAAACTAAGATTATTTAAATGCGGAAAAGGGTGGGTCGTATCCACGGCAATAGGAACAATAACAGGATAAATATGGCTAGCAAAATATTCATCAAGCTCACGTTTTTCTTTTGCATTTACTTGATTATAAGACTTAACAAAAAGGTTTTCTTTTTCAAGTTCTTTAAAAATATTTATAAGGGTGTATTCTACTACTTGCTTTTCTTGATGAAGATACTTTCGTATCTCACGTAACTGCTGTAAAGGTGTTAGTCTATCCGCGCCAGAAACGATAACTCCCGCTGTAAAAAGCTTTTTAAGCCCAGCCACACGAATCATATAGAATTCATCAAGGTTGGTTCCATAAATGGCTAAGAATTTAAGTCTTTCCAAAAGAGGTAAGTCCTCATCTTGTGCTTGGTGTAAAACACGTGTATTAAACTGAAGCCACGAAAGTTCTCTATTTAAATAATATTTTGGGTCTTTAAGATTTAGCATTTCATATCCGTAATTGTTTTATAAAGTTGTTTATTATAGCTGAATTTTATTCCTATGAGTTTCAGCATATATTGTAAAGCGGTTCTACAGTTTTTTTATCTTAGCAATTTCATCTCTTAAACGAGCTGCTTCTTCGAATTCTAAGAGCTTTGCTGCTTGTTTCATTTTTAGCGTTAAGGACATCTAAAAGCTTCTTTCTTTCTCTTGCAGGCATTTTCTCTGCCTTTTTACCTTTATTATAAAGTTCAGCCTCATTTTCAACCTTTAAATCGGTATCAAGCTTACGCATAACTGTTTTAGGAGTTATGCCATGTTTTTTATTATGGGCATCTTGCAGTTCCCTTCGTGAGATAGTAATGTCCATAGCTTTTTTCATAGACTTAGTGATTTTATTAGCGTACAAGATAACACGACCTCCTGAATTTCTCGCAGCTCTTCCCATGGTTTGTATAAGAGCTGTTTCAGAGCGTAGAAAACCTTCTTTATCTGCATCTAATATAGTGACTAAGCTTACTTCTGGTAAGTCAAGTCCCTCTCTTAATAAATTAATTCCTATAAGTACATCAAATTCACCTAATCGCAAACCTCGAATGATTTGGTTTCTTTCAATAGCGTCAATGTCTGAATGCATATACTGAACCTTAACTCCTAAGTCTGCTAGATATTTTGTTAAGGCCTCAGACATTTTTTTAGTCAGTGTCGTTACGAGTACTCTTTCATCTTTTAAAATGGTTTTTTTAATCTCATCATGTAAGTCTTCTACCTGATTATCAGAAGTCCTTACCTCAATAATAGGGTCTAATAAACCTGTTGGACGAATGATTTGATGGGCAACTGCACTTGAGAGCTCAAGTTCCACCTCGTTAGGAGTGGCGGAGACAAAAAGATAGTAGGGGGCTTTTTCAATAAACTCGGGATAGGTAAAAGGTCTGTTGTCAAGGGCAGAAGGAAGTCTAAACCCATAATCAACTAAGACATCTTTCCTACTTCTATCTCCTGCATACATCCCTCTAAATTGAGGAAGGGAAACATGTGATTCATCTACAATAACAAGATATTCTGTATGACGTTGAGCAAAATAATCCAACAAGGTAAAGGGAGCCTCCCCCTCTTTTTTATCCGTTAAGTGTCTAGAATAGTTTTCCACTCCCTTACACATGCCAGTAGCTTCTAACATCTCTAAGTCAAACTCAGTACGCTGTTTAATGCGTTGATACTCAACCAGCTTGTCTTCAGTTGAGAAATAATTAAGTCTTTGGTCTAACTCTTTTTCTATACGCTTAATTGCGCGAGAAAGTTTCTCATTGCCTACAGCAAACTGAGAAGTTGCGTAAATTGTCACCTTTTTAAAGGTTTCAATTTTTTTATTTTTTAGTACATCGATACTATAGATAGAATCAACTTCATCACCAAAAAATTCAATTCTAATGGCCTCATCTTCATGATAAGCAGGAAATATATCAATTACATCACCAGAAACACGGATGTTTCCTCTATCAAAAAAGTTGTCGTTGCGGGTATATCCCATCTCAACAAAACGAAGTAATAACTGTTTTTGATTAATTTCATCACCCAAAGCAAGGGCTTGCACCATTTTTACATACTCTTCGGGATCCCCCAACCCATAATTTGCAGAAACAGAGGCCACACAAATCACATCATCATATGATAGTAAGTTGGCTGTAGCTGAGAGTCTCAGTCTTTCAAGCTCTTCATTTATTGAAGAATCTTTTTCAATAAAAAGGTCTTGCCTAGGAATATAGGCCTCAGGTTGGTAATAATCATAATATGAAATAAAATATTCTACATGGTTTTGTGGGAAAAAACCTTTAAATTCAGAATACAGCTGAGCCGCCAAGGTTTTATTATGTGTCATGATAAGTGTAGGGATCTGAAGTTCAGCAATAGTCTGCGCCATAGTATAGGTTTTACCTGAACCCGTTACGCCTACTAAAGTCTGATAACGATTTTTTGCTTTAATGCTATTGGTTAAGACTTTGATTGCCTCAGGTTGATCACCTGCTGGCTCATAGTCTGAAGATAGGATAAATGTACTCATTGTTCGTGCCTTTTTAGCCAATAGAGCCTTTGTAAATTCGATATATATTACAAGAAGTCTAAAAAATATGTTAGAATTATAGCAATTAATATAAAAAGAGATAAATATGTTGACAACAATTGAACAACTTAATGAAAAAATTGACGCGATGGTTACTCGTTATGAAACAATGAAAAATGAAAATGAAACATTAAGAATGGAACTTATTAGCTGTAAGGGCCAGAGTGAGGCCAAAGACGCAACTATAAATAAGTTAGAAGAAGAAAATGCCCTAAAAGATATAGAAATAGAAGAAATAGTGAAAAAAATCGAAATAGCACTAGGGTAAAAATGAGTAAAAAAATTACACTAACCATAAACTCAAGTCGTTTTGATATCGACTTAGAAGATGGCTTTGCTTCTTATATAGAAAAAGATTTGGAAGAAAAGTTTAATGTACACGGGAACAACGATATAAAAACTCTCCTTCAAGCTTATGTAAAAAAGAATTATGAACTCTTTGAAGCAGAACAAATGCTAACAAATACATTAAAAAAAATATAAACGAATAAAAAAAGACCTTTTCTTAGTCTGTATTGTGAGGTTTTAACTACTTCACAAATTAAGTCCTCTATAAGTAGATCTGATATACAATGTTTCTAAGGTTACTAGAGTGACCCATATTTTAAAACAAGGAGTAAGACATGAAAAAAGGTTTTACTATGATCGAATTGATCTTCGTTATCGTTATCCTAGGTATTTTAGCAGCAGTTGCTATCCCAAAGCTTGCAGCAACTCGTAATGATGCAAAAATTGCAGCAGAGATGACAACAGTATCTCAAGCATTAACTAACTTAGGTGCTGAATTTACAGCTAAAGGGTCTTTTATTGATTATAATGTTGCCGCCGCAAATACTGCAACAAATTGTTTCCTATTCGTTGAAGAAAACGCAGCAGATGGAAATATTTCTGTCGCAATAATTGCTGCAGCGACTACAGCTTGTCCAGCAGCAGTACGAACAGTAGCAACAACTAAAGCCGTTAAAAATGGTTTAACATCTGCAGCTGGAGCTAAAAAATATTATGTATTTGGTGGTACAGGTGTAATTGAGTAGTCATTTTATATCTAAAGTCTATTCGAAATTAAATTTTTAAAATCATTTAGAAATTTAATTCCTTATTTTCTTAATCACACAATATAGTGCTAAGGCTTAGCTTATGAATAATAAACTAAAAACAGGCTTTACAATGATTGAATTAATTTTTGTCATTGTGATATTAGGCATACTAGCTGCGGTTGCAATTCCCAAACTCGCAGCTACTCGTAACGATGCTAAAGTAGCTGCTGGAATGACAAGTGTAGTACAAGCATTGACAAACTTAGGAGCAGAATTTACAGCTAAAGGTAGCTTCATTGCATATGATGTTAATGATGCAAATATTTTGAGTAGTTGCTTCTTGTTTGTAGAAGAGAATGCAGCAGATGGAAATATTTCAATTGCCATAATAGCTGCAGCAAATCCTTCTTGCCCCACTATAGTACGGGATGAATCGATAAGAAGAGGCGTAAATAGTGGACTTACTTCAATTGGTGGTGCTAAAAAGTACTATATTCTTGGCGGTAGCAATGTAGTTGAATGAAATCTACGCTATATTAAGTTAATTATGTGGTTTGAAAAGTAAATTTTTTAAAACCACATAGTTGAAGATAATATTAAAGAAGGTTGTTATGAAAAAAAATCAAAGTGCATTTACAATGATTGAACTTGTCTTTGTTATAGTTATTTTAGGAATTTTAGCTGCTGTAGCAGTTCCTAGATTTGCTGTGACAAGAGCAGATGCTCAGGTTGTAAAAGGTCGAGCTGATGTTGCTTCAATACGTGCAGCCATTATTAATGAAAGACAAGGAAGATTATTTAGAGGTGACCCACAGTTTATAAGAGAAAATATTATGAATACAGGTGGCCTTTTTGGAGGTGTTTTACCCTATCCAATTACTGCGGGAATTGGAAATGGAAAATGGGCTAGCGGTGCAACGGCTGGACAAGACTTTACTTATACAATCTTACAAACAGCAGTTGCTTTTACCTATGATGAAGATGATGGTAGTTTCACTTGTGCAGGAACTTATTGTAGTAAGCTAGCAAACTAGTTGTATTATGAATGTTCTATCCTAGGCTCTGCTATAGAGCCTTTGACTTTCTCTTCGATATCTAATTATTATCCTCTTGATATTATTACCCTTCCCTTCCAAAATAAAGAAAAAAAAGCTGTTCTTATAAAAAAGGTAGTAAAACCTAAATTTGAAACAGTTGATATTCTTGAATCTACGGGTTTCTATTTTTCTAAAGAACAATACCTGCTTGCCAAATTTATTTCTAATTATTACTTTTGCTCTTTAGGAGAGTCTTTTTCTTTATTTGTCCCTTTTTTTGAAGGTAAGACTGTTGTTGAAGATGAAAAAACTGTAAAGTGTTCTATTGTTTTATCAGATAAACAAAATACAGTCTTAGTGGAATTACAAAAGCATAAGGTGTCTTTGCTTTTTGGGGATACTGGTTCAGGAAAGACTGAGATTTATATGAAATGGTTTGAAGAGGTACTGGCAGAGGGCAAACGTGTTTTGATGTTGATGCCTGAAATTTCTTTAACTCCTCAGATGCAAGATAGGCTTGAAGAACATTTTGGTGATAGTGTTGTTATGTGGCACTCTAAGCTAAGTAAGAAGCAAAAAGAAAAAGCACTTGAAAAGCTTTTGGATGGATCAGCTAGAGTAATAGCCGGAGCTAGATCGGCCTTGTTTTTACCTATATCGAATCTAGGTCTTATTGTGGTGGATGAAGAACATGATGACTCGTATAAGGCAAATTCTCGTCCT
>NZ_JAEMVE010000155.1 GCF_029216045.1 Sulfurimonas sp. MAG313 | reverse complement strand
GTAATACGTCTTCTAATAACAGGCATTCCCATGTCTTCAGCTAACTCAATAACCATCTTTTGAGTGATAGATTCTAAAGAGTTGTCGTTAGGAGGCGAAATAAGTTGACCCTTATACACCATAAAGAAACAAGCACCGCTTGCTTCTGCTACATAACCCTGATCATCAAGAAGTAAGGCCTCATCATATCCACAGTCAATAGCTTCGTACTTTGCCATTTGTGAGTTAAGGTAATTAGCTGTTGCCTTTGCCTTTCCCATACTTGAGGTGTTTGCCGCTCTTGTCATAGAAGCAACTTTTAAACGAATACCGCTTTTAAGCCCTTCTTCTCCAAGATACGCTCCCCATTCCCAAGCCGCGATTACCGTTTCAACAGGAGCATCTTTATGATAAATTCCCATTTGTCCGTAACCTAAAAATGAAAAAGGACGAAGATAAACATTATCCCCTTCAAATTCATTTGCCTTAACAAGCTCTATTTGAGCCTTATTGAGCTCATTCACTGAGTACGGAATGTTAATAAGTGTCATTTTAGCAGATTCAAGCAAACGTTCTGTGTGATCTTGAAGTCTAAAAATAGCGTAACCTTTAGCGGTTTTATAAGCCTTAGTCCCTTCAATAACACCATTTCCATAATGTAAAGTATGTGATAAAACATGAGTTTGAGCCTCATGCCATGGCTTCATCTCGCCGTTCATCCAAATATATTTGGCTTCGTTCATTTGTTTTCCTGAAATTGTTTAATAAATATAGATGATTCTATCTAAAAAGGTATAAAAAAGACTTTATGTCTTTTTTTAGGGAAGGGGACATTCATTTTATTCATTAAGGTGAAGAAAGAAGAGAATAAAAAGGTTCTTGCTCTTGCCCGTTAGCGAAGCGTAGCCTTTCCCCAAAAAAAGCGTTAAGCTTTTTTAAGACGGAGTATTAACCATCCACTGAGAAAATACATTTAAATAGTTCCAATACGACTGAATGTTGTCATTTGAAACCTTAGGCGCCAGAGCTGGTAAAAGCATTGCGTAACATTCTAGCCATCTTTGTCTTGCATGCTCGTCAATTCTAAATGGGGCGTGGCGTTTTCCCATCATTGGAGCACCTCTACTTGCATTAAAATAAGCAGGTCCTCCACATATTTGTATCATAAAGTCCGCAGCATGTTTTTTTGCATCTGAAAATTCTTGTGGGTCTTCAGTTGGAAAAAGTTGTGAAATATCACTGTCTTTCAACAAATCATAATGAGAAGCAATAAGTTCTCTAAAACCTTCTTCACCTAATTCAGTTAAAAAAGCTGGATTTGGTTTTCTCACATCAGGTTTAATACCAAGTTGACCAGGTGTTGCTACTAGGTTTAAGCTTGAAAAGTTCATAGTTGTCCAATGTTTTTTTGAAATATTAGACTAAAAATATAAAAAACAAGTTAAATAAATTTGCTTAATGTATAATTCGGATAATTAAATTATAAATTGGATGTAGTATGCAAGCAAAAATATATTTTGGAAGTACAGAAGCAACAAAAGCAAATGTAAGTGAAAGACATTCTCCTTTTAATAATAAGCTAGTTTCACTAGCACCAATTTGTGATGCTCAAGATACTATAAAAGCATTAGAAATTGCCAAAGAAGCATGTGCTGAAGCAAAGACGACAACGCTATCTCAACGATGTGCCTGGCTTTTAGATGTGGCTTCAAAGATGAAAGAAAACCGTGAAGATTTAGCGCGTACTATGACCGATGAGGTAGGAAAACCTTTAATGTTTTCTCGTATTGAAGTGGATAGAGCTATTGAAACCGTAATTCTTTCTGCTGAAACTATGCGTACTATGCATGGTGAAACGATCAACACAGACGCAATGCCCTCAGGCAAAAAAACTATTGCTTATTATTTTAGAGAACCGGTAGGCGTTATTTCTGCTATTACCCCTTTTAATTTTCCTTTGAACCTAGTGGCACATAAGATAGCCCCTGCTTTAGTGTCTGGAAATTGCGTGGTATTAAAGCCAACACCTGAGGCCCCCTTAACTGCGTATAAATTTGCAAAGCTTTTTATTGAGAGTGAATACGCTGTTAAAGATGCTCTTTCAGTCGTGTATGGAGATGTTGAAGTAGGTTCTACTTTAGTTGAAAGCTCGATTCCTAGAGTTGTCTCTTTTACAGGTTCTGTGCCTGTTGGAAATATCATTACCCGTTCTGCTGGGATTAAAAAAATATCACTTGAATTAGGTGGAAATGCAGCAACCTTTATAGATACATCAGCGGACTTAGATATGGCCGCAAATCGTTGCGCCTTAGGTGCCTTTGTAAACTCAGGGCAGGTATGTATTTCGCTTCAAAGAATATATGTACATGAAGATGTGTATGATGCCTTTGCTTCAAAGATGGCAGAAGAAACTTCAAAGTTAGTGGTAGGTTCTCCTTATGATGATACGACCTTTATGGGGCCTGTGATAGATGATGAATCTGCCAGTAGAGCTACGGCTTGGGTCCAATCAGCAATTGATGAGGGTGCTCAATGTATTACTGAGTTTAAATGTGAGGGAAGAATGTTCCATCCTTGTGTTATGGCTGATGTACGAGATGATATGGCCATAGTCTGCGAAGAAGTTTTTGCACCTATCGTTTCTTTAGTGAAGGTAAAAGACTTTGATGAAGCAAAACCAAAAATGAATAATTCCCCTTACGGCTTACAGTCCTCAGTCTTCACAAACTCACTAAGCCTCATGCAAAGAGCTATCCATGAACTAGACGCAGGTGGAATCATCATCAACGATATGCCCACCTTGCGTTTTGATATCCAACCTTATGGTGGCGTAAAACTAAGTGGAGTAGGGCGAGAAGGCCCACGTTTTGCTATTGAAGAGTTTACAGAGATTAAATCCGTAGTGATTTGCTAAAAAAACAGTATATAAAAAAATAGAAGTAATCTAGTATAGTAATAAGCTTGGCTACGGGAATATGGAAAGGAAAATTTCTGTCTGTATTTGTTATGGGACAAGCTATTGCTAAGCCTACATTCTCATTGAAGAGTTCATCACTTAAGGTTAGAACGGGTCTTCTGCCTGCTTGTTCATGTCCTGCTTGAGGATCAAATGTTAAGATTATTATGTCACCTTTTTTTGGAGTATATGAATTTACCATTCTTCTAGCCCAAGTGATGTTGTAATTTCTTCATGCACTTGATAATCTTTTGGTATTTGTTTTATCAGGTCTTTTAGGTTAATCTTTTCTCTTTCTTTTTGCATAGGTTCAAGAATAACCTTGTTGTCTTTAATAAAAATATTC
>NZ_JAEMVE010000154.1 GCF_029216045.1 Sulfurimonas sp. MAG313 | reverse complement strand
TATGAATACTCAATTTTAAATTTTGGAGAAAAAATAGCAGATGATTATTTTACATCCCTACATGATACTTTTGAGTTATTAGCTGAACAACCCGAGTTAGGGCGTAAATTCCATGAATTTCGACGACACGAACATGCTGAACATATTTTCTTTTATAAAATAACAGGCTATGGGATTAAAATTATCCATATATTACATCAAAAAGAAAATATTCACTCAAAAATACACTAAATTATCCATGAAAATGCATACTAGCATGTGATGAACTAGGCAAGATATGCAACCATATCAACCAATATTAGTAAGCTAAAAGTATTGATCAAATAGCATACATATTAAGCGTATAATGTTAGATTTGACCCCTTGATTCCCCTTGATTTTCCCTTGATTATTATTTCCCCCCTTGATTACTCTCTTATTCAGATAAAATAAATTGCTATTCGGATATATTCGGATACAATAAGATAAAAACTATATTTTGAAAGGACAGGGGTATATTTTTCCAAATGAATTTAAAAACACTAAACATTACCCAGGAATTATTAAGAATTATTACTGAACTTGAACAGTTTAATTCAACGTGGGAGATTAAAAGCTCTTATAACCCTGAGTATTTAAGCCATTTGCGTCATGTGGCGACAATTGAAAGTATTGGCTCTAGTACCCGAATTGAGGGAGTTAAACTAACTGATCACGAAATTGAATCTTTATTGGGGGAAGTAGCGAAGCAGTCATTTTCTAGTAGAGATGAGCAAGAAGTTATTGGCTATGCAGAAGTGATGGAAACTGTCTTTAGTGAATTTAAAGATATTCAAATATCAGAAAATTATATTAAATTTTTACATGACCGCTTACTTAAGTATTCAAGTAAAGATGAACGGCATAAAGGGGAGTATAAAAAACACTCAAATAGTGTTGAGGCTTTTGATAAAACAGGCAAAAGCTTGGGTGTTGTTTTTGAAACGACATCACCCTTTGATACACCAAGAAAAATGCAAGAACTAGTTTACTGGACAAGGGAATCATTAGAGGATAAAAGTTATCATCCTTTGATTGTCATTGCTGTATTTAATGTTGTTTTTCTAGCTATCCACCCCTTTCAAGACGGTAATGGCAGGCTATCTCGTGTATTAATTACTTTATTAATGCTTAAAGCCGGCTATATTTATATTCCATACACTTCATTAGAAAGTGTTATTGAAAAAAATAAGGACTCATATTACCTTGCACTGCAAAGAACGCAAAAAACTTTGAAAGATGAAGAAGATTGGGAGCCTTGGTTAAATTTCTTTTTTAGGTCACTTAAAAAGCAAAAGGAACACTTAGAAATTAAAACTAATGGCATAGATAAATATTCAAATCTTTCCGAGGAGTGCGCTTTGATAATGCAATATATTGAAGACAATGGAAGGATAAACTTATCTAAAGCCCGTGAATTGCTGGCAAATAGCAATATAAGTGATCCCACTATAAAAAAGAGGATTGCTAAACTAGTTAAATTAGGTTTAATTATTCGACAGGGCGGTGGTAGAAGTACATGGTATAGTAAAAAGGTTTATTAAACCTAGATTATCACTAACACAACTAATACAAGGTTCAACTGATGTGCTAGGTTCAACTACCATGAATACAAAAAAGAGAAAAAGTTGAATTAATACATTAAAAGGTCATAATGACCTAAAAATTTAGGAGTTAATTATGATAGCAACACCAATCTCCGTGGCAAATGCAAAATCTCATATATCTGAACTAATTGCAAAAAGCCAGTATTCCCATGAACGTTTTTTGATTACTAAAGATTTTACAACCGAGAGAATGAGCTCGACATACTGAACAATAT
>NZ_JAEMVE010000153.1 GCF_029216045.1 Sulfurimonas sp. MAG313 | reverse complement strand
GTTAGGCTATGATTTCGTTGTGGATAAATCCGTAGGATTTTCCGCTGTAGAAATCAGCCGTGTTAAATATACTAAACTTTGGTAAGACACAAAACCACAATGAATTATAGCCATTGTGCCTGTTGCACAAGTTAAGTAAATTAGCATAGAATTTGAACTAGAATTCGTATCTTGTTGTATGCAAGGCAAAAAGAACTACCAGGAGAAATTATTCGCTCATTTTCAACTAAGTGACCGCATTCCAAAGAACAATTTTTATAGACGATTAAAAGAAGTATTGGAATTGCGATTTTTATATTCCCTTACCAAAAAGTACTATGGAGAGAGTGGTCAAAAAAGTATTGATCCTGTTGTATTTTTCAAATTGTGTTTAGTTGGCTATTTAGAAAATATTATTAGCGACAGAGATCTAATATTGCATAGCAGTTTACGATTAGATATACTTTATTTTTTAGAATATGATATTGATGAAGAGTTACCATGGCATTCTACCATTAGTCGTACCCGTCAGCTATTTCCAGAGTCTGTATTTGAAGAAGTGTTTACCAAGATATTGACTATGTGTGTTGAAAAGGGAATGGTAAGTGGTCATACACAAGTAATTGATTCCGCTCCGGTAAAGGCGAATGCTTCTATGGATAGTTTGGAGTTGAAGGTTCCTAAAGAAGATTTAGAAGCACATTTAAAAAGCATCCGCCATATGAGTTCGATGGATAAAGAAGCTAAACCTATACGACAATCAAAAGTCAATAAAGCATCCAAAGAGCAACAAGAAATCACAGCGAGTGATAAAGAGTTACAAGCAATAAAAAGCAGAAATAAAAAGTGGAGTAAAGATCAAGACAGGCGTCCGGGTGCAGGAAACAAAGGTTCAAAATACACAAGTAATAAAACACATTATAGTCCGACTGATCCTGATGCTCGCATTAGTGTAAAACCCGGTAAGGCAAGAAAGCTAAATTATATGAGTCAGTTGAGTGTAGACACTGCCCATCATGTAATTACTGATATTTGGGCGTATCATGCCGATAAGAAAGACAATCAGTACTTAGAAGATATCGTTAATCGATTAAAACTACGACTACACAAGCAAGGTCTTATTTGGCGGAACTGTTTAGCAGATACAGGTTATAGTAGCGGAGAGAATTACGCCTTTTTAGAACAAGTAGGATTGCAGAGTTATATTCCACCCCATGGGACCTATAAGGGCGGCCCAGATGGTTTTACTTACAACAAAGAACAAGATTATTATCTATGTCCACAAGGAGAAATTATTCCTTTTAAAAAGGTATTTTACGAAAAAAAGAACCACACAAAAAAGAAAGAATACAGAGCCTCATCCAAACTGTGTAAATGTTGTCCAATACGACAAAGTTGTTTGGGTAAATCAGCACAAGAAAAGAAATTCACAGTTACCTATTACCGAGAAGAATATGAACGAGCAATAGCTAGAGTAGAGAGTAAACAAGGCAAGTATATGAAGGCAAAACGGCAAAGTACAGTTGAGCCTGTTTTTGGAACACTTACCCAATTTAGAGGGCTTCGAAAAATAAACATCATCGGTATCAAACAAGCCAACAAGGTTATGCACATGTCTGCGATTGCCTATAATCTTAAAAAGTACTTAAAATTTATTTTGAAAACTGTAAAAAGTGATGCCAAAGCAATGCATCATTTATTATCTGTTTTAAAAGCACAATACAAGCTTAAAACAAGGTTATTAGTACCTGTTTAATTTTGGAATTCAATACTGATACAAAAAACAAAAGCCTCTTAAAAAGAAGCTTTTGACGTACGATCTATGGTTTTATATGTCTTGTGCAACAGCTACC
>NZ_JAEMVE010000152.1 GCF_029216045.1 Sulfurimonas sp. MAG313 | reverse complement strand
TTGTGTCCATCATTAAATGAAAATGCTCCAACTATAATTCTTACAGTATGAGCATTAGAGAGTATTGGTATTGTGAAATCTTGAATATAATCTACAAGTGGGATAGCCATAAGGGCATAACGTGGGGATAAGGTTCCAACTTTTTTAACATAAGTTTTTGAAACTACTGTTGTTTCTGGTAGAAGACTAGGAATGCTTATATCAGCAGATTGTGTATCTAATGCTATGACAAACCCATCTACATCGATGTAGATAACACTAATCTTTACATGTCTATTGTAATGATTTGAAGCTCTAATATGTAAACCATTGCCGTCCACTTTCTTTAAGTCTATTTTCACACCTTGACTTTTTAAAGATGATGTATCTATGTCATACTTAATGCCATCATCATTTGTAATTGACTTTTCTAATATTTTTTTCTGCATACTTTTCATTCTCTGTTGAACATTTGATAAGTTTTTTTGAGTGGGTAAAAGTACAGAAGAAAGCCTTTCGTCTACTGAAAAGTATTGAATTACCTTATTTAAATCACTTTGAAGATGTATACTTAGAGAATCTTTTAAAGGAAAAGTATAGATGGGGTCACCTATCTTATGGATGATGTTTCCCTTGCTGTCAACACTGTCTGTTTTACGAAGAGTTGCTATTCCATCGTTATCTCTATAGGCTTGGTAGTAGTACCAGTTTTGCAGTCCTACATGGTTGATAACTTTTTCAAGGCTTGTTCTATTCTTTTTAGTAGGGTTTCCATATAAATCATTTCCTAAAAATATATCATCAAATTTTGAGAGAGCATAGGAGAGATCACTTTGTGAAAAATGTTGAAAAGCGGGTGTAGAAAAGATAAGTGCTTTTGCTATCTCTCTTGGAGCATTTGAAAATGTGATGTTTTCATCGCTATTTGAGTCATTTGGAACTATCAATACAAGTGCCGCTAGTGAGTACTGAGGAGGACTGTCCTGTACTATATCATCTTCGTCTGAGTACATATAAAGATTTGTGTTATTAATCTTTTTATAAAACATATGAATGGCATAATTGTCTTTTATCATAGTTGTCTCATAACTATATGTTTGGGCATTATTTGATTTAAATAGTTTACGTTTTTCATTGTTGTTTGTACTAGAGGTACTTTCCTTACTAAGTTTTTGTGCCCCTTGATGATTGACCAAATAGACTTCATCATTTGGATGGTTATGCGGTACACTAGAAGGGCTATAGTTTGGGAAATATGTATCTAAATATGTTTGCTCTTCGGAAGTGAGTGAGTCATAGTGGCTCTGAGGACTGAGAGCTAGGTCATGTAGATAGTTTATGGTGAGTGTCTTTTCTGCGTGAATGCCTGCACTACCATTATTTTTAGATGATGATCCACAGCCACTTAACTGTGTACTTATGCCAGCACTAGCACCAAGTATCGCAGAATTTTTTATAAATTTCCTTCGTTTCATTTTATGTCCTTTCTAGTAAGTTACATTGTAAGTTTGGTTTGCTTCCATTAGGGCAAGTTGTACTACTGTTTGTTGAGGGTTTTTTAGTGTGTCCAGGGCAACTTCTGTCATCATCTATATTTATATCAGCCTTTGAAAAAGAAAATGTTGCTTCTGTTAAAGTGGCATTTGTAAAGTTTACATTTTCAAAATTTACACCAGAAAGATTGGCTCCATAAAAATTGGCATTGCCACCAATGGTTCTAGAAATTGGATTCGAAAAGTCATTGCCATTAAGAAATGCATTAATAAAGCTACTGTTGGAAAAGTTTATGTGACTCATATCACTACAAGCAAGTCCTGCATTATCAAAAGATGTCCCTTCTAATGTTAGACCCGCTAAAGTACTTTGAAAAAGTGTTGAGTTGTTAAAAGAAGTATGCTCAATTGTACTAGTACCAGTGATAGATAGTGCATCTAGGTACTAGTACAATTGAGCATACTTCTTTTAACAACTCAACACTTTTTCAAAGTACTTTAGCGGGTCTAACATTAGAAGGGACATCTTTTGATAATGCAGGACTTGCTTGTAGTGATATG
>NZ_JAEMVE010000151.1 GCF_029216045.1 Sulfurimonas sp. MAG313 | reverse complement strand
GATTTTAAACCCTAGTGGAGGATGTTGTTTAGGTGAGGTGAGTAAGGCAATTAAAGAAATTCAACAGGAGATAGAAAATGTTTAAATTATTTATAGGTTTATTCTTAATGATGAGTGTCTTAATGGCAGAAAGCAGTTTAAAGCTTGAAATTGGTGGAATGAGCTGTGGGGGTTGTGCTAATGGCATAAATGAAAGTTTTGAAGAAGACTTGTCAAAGTATAAGGTTACTGTGGATTATAAAACTGCTATTATGGACATCTCAAGTAAAGATGGCTCAGATATAGATATAAAAGAGGTCCTAAAGGCCTTAGAAGAACTAGGGTTTAAAGGAAAAGTTATTCATAATCAATAAACCTTTCTTTATATGACATCAAAACTAATAGTATCTGCCCAATTCCTGGGCACAAGAAGTTTGACATTTTACAAAATAAAGACAGACTCCTCAACTCTCTCACTAATATTAACCTTTCTACTCACTATTAGTTTATTTATCATCAGTATCATCCCTTAATCATTGGTATTAAGTCATTTTTAATGCTTGTCAGTTTAAAATAGAAAAAATTTATATTTACCTTATTAAGGATACAAATGCGTTGGTCAATAAAAAAGATATTCGATAATCTTTCAAAGACACTTTTAGCCCTGTCAATTTTATTAGGATTACTTGCAGTACTTACCTTTACTCTAAATTCATCTGTAGAAAAAACAGAACTCATTTTAGATCAAAAAACTTTGATGGTAGAAGCCTATAACCTTGGTCGTGAAGACATTGAACTAAGTAATATTCAATTAAAAGGTATAGTAAGTTCTTTGAAATTTGACATTGTTAAAATGAAAGAAGCTTTTGAATTTGACATTTTAGGGCAATATCTTTATGGACATTCAACACAATATGTTAATGATTTAGAAGAACTTGAGATCAAACAATTATTATATATTGAGGCCGCTACTGACTATTATACACAAAGTTTAGAAGACTTAGAAGAACGCTTAGATGAGTTTGATTTTGCCCAAGTTACTTATACTTCGAAACTTGCTGAATTACAAGAAAAGCATATGATTTATGAGGCACAAAAGTTTCAAGCCATTCAAATTCTTATATACCTTATCTTTCTAATTTCGATCTTAGCAACACTTTGGTTTACACGTCGTCTTTCTTATATATATAAGGATATAAAAACATTATATTCTGTGGATTTAGAAAGTAAAGGTCGAATGTTTCAAACAGAAGAAGCTGAAATGATTACAAAAAGAATGAGTCGTAAACCAACGGCTACTGAAAATCCAGCCTTTGTCGACCCAGTCACTGAAATCAATAATTACAAAGGTTTATTGCATGGATTTGCAAACCGTAAGGGAAGTAATGGTGCAACCTTAATAGTATGTGTATTTTCCCTAGATCATTTTAAAGATGTTGAAAAGAAGTATAAGAAAGACCTAGCCAATCAAATTCTTAAAAAAATAGCATTTACTTTTTCACTTTATGAACAACATACTGATGTATTAGGTCGAATTGATTATGATCAGTTTGTGCTTATCTTAAATAGAACAACTAAAGATGCGGCCTTGCACGATTGTGAACAAATTAGAAAGACCATAGAAGAAACCAGATTTAAAGCGCCTAAGGGAGAGTCCATCAGCGTAACAGTAAGTGGTGGATTTGTAGTGAAGGCACCAAATAAAGCCTTAGACCAAACTATCGCCCATGCTAAAGAGATTTTGCACGCAGCTATTGCTCAAGGTGGAAATAGAATTGCTCAATTAAGAGACCGCGCAGAAAAAGGCTTAAGGTAATTAACTTTACACACTTAAGACAAGGTCGCTTTAAAATGCGTGCTTAAGCTATCTCTTTGAACCTTTTAATGCAACAAAGCGTAACACAACTAAACTTCCAAACAAAAGCCCTTCCCTTTAACTTTTACCAAGCAATTTGAAGATATAATCATGAAAATTATTTTCGGAGGATTGCGAATGAGTATTCCTATTCATACTTACGACGCGGTAATTGTTGGTGCTGGCCTTGCAGGTTGTGCAGCAGCGCTTGAACTGCAAAAAGCAGGCAAAAAAGTTGCCGTTATTACAAAACTACACCCTTTACGTTCACACTCAGGTGCGGCGCAAGGTGGAATTAATGCAGCATTCTCAGATGCAGACAGCATTGAGCTTCATGAGTTTGATACGGTTAAAGGTTCTGACTATTTGGCAGACCAAGATACGGTTGAGTTCATGTGTAACAAAGCACCTGAAACTGTTCGTTGGGTTGAACAAATGGGTGCTGTTTTCTCACGTACAGAAGATGGAAAGATTGCTCAACGTCCTTTTGGTGGTCAATCTTCTCCAAGAGCTTGTTACGCAAAAGACCGTACAGGTCTTACATTACTTCAAACAATTTTTGAACAAGCTCTTCGTTATGGTGTAACCTTCTTTGACGAATGGTATGCGGCTGACCTTCTATATAAAGATGGAAAAGTTCATGGTATCGCAGCGTATGATATTAAGAACTCTGAAAAAGCAATCTTCAATGCAAAAGCAGTAATGTTTGCAACAGGTGGATATGCACGTTCATTTAAAATCAATTCAAACGCGCACGCAAACACAGGTGATGGTCTTTCATTGGTTGCGCGTCATGGTCTTCCTTTAGAAGATATGGAGTTTGTACAATTCCACCCATCAGGTCTTTCTGGTAATGGTGTTCTTATTTCTGAAGCAGCGCGTGGTGAGGGTGGTCAACTGATCAACTCAGAAGGCGAACGTTTCATGACGAAGTACGCGCCTAATGCGATGGAACTTGCTTCTCGTGACGTTGTTGCACGTGCAATTATCCAAGAGATCCGTGAGGGTCGTGGTGTTGGTCCAAGAAAAGACGCGGTTTACATTAACCTAGTACATCTTGGAAAAGATTTAATTATGGAAAGACTTCCTGAGCTTCGTGATTTAGCTATCACTTTCTTAGGTCTAGATATGATTAAAGAACCAATCCTGATTTCAGCGACGGCGCACTACTCTATGGGTGGTATTCCTTGTGATGTTGATGGACATGTTCGTAAAAATAATGAAGAATTTGTAGAAGGTTTCTATGCCGCTGGCGAATGTGCTTGTGTTTCGGTTCACGGAGCTAACCGTTTAGGTGCTAACTCCGTTCTTGAAGCGCTACTTTTTGGTCGTCACGTTGGTCAAAGCATGGCAAAAGATGTAGATGCTATTGAACTAAGAAAAGCAACTCAGGCTGACGCAGACGCTATGAGCAAAGAATATGATTGGGTTATAACAAACAATGGAACTGAAAAAGTTGCAAAACTTAGACATGAGCTTCAACAGTCTATGACTGATAACGCTGGAGTTTTCCGTTCAGAAGAAACCCTTGCTAAACAGTTAAATGTCATGAAAGACCTTAGAGAAAAATATAAGAACATTCGTATCGAAGATAAGTCAAAAATCTTTAATACAGAACTTCAAGAAGCGATTGAATTTGGTCACATGCTTGATTATTGTACTTTCATCGCACAATCTGCTCTTGCTCGTAAAGAGAGTCGTGGTGCTCACTATAGAGAAGACTTCCCTACTCGTGATGATGAGAATTTCTTACAACACACTATGGGTTACATGGATAAAGACGGAAACGTCAACTTAGAGTACATGGATGTCATTCTTGGCAAGCATGAGCTTAGAGCTAGAACGTATTAAGGAGAAGAAATGAGTGCAATGAAAAGTAAAAAAATTACCTTTAAAATATTTCGTTTCAATTCTGAGACGGATTACCTTCCAACATACATAGATTATGTTGTTGATGTTACACATGAGAATGTTGTTCTTGACATATTAACTACTATTAAAAATGAGATGGACGGTTCTTTATCTTACAGACGTTCATGTCGCCACGGTATCTGTGGTATTTGTTCCGTTAAGATTAATGGAAAAGCTATTCTTGCTTGTAAGCAAAATGTTCTTCAAATGGCAGAAACTTACGGCGACACGCTTACTATTGAGCCACTTAGCATTAAGCGCGCTATGAAAGATCTTATCATTGATAAAGAAGACTTCTGGGTTAAACACGCTGCTGTTAAACCTTTCCTTGACGCTGATGTTGAAGACACTCCGCAAAATGAGCACTTTGTATCTCCTGCTCAAGTTGATCAACTTCTAGAAGCGGATTATTGTATTCAGTGTGGGGCTTGTCATTATTCATGTCCTGCTCTTGAAATCAGTGACGCATTTATGGGACCCGCAGCTTTTGCAGCGGCCTATAGATTTCAAGCAGATGTTAGAGATGACCAAACTAACGAGCGCCTTAACTTGGTAAACCAAGAAGAATCAGGTATTTGGGATTGTGTTAAATGTATGGAATGTGCGGAAGTATGTCCTAAAGATGTTAACCCAATTGAAAAAATCACTAAGCTACACAACATGGTATTTGAAGCAGGAATCGCTAAAAACAATATCGCTACACGTCACGCTGTATATTTCAAAGATTCAATCAAGAAGCATGGTCAGCTAAATGAAGCTGGCCTTGTTATCTACTCTGAGAAGGGTTATGGGATGTATAAGCATCTTAAAGTTGGTATGCAGATGATTGCAAAAGGCAAGGCCCACATTAACCCACTAATCGTTCCTAAGTCTGATAAGATGGACGAAATCAAAAAGCTAGTAGACTCTTGTTCTACAGCGAAATTTTAAGGAGCACAGATGAGTAAATTAAAATACGCACTATTTACTGGCTGTACTGCGAGACAAAGTACGCCTGAACAGATGATGTCAACAATGGCAATCGCTGAGAAAATGGGAATCGAATTAGAGATTCTAGAAGAAGCTACTTGTTGTGGAGCTTCTCACCTTCAAGATTATGATGAGTTTTTATCATTAGTGTTAAACGCAAGAAATATCTGTTATGCAGAATCACGTGGTATGACTATGGTTACAATCTGTAATACCTGTCAGCTTAACACTATGCTAACTAAACGTCGTTTAGATTCAGATGCTGATATGAAGACTAAGGTTAATGAAAAGCTTGCAGAGGTTGGGTTAGAGTACAAGGGTACTTCTGAAATAAAGCACTTCTTATACGCTATCATTGATGACTTTGGTCTTGATAACCTAAGTAAAATGGTAGTTAAACCTCTAGCAGAGTTTAACATCGCACCATTTTATGGTTGTCATAACATCCGTCCTTCGCAGACTCATGCAGAGACTAATGGTAACGAAGATGCATATGCTCCTCGTTCACTAGATGATCTTATCCTTGCTTGTGGTGGAAAAAATGTTGATTATGATGAGAAAAACAAATGTTGTGGTTTCCATGCAGAGCTTCAATCTCCTCATATCGCAGCAACACTCACAGGTAACGCTTTAATGGGCGCTATGGATGCCAATGCTGACTGGATGGTAACTCCATGTCCATTATGTCACCTCAAACTAGACACTCAATATGGACATGCATCTAAAGCAGTTGGTAGAGATGTCAAACTTCCTGTTTTACACATGCAACAAATGATAGGACTTGCCTTTGGTATTTCTGGTAAAGAGCTTGGTCTTCAGCACCATGTTTCTGAAATAAACTTCGCATAATTTTTTAAGTAAGGCGCTTATAGCCTTACTATTACACCACTCTCTTTTAAAAGTCCAAAGGACTCTTAACCCTATTTTTATTTAACTCTTTAACAATGTGTGTATCTTCATCGTAGTTTCGTTATTTATCCTTGCTTTTCATTGTCTAATTCAATTTCTTTTAGAGTTAAACTTTATAAAAAGCTGTCTGATTTTCTTGGGGTATTATAATCTTTAGAGAAGCTAAGCCGATTTCGTCCTGCTTCTTTTGCTTTATAAAGATTTGCATCTGCCTTAATAAACAATTTACTAAAAGAGGTGTCTTCATCTACATTTTTCGAAACTACACCCACTGATATAGTTATGTATCCATAATTTTCATTTCTAGTATGTGGGATTTTTGCTGAGTAAACTAAATCAACAAGGGCCTGTACTCTAGAAATATTTAAAGCAGCCTCTTTTCTTGTCTTGCAAATAACAGCAAACTCTTCACCTCCTATACGATAGACCATCTCTTTTTCTTTATTAAAAAAATCATTTAATATCTTTGCCACATGCTTAAGGGCATCATCCCCTTTCATATGTCCATAGGTATCATTATATAATTTAAAATTGTCAATATCTATAATAAGCAAACTAAAGACTAAGTCATTATCAATCGCATTTTTAAGTTGTTTTTTACTATTTAGATCAAAAAATCTTCTATTATACAGTTGAGTCATATCATCTTTTATTGCAATCTTTATAATTTTTCTTGCATAAATATAATAGCTTACTAAGATTAATAGTGAGATCAGAGCAATCAGTATACTTGTACGTGCAACAAGGTTTTTAAAGGCATTTTCTTCCTCTTTTACTGCAGAAAATAAAACAACTTTTCCTATAATATTCTCATTTGCATCACGCATAGAAATACTATTGACTCTATAAGACACCCCTTTAATGATAAAATTATCATTTTCATGTTTCATATATTTGTTAACATAGGCTTTTATTTTTTTATTAATATTCATTATTGTTGAATCAATGATTACAAATTGGCCAGCATCTAAAGAAGGTTCATCACTCATTCGCTTTTTAAGCCATTTATTGTATTTTGAGGGATGAAGTTTATCCATATTTATAGCAATAATTACATGTGTCATATTAAGCATCTCAGATAAACTTGAGGCCATATAATCAATATCTTCACCAAGTTCTATATAACCTAAGAGTTCACCCTCTATAATCCATGGAATAACAACTCTTAAGGTCAGGGTATTATAAACACCTAGTTCAATACCCGCTGTCATCGTTTTTGTCTTAACTGTTTGAAACAATGTATCGCGGTCTATGAGGTCAGAATGTCTTTTGAAATCATGTACCCGTAAGAAAACCTTACTTTCTAGTGTATGAAAATAAAAATGTGAGATGTTATATTGTTTTTGAAGTCTGTCCAATATTGGCTTAGTGTAATCATATAAGGCCTGCCTATCCTTTGTCTTATAAAGTTTAATAATATTTTTATCATGGGCAATAAAATCCAAATATCCTGAGAACATCCTTCCATATAATCTAAGCTGATTATCATAGGTCTTTTCAAGTTGTATACGATTATGTTTCGATTGGAACTCTATATTTACCTTTTCTAAGTTATAAATACTGCTAATAGATATAAAGCTTATAAGAAAAATTGAAAGAGTAAAAGGAAGGAAGTTTTTTAAAATAAATTGTGAATTTTTAGAATGTAACAACACCTACTCCTTTGATACAGAGAACTCTGTCTTGAACCATAATTTATGGACACCCCTAAAATCTTATATGCACTCAGAGGTGCCCTTATTTTAAATTATAACATAAAAGTTTGTTATGGCCTTAAATACTGAAGTCTCAATACAAGCTAATTCACCTAAACATCATAATGGATAGAATCAGGTCTATGCAAAAAACTATTATGGAACATGGGCATCTAAGATTATTCATCTATAGAATTCAGATGAGTAAGACATTGTTTATACGTAACTACCCAAAATTTATTTTATAGTTAGTTCTGTATTCAATAATCGCTATTTAAAGATAGTTTTGCATATGTTTGCAAGACTAATCTACCTCAAATTATTTATCAATAGGGTAAAATATCGTTCACAAAAAACTTGTATTCACAAATATACTTTAAATAGATATCCTTATCTTAATAAAAATTGTATTTATACTATTTGGCCTTAGGTCGAAAAGGTTTTATGACATCTTCGTTGCATTCTAAGAACGGTCCTTCAATTAGATCTATGCAGTAGGGAACTGCGGGGAAAACTGCGTCTAAACATTCGCGTATGGACTTTGGTTTTCCTGGTAGGTTGATGATAAGTGATTTTCCACGTATTCCTGCTGTTTGGCGTGAAAGTATTGCTGTTGGAACAAACTTTAAAGACTCTTGACGCATAAGCTCACCAAAGCCTGGCATCATCTTTTCACATACATTCTCAGTAGCCTCAGGTGTTACATCTCTTAATGCTGGACCTGTGCCTCCTGTTGTGACAACTAAACAACACCCTTGTGTGTCGCACAGTTCTATCAGTGTCTTTTCAATCTCAGCTTGTTCATCAGGTATACATCTGTAGACTATTTCAAAGTCTGAGCTTAAATAGTCTTTCATAGTGTCTTGAATCGCTACCCCAGATATATCTTCATATATTCCAGCACTTGCTCTGTCACTTGCAGTGATTACTCCAATTTTAATGTCCATTTTATTCTCCAATATTTAAAGTGTGGCCTGCGCCATTTATCATATATGTATCGGCGTAAGGTAAAAAGAATTCTTTTGCCTTAGCTGAGTTAATTATCTTATCTTTACTACCTAAATACACTTGTATTTTAATGCCCTTACATTGCAAGGTTTTAAGTTCATCTGTTTTCCAAACAAAAGAAAGAAGTTCTTCTAGGTCTTGAGCCTTTGGATCTATTAGTTTTACTTCTTTATGTATGGGTGCTGGTAAAAAACTTGAACTAAGAAAGTTTTGTAAATAGCCCTCTTTATCCTTAGAAAAATACATGTTTTGCATACGCTTGAATTTTTCGCTTTTTTTCTTGAAAAAAAGCAGGTGAAAAAAGTTGCAGAGTATCTATCCTAGTTTTTGATGTTAACGCCATTTCAAAAGCCTTAATCGCTCCATATGAAAAACCAGCTACCGTATAATCACTGTATTTTAAATAGTCTTTAAAAAGAATCTCATCATTAGACAGTGAAAATCCACTATAAAACTTCATCCATCACTTTCTTAATTTGCTCTTTTGTGATTTGCTCTTTTGTGATAAGTTCTTCTTGTAAGGCTTGTATTTGAGCCTGCATTCCAGATAAAAACTCTTTTGTTTCAGCGTATAGTTTATTTATTAAATAAATATTATCTTTAGCACTAGGAATGATTTGTTCTCCCATCCCATAATTTTCTAAAACAAGCGTAACAATTTTTTTAACTTCTTTGAGGTCTTGTTCAACATTACTTGAATGTTCCCCATAATGAATTTCACAAATAGCCATTCCAGAAAGCATCACCTTGATATACGAAAGCAGCTTATGTTTACTTACAAGATCGACATCATAAGGTCTAAGACCATCATTAATCATAGTAAATTTTTCAAAAGACACCTCAAACCAATACGCAGACAACGCTTTTGCCGCTTGATACAGGGCTTGAAGTTTTTTCTCATCTTCTGAATACGATTTAACCTTACGCTTTCCAAAGATTACCTTATCCTTCACTGCTAAGACTTCATCCATTGAAATGTTTTTTCTGTTTCTTCTAAGGGCTTCAAGAGCAGCTTCATTTACTAAGGTAGCTAAAGATGCCCCGTTAAAGCCAATGGTCATCTTAGCTATCTCTTTTGTATCTACCTTATGAATCATCTTTTCAAAATATTTATTTAAAATAGCTTCTCGTTCGCTTATATTTGGTAAATCTACAAAAATACGTCTATCAAAACGACCTGAACGAAGCAGAGCTGAATCTAAGACTTCAATCTTATTAGT
Source organism: Sulfurimonas sp. MAG313 (assembly GCF_029216045.1). Taxonomy (GTDB): domain Bacteria; phylum Campylobacterota; class Campylobacteria; order Campylobacterales; family Sulfurimonadaceae. The sequence continues at coordinate 18,529 of NZ_JAEMVE010000151.1, read as the reverse complement.
AGCCGCTATCACCACAACGCCTGAGGAGTCTTCAAAGCCATCCATCTCTGTTAGAAGCTGATTTAAAGTGGCTTCTCTTTCATCATTTCGGTTAGCTCCCCTTGCACGGCCAACAGCGTCTATCTCATCTATAAAGATTATACTTGGTGAGTTTTGTTTCGCTTGAAGAAACAATTCTCGTACACGTTTGGCACCCATTCCTACATATATTTGAACAAAAGAAGCACCTGATTGGTAATAAAAAGGCACATCCGCTTCACCTGCAACAGCCTTAGCAATCATAGTCTTACCTACACCAGGAGGCCCAACAAGTAAAACACCTCGGGGCATTTTTGCTCCAAAATTTTTATATTTTTTGGGAGAACGCAAGAAGTCTATAATCTCTTCTAATTCTTCTTTGACATCTTCAATACCACCCACATCTTTAAAACTAATATTGGATAAGGAAGGGGAAATAGGTTCACTTAAGCCTGAACTTGGAAGACCCGATGAAGGCTTACTAGAATCTTCTTCTTTTTGAGCAAAGGCAAGTTTATAAACAAAGCCACTTGAAATGAGGATAAAGGTTAAAAGCATTAAAATTTGTATCGCGTAATTTCCCGAACCTACTTCAACAGGAACCTTAGAAAACATATGTTTATCTACTAAGACTGTAGGAATTCTAAAAGTTCCTTCATCTGTAATAATATATACTTTTTCATCTGCTAATACAGCGCGTTTTATCAAGCCTTGTTCCAGCATTTTTTGAGTTTGATCTAAGGTTACGGGTTTTGAACTATCACGAAGAACAGCAAAAAGAAATAAGCCTAATAGAACACCTGAAGACACATACAATATCCATCTATTGGTTTTAAAGTTGAGCATAATTCATATCCTCTTTAACCTCATAATCTTCAATAGTTATCCAATTTCCGCTTAAATCGTGTGGACAACTTACTTCAATTTTATTAAAAAACTGATCAAGACCTGTATACAAACCTTCTTTTTCACTTTCTATTAGAACGTCTAAAGCGACCTTGTGCGCTAAGCGAAATCTATAGTTATTTTCATCAATCAAAGACGTCAATTCTCCCATTCTTTGTTTTGATACTAAGCCATTAATATCACCTTTTAAAAGAGCAGATGGTGTTCCATCACGTTTTGAGTAAGTGAAGGCATGAACATGAGTTAAAGGCATCTGATTTAAATTTTTCATGGCCTCAGACCAAAGTGCATCTGTTTCACCCGGATGACCCACTATAAAATCTGTTCCTACCGCGAAACCCTTATCATGCAACTCATTAATAAGTTTAATATCGGTGTCAACATTATTTCGTCGATTCATTATACGAAGCATCTCTTGACTTGAATGTTGAATAGCAATATGCAAATGTTTTTCCAACCAAGGTTCACTTAGTAGTTCTTTAAACTCGTCGGTAATTTGTATGGGTTCCATGCTTCCTATACGAATACGTCTCACCCCTTGAATTAGAGAAATTCGTTTAAGTAGACCCGCCATAGTACGTTTTACACCCTGACCATAAGAGCCAACATTTGTACCCGTTAAAATAAACTCTCCAAAACCATTTTGCGCTAAACGTGTAATTTGCTCTACTATCTTTTCTTCATCATGACTTCTAGCATCACCTCGAACAAAGGGGATAATGCAATAAGAACAACGAAAGTTACAGCCTTCTTGAACCTTAATAAATGCACGAGACTTCCCTACAAAATCTTCAACAACCGTCTCATCAATAAAGTCTAAGTCACCAATTTGATAAAAGCGTTCTTTTTCTTTTAAAAGTTCATTAATTTTTGCCTTTTCAGATTGTCCAAAAACACCAAAAACTTTTTCGCCTTCAAAAAGAGATTCTCCCTTAGTGTGAGCACCACATCCTGTAAGATATACCTTTGCACCTTTTTTATTAGCTGAATTTACATATCCACGTACACCAGAGTCGGCTCCATTAGTAACGGTACATGAATTAACAATAACAATATCTGCCTCATCTTCATTTTGTGTCACTTCAAAATCCTCAAGGTGCGCTAACATCACTTGTGAATCAAAAAGATTGGTTCTACAACCAAAGGTTTTAATAAATACTTTTTGTATATGCGACATTACCACTCCACTGCTGAGTTATGATCTTCGCCTAAACTTGCAGCTATAACATCTTGTTTATTTGTTGGATTGAGATGGAGTGTTTGAGTAGGGTACGCGATTTGGATATCTTCAGCTTCGTTATAGGCTTCAATGATTTCAACTGAAATCGTAGAACGCAAAGTTAGTGTTGCGTAAGCATTTGTTAAATACCAAGCTGAAATAGCCACACCATTAGCCTCAGCAAAAGAAAAGACTCTTGGTTCAACATTTGTGTTTTTTAGATTGTACCTATTTCTTAGCTTGTTAAGCTGCGTACGCGTAATATCTGTATATCCTTTTGAATACTTTCGAGCGATTTCTTTAGCTATATGAATAGCCTTTCTATGATTTGAGTCAAAGGTTATAGTGATATCAATCCCATCCCAAACAGTTTTTAAAGTTGCATGTGAGTAGTTCGCAATAAGTGTTGTAAAGATATAGTTATTTGGAATAAAAATGATACGCCCTGCTCTACGGTTTATCGTATATGTAGTGAGGGTAATGTCTTCTAAAATGGTGATGCGTAACAAAGAAATATCAAGAACATCACCAACATATTCCACCCCTTCTTTACGCACACGAATTCTATCGCCGACATGAATAGAACCACTCACTAAAAGAACAAACCAACCTAAAATAGACATAAACCAGTCTTTCATTGCAATGGCAATACCAGCGGAAGCAAACCCAAGTACAGTGATTATATAAGACACATTGTCAATATAAGAAAAGGCAATAATGATTATAATAAGTGAAAAATTAACAAAGGTCAGCATCTTATGCGCCATATAAATACGTTCATTATCGGTGATGTACTTTTTAATAATGAGCTTAGCTAATAAAAACAAGACCAATAAAACGACAATAATAATTCCAAGATTAAAAAGTTTCCAGGTCTGAGCCTTAATACCTTTTTGGATTTGAGCTTCTACGGAATCAATTCTCTGAGCATATAAGACAGAAGCTTTTTCAACCGTTTCTAAGGCTCCGTTAAAGATAATGAGTTTATGCATATCCTCACGTGAAACTTCTTCATCGTCATTATCAACACTAAGTTGAGCTAGGTCTGAACTTAAGCGAGATTTTTTACGAAGTAATACGAGGTGCTTTCTTAGACTTACTTGTCTTTGCTGATAATTTTTTAACTTTCCTTCAATGATTTTAATATACGACAGCGCTGTAAAAATTGCAACTGGATTACTTACTTCAGGCATTTCAGGAAGCTCATCTGGAATCAAAAGTTCTTTAAAAGGAGCACTGTCTTTTCCTTGTAATAGATTGATTTGATTAGCAAGAATTTGTTCACGTGTTTCAAGTGCGTTAAGTTCGTCCCTAGCCTTAATCCCTCTACCCTTTTTAGAAAGTAGTTGTATCTCTTTACGAACCTCTTTCAACTCTTTTGTAACATCTAAATAGGTGGTATAAGAATTATAAGACTTTTGCCATAAAACCCCTTCTTTACCAAGCTCTTTTACTATATTATCTATGCTCTCTTCTAAGGCAAGCACTTCTTCATTGTACTGAGCCTCAAGTAAGACCTGTGTTTGATTTAGGTCACTTTCTTCTTGGGCCTGAGCCAAAGTGACTATAAAAACAAGAGCTAGTAAAAATTTAACCACGGATTTGCCCACTATAGGTGCCTAAGACATCCATAACAATATCTTTTTGTATATCTGAGCGAAGTTCTACCCCTCCTATATGACTCGGAACGATAAAGGTTATCTTTGAGTCTAAACTTTTTTTATCTAAAAAGAAGGCTTGGTAAAAGGCTTCAATATCAACGATATCATAAGCAACAGGTAGGTCATATTTAAGCAATAATTTTTTTATACGCATTAACTCATCTGTTTTCATCATACCCAAACGAGAAGCTAACTCATTTGCCATCATCATACCAATAGCTACGGACTCGCCGTGTAAGTATCGTGTATATTTGGTTTCATTTTCAATAACATGGCCAAAGGTATGCCCGTAATTTAATGCGGCTCTAATCCCTTTTTCTTTTTCATCTTGCGAAACAACATGGGCTTTTGTTTTAACAGACTTTGCAATAGCAGTTTTAATATGCTCAGGATTATTCAAATCAGCTTTTTCTAACCACTCAAAAAAGTCTTTATCAAAACAAACGGCCATCTTAATAACTTCTGCAATTCCCGCTGAATATTCTCTTTTAGGAAGAGTAGATAAAAAATGGGGGTCTATATAAACAGCGCGAGGCTGATGAAAGGCACCTAAAAGGTTTTTCCCATAAGCATTATTAACACCCGTTTTCCCCCCTACACTTGCGTCTACTTGAGCCAATAATGTAGTAGGTATTTGAATGAAATCTATACCTCTTTGATACATACTTGCTGCAAAGCCCGTCATGTCGCCTACAACGCCTCCACCAAGTGCAATGAGAACTGAAGAACGATTCAACTTATGCTCGAACAAATTATTGACTATCTTTTCAAGGCTAGCAAGAGTTTTATACGATTCCCCATCTTCCACGGTGATGATGTAAATCTCTTTAGCTGAGAGTCTAGAAAGTAGATAATGAAGATGTAAACCACTTATTTTTGGATTCGTAACAATGGCTACTTTAGCGTCTATTTTTAGGTTTGGCAAGGTTCCTATATGAACCTCGTAAGAGTTATCAATTTCTTTTTTTAATGCTATATCAATCTTCATAATTTTTCCAGAGTATTTTAATTATTTAATAATACTCAAGCAAGGCTTTAAAAAAGGTAAATAAAAAAGGCAATGTCTAAGAATTATATTTCAGACCTAAAGGTGTTTCTTTTTGACTAGAAAAATAGCTCTAAAGTTGCGTAGGAATGAAGAGTTGGTGATATTCACCTAATCGATGATAAAGTTTTTCAGTATCCGTTGAAAAGAGTGAGTATAAAGGCAGATCAAGAATTTTATCTGTAAAAGGAAGACAATACAAAAAGTTTTCTTTTTGTTTTAAGAAACGTATAGGATTAGCTTCTTGAGAAATTATTTTAATGGACTTAGAAAAGATAAGTGATAGATTTTCGTAATGTTCTATAATACGTTCTTTTTCTTCTGATACTTCTTGGGTAAAGTTAAACAGTTCTAAATTAAAAGAAAGTTGTGAGGATAAATCAAAAATTGTAGTAGAAATTTTTTCTAAATCTCTATTGTCATTAAGAATCACCATACTTTCTTTGAGTTTTGAAAAAGGTTTTTTAGAAAGTTTCAAAACAGGCACCTTACTTTGGTATAAAGATTGACGAAGTTCAGCCTTTGAAAACAAACGACTTGAGATCATGACTAGTCCAATATTCATTTCTTTCATATCATTTAGTATAATCTTCTTATGGGGATGTGCAGAGTAGTCTATATCAATTATAATATCATCACTTCTATGTGACTTTATTTTTTCTAGAAGCTCTATATTTGTAGGATTGACAATACGAATATAAAGTTTATCTCCTATATTTTTATGAATATACTTAGAACGTTTAATAAGCTTTGGCAAAGAAGACTCTTCTTCCATAGCCATATCAATGTATAAATATAAATTACTTCCATAAGGTGCTGGGAACTGTCCCAATTCACGTTTAATAGCTCTATAAACGGTTTTTAAAACAGAAGGTTCTCCTACTAAAACTAAAAGATCATTAGGTTGAATCATTCTCTTTGGTGAAGGAAGAATAAGTCTTTGGTTTCTATACATGGCTACTATTTTCCAATTGTTTTGCTCTACTGCGCCAATGTGTCTGTACACAAAAGAACTTCCAAAAGGAACGAGTACTTCCATAATTTCACCCTCGCCTAAGCCGACATTTTGAGCAATCACAGGAACATTAGGTAAAAAATCAAGCAAACGCGAGGATAGAAGTTCTTTGGTGTTAACCGTTACAATATTTTGATCCTCAAAGCTCAAGTCCCAAGAGTCTAAGGTAATAATACGAATTTGTTTTTTAATTGTGCGTATATTTTTTATACTTTCTTCAACATCTAAAGAGGTTTTTAGAGCAATGATGACTTGAATAAATTCCATTTTTAAAAGATTTGAAAGCTTATATAAACTTGTAGGATCAAAATGATAAAACTTAAATTGAGCAGGCTTTGCATTAGCAATTTTTAGCTCATCCATAGATACTACATAATAGATATTATCACTGGTATAGGTGTCAGCTACGCGTTCAACAAAGTGCTGCCCTATCTTACCATCAGCTAAGATTAATATCTTCTTCATACTTATCCTATCATGAGACTCTAATAAGTCTATTTAATTATCGTGATTGTAGTATAATTGCATAAAAAAAGAAAGTAATCACTTTTTTTCAAAGACTATTAATGAATTTTAAACTTGAAGCCACTAGTGGTAAGGCAAGAGCTGCCACCCTCACAACAAAACATTCAACCATCCAAACTCCCGTTTTTATGCCCGTAGGTACTGCTGCGTCAGTTAAATCTCTTGATATGTACGACATGGAAGAGATATTAGGTGCTCAAATTATTTTAGCCAACACCTATCACACCTATCTTCGCCCAGGAGACAGTACTATTAATAAGATGGGAAAACTTCATAAATACACTACTTATTCCAAAAGCTTTTTAACAGACTCTGGTGGTTTTCAAGCCTTTTCTTTAAGTGATATTTCAAAGCCTTCTGAAAAAGGGATAGAATTTAAAAGCCATATTGATGGAAGCAAACACTTTTTTACACCAAAAAAAGTGATTGACATACAAACAAACCTTGGCTCAGACATTATGATGATTTTAGATGACTTAGTGGCTCTTCCAGCAACACAAGAGCGTATAAAAACCTCTATAGAGAGAACAACAGCTTGGGCAAAAGAATCCATTGAATATTTTCGTTCTCAACAAAACAAAGGCATTTGTAAAGATCAAAATATCTTTGCAATTATACAAGGCGGAACGGATAAGGCTTTTAGAACCAAGTCTGCCACGGAGTTGTGTGCCTTGCCTTATGATGGCTTTGCCATTGGAGGGCTTTCAGTGGGAGAGGCCAACCAAGATATGTATGACACGGTTGAGCACACTATCAAGTATATGCCTGAAGACAAACCTCGTTATTTAATGGGTGTTGGCACTCCTGAAGACCTTATTGAAAATATTGATCGTGGCGTGGATATGTTTGACTGTGTTATGCCAACACGAAATGCTCGGAATGGAACTCTATTCACTTCTTTTGGTCGCATAAACATCCGTGGAGCTAAGTTTAAAGAAGATGAAAATCCCGTTGACCCTGAATGCCAATGTCTTACGTGTAAGCGGTATTCCCGTTCGTATCTAAATCATCTGTTTCGAGCCAAAGAGCTAAGCTTTTTTCGTCTAGCGTCCCTGCATAATCTTCATTATTATCTTAATCTAATGCGTGAGGCAAGAGAGGCCATATTGCAAGACCGTTTTGCTCAATTCAAAGAAGACTTTTACAAAAAAAGAGCTTAATAATATTACTTTTTACTTTTTAATTTGTATCTCCAAGAGGTGTATGCTGAGTAAGATGGATTGCCTTCAACCATCATGTCATAGGCATGTTGATAGCTACATTTATTCTTTTTTTTGTATTCCTCAAGCACCTTAACTACCATCTCTTTATCTTCTTTTTTATACGTGCCCTTTAATGATTTAACTAAGTTAATCATTTCGATGTGCATACTCATATCCATCATTTTTCCTTAATTTTATTACGAATAATTATTACCGTGTTGGTTTGGTTTGTAAATTTATTTGATATTGAATACGTTTATTTTTAGTAATGTCATCAATCTCATGACTAGAAAGAGTTACATAGCTTTTTGTGTCTGGATGTAAGCATACAAAACAAAATTTATAATTTTTACCTAGTTTATTTGCAATAGAAAATTCATTTTCTGTGGCTCCAAAGAAAAACCCGTAAGGATTGTTTTCTAATCTTTTTTTCGTAGATTTGATTTCTATTAGTGTGACTTTATCAGTAGGTTTCAAAATAAACTTTTCTTCACTATTAACATGTCCATCTACTTGAATTAGATCAAAAGCCCTTATAAATTTTGCATTTAAACCAAAGTGTTGAAGAATTGCCTTTCGGCTTTCTTTATCTGGTTCTATAAATGACGGATTGCTTTCCATTAAAAACAGAACTGCTTCTTTTTCCGTTATATTATTTTTTAAAGTTATTTCATAAGATTGAGCTGATGCCATTAACTTCCAATTCATTTAGTTTTGGGTTCTAAATTATTTTTATATTATGATATAACAAGAACACTTAAGAGTTTTAGCATCATGGTTATATTCAATAAAGTACTTAATCTAAAACTGTACTTTAAAAGTTTCTAATCACTTATGAGCTTTTTAGAGCTTATCTTAAATCTATTATGTTAAAATTCTTTAAAAATAATCTAGGAATTTTAATGTTGCGTTTTGCCCCTAGTCCTACTGAAGATATGCATATTGGCAATCTTCGTTTGGCTCTTTTTAACTACATGCTTTCTGTTCAAAAAAACGACGGTCTTATTATACGGATTGAAGACACTGATAAAGAAAGAAACATTGAAGGTAAGGACCAAGAAATCATTGGTCTTTTGGATCTTTTTGGAATTAAATACACCAATGTTATTTATCAAAGTGATAATGTTAAACATCACCGCACTATGGCCCTTTCTCTTTTACATGAGAAAATCGCCTTTAATTGTTTTTGTACCCCAATTACCTTAGACGCTAAAAAAGAACAAGCCAAGGCAGATAACAAGCCTTACTATTATGATGAAGTCTGCTTATCCCTTAGTCCTGAACAAACGATAGACAATGAAAGCCCTTTTACCGTGCGTCTTCGTAAACCTAACGTTAATGTGGACTTTACAGATGCTATAAAAGGAAAGATGTCTTTTTCACCTACGGATATAGATAGTTTTATTATCTTACGTGCGGATAAAAATCCTACTTATAATTATGCCTGCGCTATTGATGATATGTTAGCCGATATTTCTATGGTTATTCGCGAAGACGATCATATTTCCAATACACCTAAACAAATAGCCGTTCGTGCAGCACTTAATTACACAAAAGAGATTGAATATGTCCATATTCCTATTATTTTAAACGATTCTGGCGAGAAGATGAATAAAGACGATGACGCAAATAGTATTAAATGGCTACTAGAAGAAGGTTTTCTTCCTGAGGCTATCATCAACTATCTTATACTCCTAGGAAATAAGCCTCCTCAAGAAATTTTTTCATTAAAAGAAGCCTTAGAGTGGTTTGATCTTTCTAAGATTTCCAAGTCACCTATTAGGTTTGATTTAGATAAGCTTCGTTTTGTTAATGCCCAACACTTAGGATTGCTTGATGATATCGAACTGTCTCGTTATGTTGGGTTTGCTGACGCTGATATTGGAAAGCTAGCTAAGCTGTATCTTAAGGAAGTTTCAACAACAAAAGAGCTTAAGTCAAAAATCGGTGCAATCTTTTCAGACAAAAAGATACCAGAAAACTTTGCTCAAGCAGCCGCTATAATGAAACCTCTTATTCAAAATGCCCCTTATTTCAAGGACTTTGATGAGTTTAAGTCTTATCTTATGAAAGAGTCGGGGTTAAAAGGCGAGTTCTTTATTAATCCTCTTCGTTTACTACTTACAGGTGCGTCTCATGGCCCAGAAATAGTAGATATGTATCCGTATTTAAAAAATTATATTTTGGAGATTGTCAAATGAATGCCTTAATGGAAGTAGTTTTTGGACTTTTAGGAATTTTTAATAGCCTTGTGATGGTGTATATGTGGGTTATTATTATTGCTTCACTTCTTACGTGGGTTAAACCAGACCCTTTTAATCCTATCGTGCAACTACTGTATAGACTTACTAATCCAGCCTACGCCTTAGTTAGAAAAATGGTGCCTACGACCTTTAATGGTATAGATTTAGCACCTCTTATAATCATCATTTCTTTACAAGTACTTCAGGTGCTTATTCGTTCCCTTATACATGCACTATGAGAAAACTTTTATTTCTTCTGTCTCCCCTACTTTTATTAGCTGATATCACCTTAGAAGAACTTCAAAAAAGACCTGAGGGTCGGGTGCGAAACTTTCAAATATGGGAATATATGCAACAAGACATTAATGCTTCTGATGCAAAATCTGCTTATGCATTAACCCATAAATATAACAATAAAATATTTCTTAAATATACTAAAAAAACAGATGACAAGCAGGTGCTAAATCAGTCAAGATGTTCTAAAATGAATATGAAGAGTTTGTTAAAAGAAACAAATTCTTCGTGTGTTTCACATGGTTTAAATTTAAAAACAGCCATAAATCTAAACAATACACAAAGACTCAAACTCGCGTCCGTCTTATCTAAAGACTATCCTACTAAAAGTGAACTCATCTTACTTATGAACAATAAGTCTTTTGTATTAGGTGCTTTAAAAAGTAGTCCACAAAACTACATTACCCTTTTTAATTCTTTAGGTACTAAAAATAGACAAAACTACTTTAATGTTGTTTTGCCTGAAGAACGCATGAAAGTCTTAGCCAAAAGTAAAGGCTTCAACAAGGCCATAAAATACATTGTTACCGATAAAAAAATGCACAGAATGCAAAAATCTTTACTTTGTGTACAAGGGGGTGAATTAAGCGCTCAGTCTTATTTTTTCTTAGCCCTTAACGCCCTTCATTTTAAAGCAACTACAAAGGCTATGTCTTATTTAGAAATTGCACAAAAAAAGGCTTATTACCAAAATCATAAAGACAGGGCAGTGTTTTGGAAGTTTCTTATCTCAAAAAATAAAAAGTTTTTAAAGCAATTGAGTAAAAGTTCTGATATTAATATCTATACCTTATATGCTAATGAAGTTTTAGGACTAGAAGTAAAAAACTACTTTTCAAGTATAAAAGGCTTAAAGGATTTACCAACTAGTACTAATTTAAAGGACCCTTATGTTTGGGAAAAAACCTTAAAAAGCATACGTACTTCTAACCCAAAACAATTAAAAGAACTTCTTAAAAAGTACGATAAAAAAGAAGATGAAGTTTTACATGCCTTTATTTATTCAAAAATGACTAAGTATAAAGAACATAATTACATTCTTCCTTATAAAAAGGCGACTAAGAATTTAAGTAAAGACGACCAAGCCTTATTATATGCACTTGCACGACAAGAAAGTCATTTTATTCCTTCGGCAATTTCTCATTCTTACGCCCTAGGTGTTATGCAAATGATGCCTTTTTTAATTAAAGAATTAGGCAGACAAAAGAAAGAAACACCAGAATTAGAAGAAATGTTTAATCCCTATAAAAACATTGCTTATGCCTCCAAGCATATACGCTATTTACAAAAGCACTTATATCACCCACTTTTTATCGCTTACGCCTATAATGGTGGGATTGGCTTTACCAAGCGGCATTTATTAAAAGGAAGTTTTTTAAAGGGTTCGTATGAGCCATATTTAAGTATGGAACTTATGTCAAATACCGAGAGTCGAGAATATGGAAAAAAAGTATTAGCTAATTACATCATCTATAAAAAAATATTAAAGCAAGAACTTAAGCTTATTCCTCTTTTGCAAAAACTAACTGAGCCTTCCCAAACTGATCGTTTTCGAATGAAAGCCTTAGCGTCTTCTGGTTCATAGTCTTAAATTTAAGTAGATAATACTGACTCCATGCATTGTGTATAGGCATACGAAGACGTAAATTATTGTTGCTTTCTAAGTTGTGTATCTCTAAGGCAGAAGAAAAAGACTTTTTATTTTCTTTAAGTCTAAGGCTATACTCCTTATTGTAAAGTCCCCGAGTCTTTTCATCTTCATTATCTTTAACAATATGCAAGGCTACATAAAAATATTCCCCACCCTTGTACATCTTAGGATCAATATTATTAAGATAAATAGCGTGCACTAAAGCCTTTGTTTCTTCATTTTGCATTAAAGACATCTTTTGCATCTGCAAGACAGCTTTTTCATAATACGGACTCATAGAAAAATAGTCAAAGGCTGTGGTTTTGGAACATCCTGAAAACAATATTGCAAACATAATAACAAAAAGTATAAAAAATTTCTTCATAGTTTCCCTTTTGCGCATTATACATTAGACTTCTTACATAAGTCCTTTGCCTTATATCAAGGAAAAAGTGAGAAGAGCACCTTTTTTATAAAGAGAAATTTATAATTTTTTGAATGTGAATTTTATAAATACAATCACAATTCCTTGAAAATTCATATGTATTTTAGAGGTGTGCATAAGTTTTATCTGATATAATTCACTTAATTTAAACAAAGGTGTTTTGAGCGTGAAAAAACGATTAGCGGTTGCATTTACTGGGCCATCAAATAGTGGAAAAACTACATTAATTGTAAAAGTGGCGCAATTGCTTATACAAAATGGTCATGAGGTTGCTATTATTAAAAACGACCCTAAAGACAAGGGAACATTTGACGCATCAGGTAAAGATAGTCATAAGTTTTCTCAAACAGGTGCGGAGGTTGTCGTTACCTCGCCTAAACGAACTACATATTTTTCAAAACGTCATCAAGAACTCGAACAAATTATAAATATGTTTAATGACTTTGACTTTTTGTTAGTAGAAGGGCTTAAGAATCTTCCTTTACCACGAATTAGTGTTTTTAGAAATACAATTGATGAAGATTATTATCCATATATGAATGCCTTAGCCATTGACGAGAGTATAAATGCTCATGATGAAAACATACCAAATGATATACAAATATTAGATTTAAATAATACCAGTCAAATTATAGACTGGATAAAAAACAATGCCAAGGAAGTATAAATGCAAGATATGAAAGAGATGAAGCCTATAGTTGAAGCGATAATGAAGTCAGCTATACGCATTAAAGACGCTATTGATGTAAAAGATATCGGGTATTCTCAACAAGAAAACAGCTCAGGCGAAACACAATTACAACTTGACATACAATGTGACCTTATCATTGAAGAAGAACTTTCTCATGTACATAGTGTTCATACCCTAGCTTCAGAAGAAAAAGAAGAGGCAATGTTGATTAATAAAGACGCCAAATTCTTAATTGGCTTTGATCCTCTTGATGGCTCTTCATTAGTGGATGTTAACCTTAGCGTGGGTTCAATCTTTGGAATTTATGAAAAAGACTTTACTGGAAATAACATGGTAGCTTCATGTTATGTTGTGTATGGTCCACGGGTTGAACTTGTTTTTGCTTATGAGGGACAGGTTAAACTTTATCTTCTTCAATCAGGTGTTTTTGAGTTTGTTAAAGAAATTCACTTAAATGAAAAAGGGAAATTAAATGCACCAGGTGGAACCCAACAAAATTGGACCCCTTACCATAAAGAGATGGTAGATGGGCTTTTCCAAGAAGGCTATAGACTTCGTTACTCAGGAGGAATGGTTCCAGACCTTCACCAAATTTTACTTAAGGGTGGTGGACTATTTTCTTATCCAGGCACTTCTGATAAACCTGAAGGTAAACTTCGTCAAGTTTTTGAAGTCTTCCCTTTTGCAATGATTTTTGAATACGCTGGTGGTGGGGCCATAGATGGTCAAAACCGCGTTCTAGATCAGACACCAAGACATGTGCATGACACCAGCCCATGTTTTTTTGGTTCAAACTATGAGATAGATAGAGTTAAAACAACGTATGCCGGAAAATAACTCTTTTGAAGAACGCCTTACACAGATGGCATCTGAGGTTAAGACCTGTCAAAAAAATTATGGACTCACTACGTGTATGACATGTGAGAGCTTAATTGGTTGCGAATTAAGAAAGCAATACGTCCAAGTCACCTACGAAAGTATGTCTAAGGGTGAAATTGGTGGATTTGAATTTTAAGACTACAACGCACGATACAATAAAAAAAGTAAATTAGAAAACAAGGAAATATCCATGAAAAATTACATTACTACCCCTATTTATTATGTTAATGGCGAAGCACATATTGGTCATGCTTATACCACTTTTATAGCAGATACTGTGGCCAGACATTCTAGACTAAAGGGTAATGAAACATTTTTCCTAACGGGTACAGACGAGCATGGTCAAAAGATTGAAGAATCTGCAAAAAAAGCAGGTAAAGACACCCAAGCTTTTGCAGATGAAATTTCTAAAACTTTTAAAGATTTATGGGATGGGTTTGACATCTCTTATGATAAATTTATTCGCACCACCAATGAAGACCATAAAAAAGGTGTTCAAAAAGCCTTTATGACAATGCATGACAATGGTGACATCTATAAAGGAAATTATGAAGGTCATTATTGTATCTCTTGCGAAACCTTTTTCCCAGAAACTCAACTTATAGATGGTGAGTTTTGTCCAGATTGTGGAAAGCCAACTAATATTGTAAAAGAAGAGTCGTATTTTTTTAAACTTTCTGCTTATGAAGACAAACTACTACAATATTATGAAGACCATCAAGATTTTATTCTTCCAAAATCACGCAGAAATGAAGTGATTAACTTTGTGAAAGGTGGATTACACGACCTTTCTGTAACACGAACTACTTTTGAATGGGGGGTTAAACTTCCTTCACAAATGAATGATGATAAACACTTTATGTATGTATGGTTAGATGCTCTACTAAACTATATTACCGCGCTTGGTTACGGAAAAGATGACAAAAATATGGACTTTTGGCCTGCTAGTATTCATATGGTTGGAAAAGATATTTTAAGATTTCATGCTATTTACTGGCCTGCTTTTTTAATGAGTCTTGGTCTTCCTTTACCAAAGCATATTGGTGCCCATGGTTGGTGGACTAGAGATGGTGAAAAAATGTCTAAGTCTAAGGGAAATGTTGTACTTCCTCAAGTCGTAGCAGATGCTTATGGCCTAGAAAATCTTAGATACTTTATGCTTAGAGAAGTTCCATTTGGTCAAGATGGAGATTTTTCACAACGTGCTTTTATAGATCGAATTAATTCTGATTTATCTAATGACCTTGGAAACTTGCTCAACCGTATCATTGGTATGAGTGGTAAATATTCTGAGTTTAATATTGATTCTAAAGATGTGATAAAGTACCATTCAAAAGAACTCGATGCAATGGCCAGTGTTATTGACAATTTAGAGCCTTTTCTAGATGAACTTAGAACACATAGATATCTTGAAGAGTTGTGGAAGCTTTTTAGTATTGGAAACAAGGCCATCGAAGAACATGCCCCTTGGGTGAAAATAAAAGAAGATAAAAAAGATGAGGCCTTAGCAACGGTTGCTTTAATTGCAAATATCTTAGCAAAAGCGTCTATTATGCTTTCATGTATCATGCCTGAGACAACACGAAAGATATCACAGGCCTTGAATTTCACTATAGACACACAAAGTTATCAAAAGCTCATCTTAGATAAAAAACTTTTAGATGCCTTTGTTATTGAAAAAATTCCTCCTCTTTTTCCTCGTGTTGAAGCGCCTTTAATGGAACAAGAGCAAAAGAAAGAAGAGATTATTGCACCAAAAATGCAAACTAAAAAAGAATCTACGGTTGAAGAAGATAATTTAATCACCATTGATCAGTTTTTTGAAATTTCTCTTCGTATTGGAACTATTTTAGAAGCAGAAGCGGTGCCAAAGAGTAAAAAACTTTATAAATTATCTGTGGATGTAGGTGAAAAAGAGCCCCGACAAATTGTTGCAGGTATTAGAGAATTTTATTCAATTGAAGAGCTTATTGACACCCAAGTTTGTGTCGTTTCAAACCTAAAACCAGCCAAGCTAATGGGACTACTTTCTGAAGGTATGTTACTCGCGGCTAAAGATGAGGATGGATTATCACTTATGCGACCAGAAAAGCAACGTAAAGCAGGTTCATCGGTAGGATGAACCTAGCCAATGTACGTGCCTTAGTAGAAGGGCATCTCGCAAATTCTCCCAGCATCACTGCCTTTGAAGAGGTTCATTATGAAGCTTCAAAGATAAGAAGGGGTGACCTTTTTGTGGCAATTACACATGAAGAGATAGATGAAGCCATTTCAAATGGAGCTTATGGGGTTTTGTTTGACAAACCCACCCAAATAAGTGATCAAGAAATTGCTTGGATCAAGGTGGATGATGTAGAAAATGCCCTACTTCGTTTACTTCGTTTTCATGTAATGCAAAAATCACCTCAGGCTTTTTATTGTGATGAAATTTCTCTTAAATTAGCGTCACAAATCATTACAGGAAGAGATCTCCTTGTCTTAGATAAAACCCTTAAAGAACACATTCAAGCGCTTTATCAAATACAAGAAAATCAACTTATACTTTTTTCAAAAAACACTATAGATGAGCAGCTTTTTATTGATGCAAAGCCGATTTCAAAAGTTTTTTCTTCAGAAATTATTATAGTAGAACAAACCCTTTTTGAAACTTCTTTTATTTATAATGACACCTATTATGAGCGCCAACTACTTTCGCCTTTTTTTATCTCCTATTTAGAGTCAATCTTACATTTTTTTAAACAAAATAAAGTTTCATTTCAACTAAGAAATTTCACACCTATTAATCATTTTCAAGCCGTTTTTACTAACATTCATTTTCAAGTAAAAGATTTTGGAAAAAGTGATAATGTTTTAATTTTTGAAAGTGATTTCAAGCTGGTTAAAGAGCAGATACAATTTCTTAAGGCTAAGGCTAATTGGGCTAAGATTCTATATATTGTCCCTTCTTCAAAGATTAATCAACTCGAAAAAAGTGAAGATATCTTTGCCTATGACTCCACTTGGGATATTATGCATATACTTAAATCTCAGAACTACCATTTTGCACTTATTGCCGAGCAAAATGCTGATATCTTAAACGATAGTGTATTTGATTTAAAGAACGAACAACTTAGTCTATTTTAGGATATTAATATGAAACGAAGAGATTTTATAACTACTAGTACAGCTTTAGCAGCAGGAGGTTTACTAAGTGCGTGTAATGACAACAATAGACGAGCTATAGACTATTCAAAGATTCAAGAAAAAAAAGAAAAAAAACTGGCTTCTATACATGTTAATTATAATAAAAAAGTCACTTTAAAACTAGCAACGTCTTGGCCAGCACACTTTCCTATAATGGGCACAGGAGTAGAAAACTTTGTGCAACGTGTTAATACCGCTAGTGGTGGTTCCTTAGAAATTAAACTTTATCCAAAAAATACACTCATACCAGCACTTGCTGTTTTTGATGCATGTTCTTCTGGCGAGATTGATATCTTTCATTCAGGTCCATACTATTGGAAGGGTAAAAATTCTGCCTTTTCATTGTTTTCAGGTATGCCTTTTGGTATGACCTCAGAAGAAATTAACGCATGGATGCACTTTGGTGGAGGCTATGAATTATGGAGAGAACTGTATGCAAAATACAATCTATATCCAATGTTAGGCGGAAATACCAATATCCAAATGGGTGGCTGGTTTAGAAAAGAGATTAAAGAATTAAACGATTTAAATGGCTTAAAAATGCGTGTTCCAGGATTGGGTGGAGAAGTATTTGCTAAGCTAGGCGTTAATCCTATCTTACTACCTGCAGGTGAGATTTATACAGCACTTGAACGTGGAGTTATTGACGCGACGGAATGGGTGGGGCCTTATTTAGACATGAAAATGGGCTTTTATAAGGTGGCGCCTTATTATTATTCAGGTTGGCATGAGCCTGGAAGTATCTTAGAACTTAGCTTTAATAAAGAAAGGTTTTCTAAACTTTCTATTGAACATAGGGCTATTTTAGAGATGGCTTCAGAAGAGATGAATGCCAAGATGACCTATGAATTTCAAGCAAAGAATTCTCTCGCCTTGTCTGAGCTAAAAGGCAAAGGCGTTATACTAAAGTCTTTTCCTTCTGATGTTATCAGTGCAGCCAAAAAAGGCTTAATAGATGTAGTAAAGTATGAAAGTGCGAAGAATTCTGACTTTAAAGAAGTGTACAAAAGTGCCTCTAGCTTTCTTAATGCTTCAAAATCTTATTCAGATGTGTCATTAAAGAAGTATCTAACCCTTCGTTAACTACAATAGATATAATATAATTATTATACACAAGGTTCCATCTATGCCAAACATACTTACAGAAATTACAGACCGTGTTTTAAAAGAGGTTATTAAGAACGAAGTCATTCTTCCTTCCACCTACAAAGAACACTTTGACAATCATGCACGAGAGATGCAACTTGATGTTAACTACGAAGAAATAGTAGAAAAAGCAACACAAAAACGTTTGGATGAAGCCAATTTTATTATGGAAAAGACTACCTGCAGTCTAAATGACTTAGAAAACACCACCCACTCTGCCCAAGAAGCTATAAGAGATAAGGACTTAGATAAATTAGCCATTGTTGTTAAAGAGATTGAAGGCTTAAAATCTGCCTTAGGTGATTTAAAAGGACAACTTCATACAGATAGCCTTACAAAAATTCACAATAGAAAATGGATGACTGAACACCTCTTAGATGATGGAAATTTTAAAGATGAAGGAATATTAGTTTTTATAGATCTTGAT
>NZ_JAEMVE010000150.1 GCF_029216045.1 Sulfurimonas sp. MAG313 | reverse complement strand
CAGAAAAAATAAAATAAAAAAATAAAAAGCGGATTGAAAAGAGTTATGTACCATCATCGTCTTATTGTTTCTTATAAGGGTACAAACTACTTTGGTTGGCAGGATTTAGGCCAAAGCGTAGATAAGTCTACGATTCAAGGTAGTATCCAGCAAGTCCTTAATAAAATTTGTAAATATCAAGCCTGTACTGTTGCGTCTGCAAGTCGAACAGACGCAGGTGTTCACGCACAAGGGCAGGTTGTTAAAATCACAATCGCTTTAGCGATAGAGTCAGAAAAGCTTCTGCTAGGTATGAACTCATTATTGCCAGATGATATACGTGTCCTTCAGTGTAAGCCTTGCACCACAAGTTTTAATCCAAATAAAGATAGTAAGAGTAAAGAATACCATTATTACTTTTGTACGGACACAGTGTATAACCCAATTTTTAATGATATTATCACGCATATCCCCTCTGATAATAAAATGGGATTACTTGATATAGAACTTATGCAAGAAGCCTGTAATCTTTTCATAGGAGAACATGATTTTTATAGCTTCGCAAAACGAGATACCAAGATGGAATCAACGGTGCGTATTATTATAAGCTGTGAAATAATGCAAGCAGAATTTTCAATATTTGGTAATAATATATATTATCTTAAAGTCGTGGGTGAGGGGTTTTTGAGACATATGGTTCGCTATATTGCAGGTGCTTTATTTGCACTGGGGAAGAAACAACTTAGCCTGAGTGATATTAATGAAGCACTAACCCAGCATAAAGAAGAAAAAGTTAGTGCTAGAGCCAAGTCTAAAGGGCTACATTTGATTTGCATTTCTTATTAAGTAGGGAAATGTCTATTGAAAATATCAATTTAATAAAAGAATAGGTATTCTGTCCCCAGATTACACCTCTAAATTCTTACTTCTCTCGCAATCCAAGTTCTAGTTCACCTAAAGGAGGGCAGTCGACTTTTGAACGAACCAAACCTTCGCGCGAATCAAGTTCGACACCCGAAATTGATGGAGCTAGCATTCTCAGTCCTATAAAAGATAAAATTCTGACGATTACCTCTGATAATGGATTAGAATTTACTAATCATAAAAGTATTGCAAATAATTTAGATTGTGATTACTATTTTTGCCATCCTTATTCCTCTTGGGAAAGAGGACTTAATGAATATACAAATGGTCTAATCAGACAATATATTCCTAAAGGAACGAGTTTTGCAAATATAACGCAAGAGTATATTCAGATGATTGAGGATAAACTCAATAACAGACCAAGAAAAGCACTTAATTGGCTAACGCCAAATGAAGCCTTTTATGGGCTAGGAATGGTGGCTTGATTTAAAAAGCTAAAAAATTGCACTTCAGGTTTAAATTTTGGTGGTGGTGCTTTATTTTAGAGTTTATATATATTGGGGTAAGAACTATTCGCTAAATGTATCTGCCCTTTTTTATCGAGAGTAGCGTATCGGAGTTTACAAAAAAACTCGCTTCCCAGCTTCAAGCTTGACAGGTGTCAAGTTCCCTCACTCCGAAGAAACTTTATTAACTTATAGTTTATATGAAGACTTCATATAAGTTTTGATATAATTATTTTAATGATATAAAGGATTTTAGTATGCATACTTTAACTGTTCAGGTTCAAGATAATGTTTTTAAAGAGTTTTTGAACTTTATTAGCAAACGAAAAGAAAGTATAACCATCACGAAAGATAAAAACCTTGACTATGATCCTTATTTTTATGAAAGACAAAATGAACTTCAAGAAATTAGGAACGATATTAAAAATGGTAAAGCTCAAATGATTAACCATGAAGATATGTGGGATGATATGGATAATTTTATAGAAAAATTATAAATGAAAATAATATATCATTATCTTTTTCAAGAGGCATTAAAAGAAATAGTAAAATACATTGCAAAAGATAAGAAATCCGCAAGTATAAGCTTCAATAAAAACTTAAAACAACAAATCAAAGACATTCCCAACAACCCTTTAAAATATGTGAAATCAGGATACTTTAATGATTCAAATGTAAGAGATATGACATATATGGGTTACACAATAATATATGAGATTAACTTTAAAAATAATTCAATTGAAATGTTGAAAATATTTAACCGTAACAAATTACCAAGCATGAAGGATTAAAACTTAACTTGTTTTATTCGTGCACAATATAACTAAGAGCATGACCTATTTTAGGTGAGGTTCACATAAACCTTAGTTTATGAATTACTTAATGCGTTCCCTTATCTACTTGTATCGAAGCATCTGCAAAACTGAATGAAAAATATATTTCTCCGTTAAAAAAACCTGACTGTCTGAGCAAAACGAGTTTCAGGTTTTTAGGATAAATATATTTGTAATGAAGGCACCCGAGAGTTATCGGGTTTGAATCCGTTGAGAGAGTTTCTTTACGGTTAAAGAAAGTAAGAGAGCATTATAAAAAAGCTTATCTTGGAAAATATAGATCAATTGATTGAAAAATGTATTACAGTAAATTTATATGATGAAGGGTTGTAGGTTAAGGGCAGAACTGCCCCTAGAAAGAAGAGGGGATAGACTATCCTTTAAGACGACTAATCTTAACTTTAACCTTATCTGCGGCCATATCTACACGTTTAAATCTACCATGATCCGTAGCTGCTTTTTTAGCCATTTCAAGAAGTACTAAAATTGCTTCTAATTCTTCAAGGTTATCACTTAACTTACCATCAATGGCATTTTTTACATCTAAAGTTTCTTGTTCTGTCATTTTATTTTCCTTTTAATTTGTATTCTAATTTGAGTGTTTATGCACAAACAATTTCAACCTGAATCGATTTGAATGCTGCTGTCATAATTAGCTCATCGCTCTTATCACCAAAGATATGGTTTAGTTTTGAGTCAGCGTGGTGGAAGGTTGTGTATAGTGTTTTGGGTTGAACTTTATCTGTGAACTTCACTGTTAATGGATTTGTTTCACCAAATTCTGTTTTTAAGACAACTTTTGTAGAGGTAAAATCTGCTGCATCATCGGGGTGTGCTAATACGGTATCTTCTGTATGCTTTTTCATCAGTTTTTCAGTGTATTTTGTTTGCGCCGAGTTATTGTAATGCGCCATGATTCTACCTGTAGTTAGGTGGTAGCCTTTAAGTGACTTGGTCGTGATTTCTTCTATCATTCCTGAAAGGGTATAACCATGGTATCTAAAGGCACCAATTCCATCTTGTGTTCTAAAGTCTTCTCTGTGAAGTACAGGTGTTCCTGTTCCATCTTCTAAAATTGGCCATGAAATACCCACTTTTTCATTATCTCTAAGTACCTTATATGAAGCACCCTTAAATCTATTTGGAGCCTCTTTACGTACATCTTCCCAAATGTCTTCAGATGAATTAAAGCCAAAACCTCCACCCATTTTCTCATCAAGAAGTTTAATAACTTCCCAGTCATCAGGTAGGTCAGATGTTACTAGAGGTGTTGAAAGGTGAACCTTTCTCATAGCATTGATATAGGTACCTGTTTTTTCATAGATTGACTTAACACCCACAACGATATCAGCACGCTTTGCAATATCTGT
>NZ_JAEMVE010000149.1 GCF_029216045.1 Sulfurimonas sp. MAG313 | reverse complement strand
TTCTTACTGTTTTTGTAACCTTAGTGTTAGGGAGACTATCTATGTAAAAAAACAGATTATATTCTAAGGCGTAATCTCCCGTTTCATGTAGATACCATTCAAAAGGAATATTTTCATTTATCTTTATCTCATCATCAGCAAGAGCTATGCTATTTACCTCTTCAAACATCTCATTGATACGTTTTTTAAAGTCCTGTATTTCTTCTTTTTTTGGATAGCCTATCTTATAAGAAAGCTTCATTCTTAGTCCATCTGTTGAAGCTTTTTTACTGAGATTATCTACACGATGGTCCACAAGTTTTGAGTTTTTTATAAGCGTTCTATGGTTGTTTCTAACATCAAGTAAAATGGTATAAATAAAGGTCACCTTGTTAATGATATACTCATCACTATTATCTCCAAACTGTATCACATCCCCATCTTCAAGCATTTTTGAATTCAGTATGACTAAACCATAAAACATATCTGGTGCCCAAATCTGATTGGTTAGAGCTAAAAAAGCTGCTGCAATTCCAAAAATACCCGTGGTCTGAAGTAAGGAGTCAAAATCCCAAATATCAATGATGATATATAAAGAAATGACTGAGATAAATACAAGAATTATTATATCGACTAAGCGACTGTTATACGTTTCTATATATAATGTTTTTTCATCAAGTTTCTTTTCTAAGCCAAACTTTTTTCTGGACAAAAATGAAAGAAAAGAAAAAAGAAAAACACTAAAATAAATACTAACTAGCATTAATGCTAGATTTGAAAAAAAGTTTTGATAATCTTGATTTAAAATAATGAGACCAAGATCAATAAGATGAAAAAAGAAAAAGAAAAAGTTCAAAACTCTAAAAACAGACAGTTGTAAGCCATCGTCAGGTTTGCTAGTAAAGATAGATACTAAGGGCTTAGCAAAGGCAAATAAAAGAAGATTAATAACAATAACAAGGGTATGAACACCTAGCTCAGCTTGAGAAAAAGGAAGAGTACTTATCCATTCAAACATTAAAAAAGCAACTCTTCATCTGCATCTTGAGTATTTTGAATTCGTGGGGGCTTAGAGGTCTCTGTAAAATACTCTTTTTGCTTACCCACATACGAACTAATCATCTCTTCAGGTATCTCGAACTTTCGTTTTATTTCAGGATGGGTCTTTAAAATCTGTCTATAAAAGGAGGCAAAGGCTGGAGCAGCAGTTCGCCCCCCCTGCTCCCCTTTGAACATAGGCGTATTGTCATCATTTCCATACCAAACAACGGTTTGAATGTCAGGAGAAAAACCACAGAACCAAGCATCAATACCTCTGTTAGTGGTTCCTGTTTTTCCTGCAAGTTCAATTCCCCATACCTTAGCACGACGCCCAGAACCCTTTTTAATCACATCTTTCATAACGTCTATCATAATGTAAGCTTGCTCGGGTGTCGTTTGAAATTCTGACTCATTTTCGTATGTGATTTCTTCGCCGTAAGAGTTCTCGACACTACGAATTAAGATAGGCTCAACCTGGGTGCCATAATTAGAAAGCACCGTATAATAATATGAAAAATTCAAAGGTGAAACCGTGATAGAACCCAAGGCTAAGGATAAATCAGGTGGAAGATCTTGTATGTGGTATTTACTAAGAGCTCGTCTCATAGTCGTAAGGCCGATATCTGTTACAAGGTTAATCGTAGCAAGGTTTCTTGAATGTACTAGGGCCTCGCGTAAGGAGATAAATCCTTTATAGTCTTTTCCATAATTTTTAGGCTTCCATTTTTTTTTTTCTTCCCCATCAAGCTCATAATCATAAGTTCGTGCAATGTCTACTAATTGAGAAGCACCAGAGTATCCCAAGTCAACCGCCACCTGATAGATAAGGGGCTTAAACGCAGAACCCGGCTGTCGTTTTCCTTGGGTCGCTCGGTTGTATTGTGAAACCTTATAGTCTATACCACCGACTAAGGCTAAAATATTTCCTGTATTAGATTCAAGGGACACCATGGCACCTTGAAGTTTGTCCATAAGTGTTTGATTATAATCTTCAGACTTTTGAGCTCTTTGCACACTTAAGTCATAGCCCTCTTTTAAGGCTTTACGCGCTGCTTCTTGCATACGAATATCAATGGTTGTATGAATCTTATACCCCCCACCCTTGATATCTTTAAATTCAGACCTAAGTTGACGCATCACTTCATCTACTATATAAGGAGCTTTATTCTGCGTTAAGGTATCATTAAATACCTCAGGTGTTTCTTGTAGCGCCTGCTCATAAGAGTTTTCATCTATCCATCCAATACTGTACATACGAGAAACAACACGATTTCCTCTTCCCATTGCCTGTTCATAATGACGTGTAGGTGAATAATACGAAGGAGCCTTTGGCAGACCCACTAAAACAGCAATCTCTTTTAATGAAAGATCGTCCAAGTCTTTATGATAATAGCCATTAGCCGCTGTTTTAATTCCGTAATATCCATGCCCATAATAAATTTGATTTAAATATCTTTCTAAAATTTCTTCTTTAGTGAGTAGAGTCTCAATCTTAAGCGAAAAAAGCACTTCTTTAAACTTTCTAGAGAGTTTTTTCTCACGTGTTAAAAGAGTATTTTTAACTAACTGCTGAGTAATGGTCGAAGCTCCTTCAACAAATTTTCTAGCCTTAACATCTTTTATAATGGCTCTTAAAATAGCGTCTATATTAATCCCAGGATGCTCAAAAAACATAGTATCTTCAATGGCCAACAAAGCTTCTATAATTTGAGGAGGGATATCTTCAAAATGAACAAAATATCTATGTTCCTTGTTGAAAATATTGGCAATTTTATCGCCATTTCTATCAAAAATCTGCGTGGTTAAGGTGGGATGATAATCTACGAGAGTGTTTATCTCATACTTAATTTGATTATAATAATACGCTATATAAAGACTAAGTCCTACACCAATAAATAAAAAAGCTATAAAAAAATTCTTAGCACTAAAGACACTTCGTATCATATTCTAAATTCCCGATTTGAAAAATTTGAAGAAATTAGCACCTGAGTGTATTCCTCTTTTGGCTGAGACAAGACCTTATCTAAAGAACCTTGTTCAACCATCTTTCCGTCTTTTATCACACATATATCTTGACATAAGTCTGATGCTGATTTCATGTCATGGGTTACAAACAACATCTTAAAGCCCATCTTATCTTGCAAGTCTTTTAAGAGTTTAATAATCATATCTCGATTTTTTGGATCAAGCGCAGTAGTGGGTTCATCTAAAAGTAAGAGCTTAGGCTCAGAACTAAGAGCCATGGCAATAATCACTCTTTGTAACTGACCGCCTGAAAGTTCAGGAGGAAAACGTTCACAAAGTTCAAAATCCAAACCTACTTGTTCAAACAATTCTTGCATCTTTTCATCACTTGCAAAAAACTGTTTTTTCACCTTAGTTAAAGGGGATAAGGCAGTAAAAGGATTTTGAGGAACAAAAGCAATTGTTTTTCCATTTTCTAACTCAAAAGGTGCTTGAATATCTAAGTCTAGGGTCATACTATCAGGCAACATACCAAGTAACGCCTTTAAAGACAAACTCTTACCACTTCCACTTTGCCCGACTAAGGCAAGTGATTTATTGATTTCAAAAGAAATATCCACAAGGGTTTCATTTAAATAAGAGATATGGAGTTTGTCTATTTTCATTAAGATATTTTATCTAAGAAAACCTTGGATAAGATTACAAACAGTATGCAAGTCTTTTTTATCTACACCTAGACGGGCGATTAGCCTTATAATAGCGGTATCTACTGTGGGTTGCCGAATGGCTCCAATGAGATAATTTTCATTCATAACTTTTTCTTGAATTTGCATAACTTTTTTGTTATTACCAATTTTCATTGGTACGATTAGACCCTTAATTTCAATACCTAAAACTTCTTTAATTATGTGCTGATTTTCTTTGATTTCTTTTTTTAAACTTTCTGAATTTTTCAAAATATATTCTAGAGAAACATGCCCAAGTGCCGTATCAAAAAGTGAAGGAGCTGTGGCATAAATAATGGGCTTTGCTCGGTTAATAAGATACTCAATGATGTGTGAAGAAGCCAAGATATATGCCCCAAAACTTCCATAAGCCTTACCAAGAGTTCCCATCTTAATGTAGTTGTCTTTAACAGGAAGATTATAATAATCCAAAATACCCATTAACTTGTTACCAATAACACCCGAAGAATGCGCCTCGTCTAAGATAAGAAGCGCGTCATATTTATCTGCTAAATGGATAATGTCTATATTCAATACGTCTGCGTCCATAGAATAAATACCCTCAACTGCAATAACCTTACGCTTGGCAGTAGAAGCCTTTAACTGAGTTTCGAGTTCATTAGCATCATTATGTTTAAAATACGTCGTCTTCGCGTCATTAAGCTTAGTTGCCATCACACCACTAGCATGATACTTCTCATCCATAAAAAGTTCATCGCCCTTACGCAAAAGTGTTTCTATCATAGCAACATTAGCCGAAAAACCAGACCCAAGAACAATCCCATCTTCAAAGCCATTAGCCTCACAAAGTGCTTTCTCAAACGAGGCATGAATAGGATGATATCCATTTACTAGCATCGAAGCTTTTGAAGCATGAGATTGATAAGAAGATACTCGTTTATAAGCTTCATCTATCAATTCTTTCTTATGTGAGAGTCCTAAGTAGTCATTCGAAGCAAGATCTATAAGGTTTTCATCAAATAGACGACGCTGTCTATATCGCCCTGAGCGTTTTAGTGCGGCTAATTCTTTTTCGTAATAGTTCATAATTGTGACCTTGATATGCTACTCTTATAATTACAAAGTAAAGACAAGAAGAGGACGCTGTAGTTCTCTCGGCAGTGCCACCACATTGTACAATGGGCTAAGAGTAGAGAGCAGAGACTATCACTTTTTGTCATTACGAACCTACTCATTCAAAAATTCTTCTGCAAACCTATAAACTTCAATATCAAAATACACTAAAAGTTCTTGTATTTCTTTATCTATATTTTTATACTCTGGTTTATTCAAAATTCTTTCATAATGAAACACACGATTACGAAACTTTCTTATATGATTGAATTTTTTATCTAAGATATTTCTATTTATCAGTTGTTCATTTTTTGAAGGCAAATTAGGAAAAATATGTTGAAGATCTTTTACTCTAAAAAGGTTTGAATAAGACTTTCTAAACAATGAAGTCCAAAAACCAAAAGAAAGTTCTGCCAAAACCTTATCATGAGTAAGCGACTCTTTGCGCCTTAATATCTTGTTTTTAGCTTCTTGTACTTTTTGTTGTGAATCTTTATGTAAAACATCACTATCAAGCCAATCAGAAGATATTTTTTGTGTAAAATAAAAATCAATAGAGTTTCGTAAACTATAATACTTTTCAGACATACGCAAATTCTTTTTATACTCATCAAAACTATTATAACTTTGAAGTCGTTTATTTGAAATAAATCTATTTTTAATATCTTCTGTCATTTGACTCTTATCTCCTTTTTTCTATATAATACAAGTATGACACTCAGTAAGCCTTTAGCCTTTGAGCTAAAGCTTGAGGTTTACTTTTCTTCTTCAACATACTCTTCATACAAGTCAATACGACCAGCCTTGTTCCCAAGCTTTTTAACAGGTTCTTCAAAAGATGCCACTCGTCTGCGAGACAGGCCAAAAACATTAAAAAAATCATTCCAAAAACTTTGAGACTTTGCGTGTTCTTTGGACTCGTCTTCCCATTCTTTGGAAAAGTTCATTGCACGTGTTTTAATTTCATTCCAGCTTAATGCCATTAATTTTCCTATTTAGGGAGGTTTTCTCTATAAATTACTAATATTTGTATTTTATTACTTTGAATCTTATAAATTATAGAATAGCCTTGATAAACTAACTTTCGTGTGTCTTTTGCAATCTCAGGTGAAGGTCTTCCTGACTGAGGGAAGCTTGAAAGAATTTCTATAATAAAATGCTTCATCCCATTCAGGTATTTATCTGCAATACTTATACTTTGTGTTTGTTCAAAAATGTATTTGGCTTGTTTGATTAGGTTCTTACTTGCTTTGTTTGAAAAAACAATCTCAGTCTTCACAATACGACTTCTTTGCTAATTCAAAAGCCTCATCTATATCTATGAAGTCACCTTTTTCTATTTCCGCGATAGCTTCTTTTACATCTGCCTTTAATTTTGCATGCGTTAGATTGTACTCATCAAGGGAGATAATCACCACAGTTTTGTCATTTTTTGTCGTAACAATAACTTCTTCATTATTGTCACATACATCATCAATAATAGATTTTAGATTGTTTCTTGCCGAAGTATAGTTTACAGCTTGCATTTGTTGTCCTTAATGACAGTATTCTGTCATTATAACACAAGTCTTATTTCAAAACAGCCTTATTATTCACAATATCCACAACCTCAACCTTATCCCCATCTTTATAAGCACTCAAGTCATCATCACTCTGCCAAAAGGTTCCACCCATCTTAATCATGCCCTTATCTATGGTTCCAATTCCGCCTTGATGTGCCTTTTCTTCGGTGTCATCTTGGGTTTTGTTGAGCATGTTCATAGACCACTTTCTTAGCGCAAAGACTAAGATAAGACCTATTGCGAAGGCCGTAGAAATTTGGGCGATACCACTTTCAAAAAAGCCAAAATACGTTAAGACAGAAACAGCTAAACAACCAACTCCAATCCAAATAAGAAAAAATGAAAAGAATAAGGCCTCTATTCCAATGAGAATAATTCCCGCAGCTAAAAGATAATACCAGGCAATAACTTCCATTTATACGACCTCTTTATTTTTACCCAACATTGAGGTTAAAATAGAAAGAGAACCTATAAACTCCGTTGCCTCGTAAGGAACAATAATCTTATCTTTTGCTTCGTTTTTAGCCATTTCGTTAAAGGCAGAAATTCTATCTTTTGCTAATAAGAACTCTGCAGCTTCAGGGTTTGTTGCCATAGCTTGATTAATAAGTAACATACCCTTAGCCTGACCCTCTGCTGTTTTTTCTTGCTCGTATTTAGACGCATCTGCCATTCTCTCAATTGCCTCAGCTTGTAAGAAAGTCTTTTGTCTTTCACCCTCAGCTTCTAAAATAGTTGCTTCTTTATTTGCAGTTGCCGTCAGTTCAATGGCACGTTTTTCACGTTCTGCCTTCAT
>NZ_JAEMVE010000148.1 GCF_029216045.1 Sulfurimonas sp. MAG313 | reverse complement strand
TGTATGATTTTTATGATACATACTCTATCTGTAAACTAAAAGTTATCTATACAGTTGCTAGGTCTAGACCAGAAGCTTCAGCATTTGCACCGTGTACTACTATGGTATACAAGAAAAAAGATGAAGATAAAATAGTTATAGGTTTTCCAGCTGTTTATAACTGGTTAAGTTCTGCGAAGATTAAAGATAAAGCTTCAGAGGATGCTCTTATAAAAGCACAAAATGATTTTGAGTCTATTTTAAAAAGTGTTACAGAATAATATCTTTTAAACCTAAGTAGCTTTTGCTACTTAGCCTTTTATCTTCTTCCTCATCCCCTACAGTAGATCTCAAAGCTTACTTTATTTGAAGATACATTAAAATATAAATATAATATTAAAATTTTGTAATATAAATATATGTTAATTATTATTGGCATATGGTTATAGTATAACTATATTACATCACTAACTAAAGCTCTTGTGTAGTTGATAGAGAGACCTTCATTTAGTGAGATAATACTATAAATAAAAAGGCGACTTAATGAATAATATGTCTATTTCCATGAAAATCCACTTGCCCCTAATCTTTTCTTTATTAGTGGGTTTACTTATTGTAATTTACATTAATTATAATAATATTCAAGATATTAAAGATAAAACCTATACAGGGCAAAGTTATAAGCTAGAACAGTACTTTAAAAATATGATTAAAGCAAAGTCTGAAACAGCTTTAACGAGTGCTATAGCTCTGAGTTACAACCAGAACTTTAAATCAGCGCTTATAAATGATGACAGAGCCTTAGCTCTTAAAGAAGCAAAACCATTGATTCAGCAATACGCAAATCAAAGTGATCTTAAAAATATTAAACTGCATATTCATACTAAAGATATTCATAGTTTTCTACGAGTATGGAAACCTTCTAAAAATGGGGATGACCTTCGTTCTTTTCGTCATACTATTACGGAAGTAAAAAACTCACAAAAGGCTTTTGCAGCTATTGAAATTGGTCGTATAGGAATGACACTTCGAGGACTAGCTCCTATCTTGCAAGATGATGAATATTTAGGAAGTCTAGAATTTATCTTGGGCTTTAGTCCTATTATTACTGAAGCAAAAAAAGAGAACAGTGCTTCAGCACTTTTTCTTTTAAAAGACCAATACCTAGGTGTCGCAAAATCTCTTAAAAATGCACCGACTATAGATGGATATGTTTTATCACAAGATGTTAAGAACAGTGATATGCGTTTATTTAACGAATTAAAAAATATTGATTTAGATTTTAAAAGTTTTACCAAAACACCAAACTATTTTATTAGTAAACTTGTTCTTAGAGATTTTAATGACAAAGATATTGGTTATCTTATTATGGCTAAAGAACTTAATCAAGTAGAAAATATTGTGGATAGTGCCCTCACTAACAGTATCATACAAATTATTGCGATGATATGTATTGATAGTATGATTTTATTGGTTGTTATGTTTGTTATGCATAAGATTATTAGTTCACCCTTAAAAAGACTTACTCAACTTATAGAAGAGTTATCAAGTAGTTCAGGTGACTTAACAAAAAGAGTTGTACATAATTCAAATGATGAGTTAGGTGATATTTCACATTACATTAATGATTTTATCACTAAGGTAGAAAGTATTATTAAAGAAACTAAAACCTTAGCTCATAAAAATGTTGGGATAGTTGATAATATTTATAATGCTTCTAAGACAATTAAAGAACGAGCTGAATTACAATGCACTACTCTTATAGAAACGAGAAATATAAGTGAAGAGATATCAAATATGTCACGTACTTCTTTAAGTGAAGCAACACAAATGGCGGAAGATATTACTGGCGCAGATAAAAGTTTAGATGAAACGGTGCAAGAGGTTAATACGCTTTCTGCTATTTTAGAAGAAGGTGCTCAAAATGAACTGAATCTTTCTGAAAAATTAAAACAACTTAGCTCTGATGCGGATGAAGTTAAAGAAGTATTAACCGTAATTAGTGATATTGCAGACCAAACCAACTTACTTGCCTTAAATGCAGCTATTGAAGCAGCTAGAGCGGGTGAACATGGTCGTGGTTTTGCAGTTGTTGCGGATGAAGTGCGAAAGCTTGCTGAAAGAACGCAACACTCTTTATCAGAGATTAATGGAACGATAAGCGTGGTTGTTCAAGCTATTCAAGAAAGTAGTGAAGAGATGGAAACTAACGCACAAGAATTTAATAAATTCAATGTTGTTACTGAAAAGATAGAGGCAAAACTTGCAACGGTTAAAGCTGTTATTAGTGATGCCGGTGATATGGCAGCAAATTCTTTACAAACATCTACGAACATTGAGAGTAAGATTAGCAATATATTAGAACAAGTAACTCAAAGTCAAGATGGTGCGCGAGCCAATGCGGATGATGTGAGTGATGTGACACTTTCTTCTGAAGAACTGAGCAGAATTACTAATGAACTAAACATGCGTATAAAGACCTTTAAAACAGACTAAAGGCTTCTTTTTAAGGGGAGAGTGGCTAATTGCAGTATTTATTGCGTGATAGTTAGCTCTTATAAGCTTTTATAAAGGCCTCTTGGTTCCATGAACGAAGTATTTTACCCTTAACTACTAGAAGAGGAATTTTCTTCCCACCTAAGCCTAAAAACTTTTTCTCTGCACCCTTACTTCGTTCAAGGTTATGTTCAATGAATTTTATCTTATTTACTTGCATATACATTTTTGCGTCTTGACAATGAGGACAAAATGTAGCAGTGTAAATTTCAACATTTACTGACTTAGCCTTTGATGAGCTTTGTTTATGTTGATTTCTTGCCTTAGCGGAGTTAGAATTTGGATTTTGATTTGAATTTTTTCGTGTATTTGATCTACGTGCCATTATGCATTTCCAAGATACATAAATAATAACTTCATAATAAGGGCCGTTGAAATTCCAGCAGCAACACCCGCCACGACATCATCTCCCATCACCCCTAGGCCACCCTTAGTATTTTTATCTATGCGTCCAATGATGGAAGGCTTGGCTATATCAAAGTATCTAAAGCTTGCAAAGCTAAGTGCCATAGCTAACCATAAGGTCCAATGCTCCGTAGGATTACTAAAGGCTTCTATTGGAATGGAAAATGAGGTCTGAGCTTCGTTTATAAAAACAGTTCCGGCTATAGACATAGCAATCCACATACCCGCTAATTCATCAATAACAATATGCTTGTTATCATGAATACCCCCTTGTGCTTCATAATCATTAACAAGTTTATATCCAGCAACTGTGGCTAAAACAGCCGCTAAAAAAAAAGTGTAGTTGTATCAAAGTACACGAGTATGGGTAGTGCTAACAGTAGTGAAAGAGCAGAACCAACGGTTCCAGGTGCCTTAGGCGATGTTCCGCTGTATCCAACGGTAAGTAAGAACCAATTCATTTTTTTCCTTTTAATGGCAATTGAGTGTTGTCTAAAGTTCGCTGCACTTCTGTTTAAGGGGATACAGCATTAATTTTCTCGCTTCGTTTGAAATAGTAACCTTATATCCCCGTGTGCTTACTTGCTATTTTATGTAAGTGATGTGGTTTGATAAAGCTTCATAAGTTCTATATAAAAATCTTGCTCATTATGTTCTTCAAGAAGACCTGCTATAGGTAATATATCGTAATACAGCTTTTCTAAGTTCTTAAAGCGATCTGTAAAAAGCTTTGCGAGGATTAAAGCAGATATTTCTTTTCTCATTAACACAGCAGGGGGTAAAAGACCGATTTTTAGAAGCTCTAAGATAGATTCAGAATGGTAAGAAATATGATGATGTTGTCCATGGGGACAGGTGTTGGTAGAAACAAGGGTTTTACACTCATTACAATAAACATATTCTGCTGCAATGATTATTTCTATATTAGTGCCAATGAGCCTATCTACAATAGATTTATGGGCATTTTGATCATAATACATTCCAACGCCTGCATGATTTTGTCCTATCATTAAACAATTACACCCATAATTTTGAGCCACAATAGCGTCAATTAAAACTTCGTTATATCCTGCGAAGATATAAGAATGCTCTAAAGGAATAATAACAACACGGTTTTTTGGTAAGAAATTAGTAATAAAATAATCTAAGGTTTCTTTTCTCGTCTCATAAATTAGGTCGTTATCGTGATAAGGCTTTAGCAAAAAGATAACGATAAGATCTGTTTTATCTAAGGTCTGTCGTATTAAACGCTCATGTGCTCGGTGCAAGGGGTTAGCCGCCATCATCATAGCTGTTGTATGCCTAGCACCCACTCTTATCTTAGCCTCATTTATAAGTTCTTTATTCACATCTAAGGTGCTGTTAAAAACCTCAAATTTTCCACAAATTGCAAACTTACCTATACGCTCATAAGTTTTTTTCACACCCGGATGGCTTAAATCATCTGTTCCATAAATTTGGCGAACTCGTTCTTTTGGGTTGATTTCAAAGATTTCGTCAACTATTATATGTCCATATACTTCTTTATCAACTATAAGGTCTAGTCTCTCTCCTTTTATAGAAGAACTCAAAACAGTTTCATTAGTTTTTCCACCAGGTGAGAGTATAAAAGGGAAGGGAAATGTTTTTCCATTAACAAGACCTGTCTTTATAACTGAAATAGTTTCAGTCTTGGTCATTAAGGAATTTACAGGACTAAGTAGGCCTGCGTTTAGTAAACAAAGAGCAGAGGCTGCTTCTTGGTCTAAATGTAGTTCTTTATTTCTTTTTGATAATTCCATATTTTTTTCTCTTTTCCCATAGGCTTTTTCTAGAGATACCTAGTTTTTTGGATAATTCCGTATCTGGGAATTTATGCTGATAGTTTAAAACAATATATTTTACATAGTCTTCAATAGGAAGAATATCCCCTTGTTCTATGACCTTATTATCGCTTTTGATTTCAACCGTTTTAAAAGGTACTTCTTCGATTACATCTGTGCTTGATACAATGACGCTTTTACCTGAGATTAATTCTAAAAAAGGTTCTTTATCGGTCTTTTTTAAGGCTTGGAAGTCTGTAATATTAGTTAGCTTCTCTGGATTAAGATTAGCAATGTCATCTAAGGTGCGAATATTAGCTAGTGAGATGAAATTTAATGGTGCTGAACATCTCTTCAGTAGTTTAAAGGCAAAGGCATCTGCATATTTTTGATAATTTGAGAAAACAAAAATAGGAAGATCTGATTTTTCATACTCACATTCTACATTCACGGAAGAAAAAGAATGATCTATGTACTTTTGAAAGGTTGCATTTTGACGTTTTAATTGCTCATAATCTTGAAAATGATCAATCTTACGAATCAATTCTTCAATC
>NZ_JAEMVE010000147.1 GCF_029216045.1 Sulfurimonas sp. MAG313 | reverse complement strand
TCAGCCTCATATAAGTAAATAAGTCAGAGCACACATAGAACTTAAACACTACTCTTTTATACCTGCTTGCTTATAAATCTTATCGCGTCTAAGGCATTATCAACAATGAACTCCGTCAAGCTTAAGAGTTCTTCTTTTGTGTCATACCCTGAGAGAACCGCTATACTCTTAACTCCTGCATTTTGAGCAGAGGCTATGTCTAAACGGGTATCGCCTATCATCCATACTTCTTCTAATCCTACGTTCATCTGTTCTAATGCTTTTAAGATAGGTTCAGCGTGAGGCTTTGGCTCCTGCACATTTTCTCTACCTATTAAAACCTCAAACACATCCATAACTCCAAAGTGCGTCATAAGGTCTTTTGAAAAGCTTCCTGTTTTTAGTTGTAACTATGCCTAAACGTGCAATTTTTGAAGCCTCATTAATAGCTTCAATTGCGCAATCTAATAAGACAGTTTTTTCTTTATAAATACTTTGATAATAAGTTTTATACGTCTTAACCATATCCCAAACTAAGTCTTCTTTAACATGTAAAGATGAGTACATATGATCTAAGGGATGTCCAATAAGTGCTTTTATCTCATCATCTTTTGGATGAGGAAGCTTATAAACATCAAAACTATGATGAAAGCCTTCAAGTATAGCTTCCGTTGAATCAATTAGGGTTCCGTCTAAGTCAAAAAGTATGATAAGAGGTTTCATGCGGCTTCCTTAGGTTTAAAGTTAGTGATTATTGCGTGATTTTCCACTCTATCTGATTGTGCCAAAAACCATTTATAGTTGGCTCTATGGGATGAATGTTTTTATTAATGACACTAATGCTGTTTGGGATATATAAAAATAAATACGCATTATCTTCTACTATGGTTTTAAAAATTTCTTTTTGCACGGTGGAGAGTGCTTCTCTATCTATTATGCCCTCAGCCTTAGTAATTAAGGCATCAACCTTATCATTTTTATAGCCTATAAAGTTAAAGGCACCGGGCTTATCATTATCTGAATGCCATAAAGAATAAGGATCAGGACTTAAAGAAAGAGACCACCCAAGTAAAACCGTATCAAACTCTCTTGGAAAGACTACCATATTTAAAAAGGCCTGCCATTCCATCACACGTAGTCTTACGTTCACCCCAATTTTTGCTAATTGATGTTGGATAATTTGCGCGGCGTAAGGTCGTACCTCTGATGAGTTGGAGGTTGAAATTTCAAAATCTAAAGGATTATTTTCATCATATCCTGCTTCTTTTAATAAGGCTTTTGCCTTCAATAAGTCAAGACTTGGAGCATGTACCTTCTCATTAAAAGAAGGTCCTCCTGGTAAAAAAGGCCCTGTACATACTTGGGCATGTCCTAAATATAAAATATCCACAAGTTCGTCTCTGTTAACCGCTAAAGACAAGGCCTGTCGTACTCGTTCGTCTTGAAATTTTTTAAGTCTTAGGTTAAATCCTAGATACGTATACGAATGCGATATTTTCTCAATCTTTTGATAATACTCAAAAAACTCTTTCTTTACCTGTCGTTCTAACTGCATAGGTTCTAAAGACCCTATATCTATCTGCTTTGAGCGTAACATTAAAAATCGTGTACTTGGATCAGAAATCACATGAAAAGATATTTTCTCTATAAAAGGTTTATGTTCAAAATAGTCTTCATATGCCGTCAGTTCTATATTTTTTGAAAACTCTAATTTAGTAAGTTTATAAGGGCCTGTGCCTATAGGTTTTTTATTAAAACTTGAACCCATAATATTTTCTTCATGCTCTAAGATATGCTTAGGAACGACTTGCATCATCCACGTTTCTAATGCCTTAAAATATGGTTTTTTATATACAACCTTTACCGTAAGGGGATCTAAAGCGACTACAGATTTCACCATCCTAAAGGTAGAGGTATAAGGAGTGACTACCTTAGGTGAATGAATCAAGTCAAAGGTAAACACCACATCATCCGCACTAAACTTTTTTCCATCATGCCATAAGACATCAGGACGCAGATGAAAAATCAAGGTTACATCATCTAAAAATTCATAAGATTTTGCTAAGTCTCCAATGATATTTTTTCCTGTTTTATCGTACTTAAGTAAGGCATTAAAGATAAAGCCCACAATCTCAGAACTAGCAGAATCGGTTGCTAAAAGAGGATTAAGTCTAGCTGGGTTACTGGAGGTTGTAAGATGAAGTGTCTTTGCTGTGAGCGACGTTAGTAGGAGTAAAAGAGTTAATAATAATTTCATTTTGATATTATAGCGCAATGGGTGAATGGAGTTTACCTAATCTACGCTTCCGCATTTACGTACAGAATTAAGTTCTGTACTCTTCAAGCATATTGTTTAACTTACCTGTCATTTTAGACATGAGCGCCGTTGCTTCTGTAATTTCATCTACGGACTTTCTGTTGTCATTAGATATTTCTTCAATTTGAGCAACCTTAGCGATCATAGATTCAACAGTTTTGGAGTTTGAAATATACCCCGTAACCGTTTCATCTACTTGAATAATAGAGCGTTCAATAGATTTCACCGAGGTATTAATCTCAGATTCTGCTGAGTTTGCGTATTCTGATAGTTTTTCAATCTCTTTAGCATTAACACTTATGTGCTCACTCGCGTCAATTACAGATTGAACAATCACACCAATACTTGCATTTATTTCAGCTAAAGATCTTTGAGTTCGCTCTGCTAGCTTTCTAACCTCATCAGCAACCACCGCAAAACCTCTACCATGTTCACCCGCTCTAGCGGCTTCAATAGCGGCATTTAAGGCCAATAAATTGGTCTGGTCTGCAATATCTGAAATGACGGTAAGAACTTCTTTAACCTGAGTTACATCCGAACTTAGTTGTTCAAGTCGTGCCGCTAATTCAACTTCTTCTCTCGCGCGAACTTGAACTTCATTAGCTAGAGTAATAATCTGCTCATTTGCCCCTTTAAGAACCGTGCCAGCAGAATCAATGTTTTCTTTAGTTTGTTTCGCTTGTTCAATAGAAACCGTTAACACATTTTGTAAGTCTAGGCCTTCTCTTGAAACATTTGTCACAATAGTGGCTTCTTCTTCTGTCTTGGTTCGAATAATTAAAGACGTATCTGAAAGGGTTTGCGCAATTTTTGTATTTTGAGATGAAGAGCTTTTTGCTTCAGATACCGTGACACGTACTTTTTCTATAAAGGCATTAATGTTTTCAGCAACCTCATAAATCTCATCTCCCTTAGGTACATCCACTCTTTGAGTTAAATCACCCTCTCCCTTTGCAAGGTCATAAGCAGCAGATTGTAAGGTAGCTAACTTTGCAATCACTAAGGTTTGAACAAGATAAATGCTAATCAATAACAAAACAACAAAAATCCCAAAAGATATAGCTAAAACAATGTTTCTAATTTCATGTATACTTGTGAGTACTTCTGCTTCTTCAATTTCAACCACCATCCCCCAATTTTGCCCATAAATCTTTATAGGAATATAAGAACTTAGCACTCTAACACCCTTATAGTTTTCAATAATCCATGAACCTGTTTTACCTTCTTTGATTGCTTCAGTTGAAGCAGATTTTACATTCATAACTGTTACGGTTGTTCCTGAAGCTTTAACCTCGGGGTCTTCTATCTCATTTAAGAATCGACTATCATTTTTCATACAACCAATTTCACACACAAGGTTAGCCGTACCCGTTTTACCTAAACCTGCTTTTTCATAATTTCCACCAAAACTCATCACATCATTAATCTTTTTTCGAGGAAGTTGAAAAACTACAACCCCTTCAAAATCACCCTGATATACTAAGGGTGAGGCGATAAACATAGAAGGGTCATTATAAGAAGGTTCATAAGGTTTATAATCCGAAAATGCTAATTCCCCAGATTTTAATTTACTCGCTATAGCGTACACATCAGACAAACCAGTATCTTTATAAGGGCCATTAATTAAGTTTGTTCCATATTCTTTATCCTTAGATACAGAATAAACAATAGTGCCTTCTTTATTCACTAAAAAAAACATCATACAAGCCAAAGTTCTGTAAAAGCTTCACATAAGCCGAATGAATTTCAATATGATTTTTTGAATACTCTACCATCTTGTTTTTATTAATATTTAATTTATACTTTTCACCTACAGGGTGTTCATTATCCACAATATAAAGGTATTGTGCAATTTGGCCACTTACACTACGAGGGAGATAGTCTTGTGTCTGACGTCTTTGAGGAGAGGCTTTCATCTTATAATTAACTTTATTTAAGTACTCATTATTATAATGTTGTATCAGTTCCTTTTTTATTGCATCGATGTCAAAAACCGTTTCATCTTCAAGTTCTAAAAAGCTGTCTTCAAGTGACCACATTGTTTCCACAGTAGCCGCGTCTGTTGATTTAGATAAAAGTACTAATTTAAGTGAAGTTAAAAAATCGACTACATGATCTTTTTTTGATTCTTTGACCGCGTCAAGTACAGCCATATTACTTTGTATCAATGCCGTAGAGGCTTTAGAAAGCGAAATTGCAACTATACTAACGGCCATTACTAATAAAGATATTGCCATCAACGCTATCAATTTAAATTTAATGCTTCTTATGTTCATAACTTTACCTCGTACTATAATAATATTATTTGATTGTAACATAAAGATATATTTAAAAGAACTTTACTTAAAGAGTTAGTACGTGAACAAAGGATAAATGTGAAGTATAAGAGCATCCCTTATAGCCACATATCCGGAAGTGTTTTGGAATGTGAGATTATGCAAGTTTACGTTTCAGATTCTTAGCAAACACAAGGAAGAAGTTAACTTTCGCTTAGTCCTTAGACTGTTTCACCAATACTGAAGCAGTCAATCCAAAACGCAGTTCTATTCCCTTAGGAAGCTCGTCTAATTTTATTCGCACAGGAATTCTTTGAGCCAATCGTATCCATTGAAATACGGGTTTAATACTAGGAAGAAGATTAGCTCCTGGATTTCCATCAGAATGAGAAATACCCCAAGCTATAGATTCAACCTTGCCATGTAAAGCTTGGTCTTCATAGGCCATAAGAGTAACAATAGCATCGGCTCCTACTTCAATATGTTCTATCTCACTTTCTCTAAAATATCCAAAGACCCAAAAACTGTTTACATCCACAAGAGCTAAGATGGCTTGGTTAGCCACGGCTTGAGAGCCAATTTGAAAGTTTATGTTTGAAACATAGCCATCAACTGAGGCATAAATTTTTGTAAATTTTAAGTCAAGTTTTGCCG
This sequence comes from Sulfurimonas sp. MAG313, assembly GCF_029216045.1. GTDB lineage: Bacteria > Campylobacterota > Campylobacteria > Campylobacterales > Sulfurimonadaceae. Next base: position 2,215 of record NZ_JAEMVE010000147.1, on the reverse strand, counting down.
CCTTGAGACTTTCCTTACTTGCATCTATACTCGACAAAAATTTATAATAATTTATTTCCGTACGGGTCAACTCTTTTTGTGAAACGGCGCCTCTATCACGTGCGGATATTTTCTGCATGCGTTTGTACTCTATTTTATTACCTCGTGATGCGGAGCGGTCACGTTTAAAATTGGCCTTAGCTTGATCTACTTTTACCTGAAATAAAGAAGGATCAATTTCAAAAAGAAGATCCCCTTTTTGTACTTCTTGGTTGTCTTTAATATGAATAGCTACTACAGGACCTGAAACACGTGAAGCAATCTGAACTACCTGAGCTCGAACCTGACCATCTCCTGTCCAAGGATTGTTATTACGCCACTAACTAAACAGTCAAATAAATCACCATTATTGCCAAATAAGCCGATGGTGGATGAAACATAAATCGTGAAAGTTTCATCTTGTTTAGTAAAATTGCCGTTACCCTTGATAAGCATAATACAAGTAGACAATTAAAGAAATAACAAGAGACATACTGAAAAGATAAAGAAGTCTGTCTTGAGGAAAAAGTGCAATAAGACTAAGACCAATAACTGCCCCTATAATAGTTCCAAGAAGACGCAAAATCCCCTTATATATAGAATCTCTTACACTTCCCGTAGCCGCAATAAGCATAACCGTTGTAGCCGCTGTACTTGCTTGAGTCCATCCCAGATAAAAAGGAATAATAAAGGCCAAAACCATGCTTAAAGATGTTTTTACAGCAAACTTGAATTTATCTGATACTTCAAATATTCCTTTGCTCTGTACATCTTCACTCAAGATTAGTCTTTTATTAACTCATCATGAAGTTCTTCTTCTATCCATGTAGAAAAAAGCTTATACGCAAGAGCTAAAACAACTGCACCTACAAATAGACCTATAATTCCCGAAGCGATCATTCCACCAATAGCTCCAATTAAGATAACAAGCATTGGAATATCTACCCCTCTTCCTAATAAAATTGGTTTCAAGAAGGCATCACTCATACTTACAGCAAAGGCGTATACAGCAAATATAACCGCTGGTGTTGTGTTTGTAATTGTAAAGATATACGCTGCAACAGGACCTAAAATTAAAATAGGAGGCAATTGAATGATAGCTAGAAATAGTACCACAAAGGCAATAGCAGGAGCAAAAGGCATCCCAATTAGGAGTAAACCAATAAGTGACAAGGTTGCTTGAATAAGTGCAATGCCTAAAACACCTTGGACAACAGAGCGAACCGTCAAGGCAGAAAGCTCCGCCCATTCCACTCCTTTTTCACCAATAAGACGCTTAGAAATAGCATGATAGATTTTAACACTTCCCTCACTTTTAGCTAAAAGTACAGCGGCAATAATCATAGAAATAATAAACTGAAAAATAGTCCCCACCCCACTTCCAATAATACCAAAGCCTTTTGTCGCGAAGTCTTTTAACTTGTCTTGATGTAGTTGAACAAAAGACTCTAAATTTGTTGCGAGTGAGTCCCACAGTGTATACAGTTTCGTTCCTACTAAGGGCCACTCTTTTACAGAAATCGGAGCAGGAGGAACCGTTAAAGATCCTTCTTTAAACTGACTGAGAAGGTCTTGTCCTGATTCAACAGCAGAAGCAGATAAATAATATGTAGGGACTAATAAACTCAAAATAACACTAAGACTTAACACCGTTAAGATAAGTTTACGCTTACCTATAAAACGCTTTTCTAAAGAGTTAATAAGAGGAGAAAGAGACACGGCTATAATAATAGCCCACACTACAGGAATAAAAAAAGGACGAATAATATCAAAGGTATATACTAAAATCACCGCTAATATACTTAATTTAATAGCTATTTCTATAGCAATACTTACAATGTTTTGACGGTTCAATGCTTCGTTCATTTCTTTTCCTTAGACTTCAACTTTTAAACTACGATAAATTTTTGCAATCGCAAACTCAGCTACTAAAATAGCAATGATTAAGGCGATAAGAGCAACAACCCCATAAAAAAGGACCTGAGAAAGAAACCTTATCTCCAAAAACTCTAGTAAAGGGCACCTCTAAAAACCCTATACTCACTCAGCGATACAAAAAGTTTGCTATTATGAGGCGGATGTGTGAAGGAGCTATAAATAGCTTCAATCACATTCAACGATTAAGAGTGAATTTCTTGTATCACCCTTTGGGAGGTCTTTTGAGGTGCTCTTAAAGTTTTTATTTGGAAGAAGGGTG
>NZ_JAEMVE010000146.1 GCF_029216045.1 Sulfurimonas sp. MAG313 | reverse complement strand
GAGGAGGATGCGTGAAGGAGCTATTACGCCACTAACTAAACAGTCAAATAAAACCATTATTTATTTGACTGTTTAGTTAGTGGTGTAATATTGATAGCTTCAATCACATTCAACGATTAAGAGTGAATTTCTTGTATCACCCTTTGGGAGGTATTTTGAAACGCAATCTTGCACATGTTTTTCCATCGCCAGAGCTACGGCTATGACTCAAGAAAATACATGCACAACCTTACATTTCAAAAGACCTCTGAGTGAATATAGAGTTTTTAGAGATGCCCTATAGGTAAGTAAGGAAGGAAAACTTAAGGTTTTAACAAATAAAGCATCAAACCTTAAAATAAAACAAGGTTCTCTTTAAAGTAATATGAATTCACAATTAACCTAAAAAATTTATGTTTAATTAAATATTTCTAAGGATACAATGCGACATAATTTCAAACAGGAGCATAATATGCCAAAGATTAACAAATATGAAAACATCGACAACGTTGAGCGTGAAGCTAAAAAAGATTTAATTGACCGTCACTCTCCATTTATTCACTGTGCAGATACAGCAACTGCTGGTGAGCCATTTGAAGTAACTGTTAAAATGGGTAACGAATACACTCATCCAGATGATTTTGATCACTACATTGAAAGTGTTTCACTTTTTAACGGTGATACTTTATTAGCAAAAGCTTCTTATGTTCCAGGTACTCTTGGTAACGTTAAAGCACATAACACAACTACTTTCACAATTATTCCTACTGGTAAGAAACTTAAGCTTAGTGCTCAAGGCTACTGTACTAAACACGGTATTTGGGAAGGTACTGAAGTAGAAGTAGCTGTTTCTTAGTCTGTCTTTTCTTCGTAACTTAGGGTTTATATCCTAGGTTGCATCCTTCTTCTTTTAAAATATAAAAAATTTATAATTTTTTTTTCAAAAAAAGACTCTTTAATTTTGAGTTTTATATTCAAATTTTACAGACTTCTTATCTGCCATAATGTCTTTTATAATTTCACAAATAAAACATTTCATGTTAATCCTTTAATCTGATTTTACAAAGTAAAAATGAAGAGTGTGTGAATAAAGTGTTTTTAGTGTGACATTAGCTAATAGCTCCTTTGCATAATTAACATTTAACTCCCAATTAGATAAACTGATATTTTAAATCATAAGTCATATTACACCATTTAGGGATATATTTGAAGTCATATCAAAATCTTGTTTTACTAAAATCTTTATACCGCGATAAAGCCCTTGGTTTTTCATTTATGGATCCGCTAAGTGTCAATGAAGAACGACAGTCTTTTGATTTAAGTCTTCCCACAGACTTAAATACTCTGCACTCTCAAATGGCCCAATGTCATTTATGTGATTTGAGTAAACATAGGCAAAGAGTATTAACTGGTTTTGGAAATATTAATGCTAAGCTTATGTTTATTGACAGTTCCCCTTCTATGGTTGAAGATGAAAGTGGAGATAGTTTTGCAGGAAGGTCGGGTTCTTCTTTTGAAAAAATGATTACACAGGTTTTAAAGCTTAAACTTGAAGATATTTATCTTACTCATAGTTTAAAATGCAGACCGTCTCATAATCATATTGTCTTAGATTCGGAACTTTCTTCATGTAAACCTTATTTATTTAAACAAATAGAACTTGTCAATCCAGATATTATCGTTACATTAGGAGAACTTGCCTATAATAGCCTTATTAAAGATGAAAATAATTTCGAGAAGATTCGAGGTCAAAAGATACCTTATGAAGGTAGAACACTTATCCCTCTGTATCATCCTTCTCATCTACTAAGAAACCCATCGCTAAAAAAATGCACTATGGATGATTTAATGAATATTAAAGGACTTTTATAAATGAAATATATTTTTCTACTGAGCCTTGGTCTGCTAAGCTTACAAGCGCAAAGCTTTTTAGTTTCATCTATCCCCTTACCTAAGACCTATGTCTTAAATACAGACACTTATGATTGTAATAACACATGTTTATACCAATTTTTAAAAGAAGAACGTTTTTTTAGCTTTTTAGCCCACGCCAAGGACAAACTCAGTGATCCTGTATTAAATGACATTCTCTTAATTAAAACATCTCTTTTTAATGTCGAAAGAATGAGACAATATACCGAGCTCAAGGTAGCTATGCTTCTTCCTTACCGTGTTATAGGAAGATACGCTTATTCTACAACTAATGCGGCCTTCGCCTACTATCTAACTAAGAATCAACAGTTTGAATTACGAACCTACCATGTAGAATCCGAAAGCATAGAAGATTTACAAAAGGTTTTACAAAAGATTGAAGATGATGATTTTCATTATGTCATAGCTCCTTTAACCCTTGTAGGTGCCCATAATGTTACTTCTCTTGAGCGTAATATGCATATATATTTTCCAACTATTAATAAAGACGATATGAATATCACTACAAAATATTCATATTATGGAGGTATTAATTATAAAAAGCAACTTGAAAGTTTGATGCCCTATGCAAGTACTCCTTTAACCGTATTTTATGATCAAAATGCCCTAGGTAAGAAGCTTACCTCTATTACTAAAGAAGAATACCTTTATGCTTTTGATGCCAATATCACTCAAAATAGAATCCCCTTTAAAGATGAAGAGGGAGAAGAGTTAAGCCAAGATGAGCTTGATGATTTAAACCTTACCTATGCAAAATATCCACGTTTTTACAGTTTTCCTATTGCTAAACGCACTTCCAATTTGCAAGGACGCTTAGATGGAAATTCTAAAATACAAGAAGGGTCTTTTTTATTAAATACACCTGTTGTTAAAAGTGCTATGGTTATGTCTCAACTTACCTTATATGATGTAAATGTATCTAATGTACTTTCAACTCAAATCAATTATAACCCTGAATTGTTACTACTTACTCAAGCTAAAGACAGAGAAAAGATGCTTATTGCAAACTCTATTAATTATCATAATAATGTCATGATTGAATCAAATTCTTTACTTCATAATAACATCGTTTATGACTGGATAAATTATGCAACCACTATTGGAGCTGATTATTTTTATCATCTTATTACTTCGGCACGTAGAGAGTTTCCACAAGAGATGATCAATAATCAAATTGAATATCCTATTTCTATAGTAAAACCTACCTATTCTCGTTTTGTTACGGTTGAAATCATTAAAGAAAAGATACCAGAGTTAGACGAAACACGAGAATCAGAAGAAGACCTCTAATGCGCCATAGGGTGATGGTTTTGCACGGTATCTTGTAAGTTTTGTTTTTGAATATGTGTATATACCTGTGTAGTGAGTAAAGAAGCGTGTCCTAAAAGTTCTTGTACAACACGAAGGTCTGCCCCTCCAATAATTAGTGCCGTCGCGTAAGAATGACGTAATACATGAGGCGATACATTTAAGTACTTTTTACTTATTTTATATGCAGAAATCCGGCTCAAGGGCTTTCCTTTGTAATTTAACCATAAAGAGGACGACTCAAAAGGACATTCACTTTCATAAGCTTTAATCGCTCGAAGTGCCTCTTTAGCAACAGGAATCATCCTCTCTTTATCGCCTTTAGTATGACGAACCCTTAGCCATTGCTCCTGAAACTCTTGCTCCCCTTGAAAATCCCCATGTTCAATACTTAGACATTCACTAATTCTTAGTCCCGTAGCATATAAAAAAAGTAATAATGCGTAGTCTCTACGCCCTAGCCATGTACTTTTATCTATAGAATTTAAAGAAGAGACAATACTATCAAAAGATAAATATTTAGGTAAGATTGAGGGAACTTTAGAAAATTTATAAGACAGTTTATCTTCACTAGGTGTATCAAATTCTTTATGACAAAAATCATAAAAGGCATTTAAAGATGAAAGTTTTCTATTGAGGGTTCGTTTGTTTTCAAATTGGGCAAGATATTTAAATATTTTTATTTCATCTAGTTGTAGTAAGGAAGATTTATAATGGCTCTCAATTAAATGTAAGTCATTCCTATAAGCATCAATGCTTGCCTTGCTTAAAGCCTTTATTATAGTTATATATTCTATAAAGGCTTCAAGAACATCAGACAAAGCTTATTTCAATTCGATATAAACATCACCAAAATAAAATCCTGTATTTGAACTGTAGAAAAAGCCTTCTTCTAAAGAAGTCTCATGTACTTCATAAGAGGAAAGATCGTGTTTTAAAGAAATGATATATTCTTCTTTTTCTGCCACATATACCGCTTCATCTGTAGCTACAATCCCTAAGAAGTGGGCAAAAGGAAATTTCTGTTTTTTGATAACTTGTAGGGCGTGATCTAAGGCGATTATTTCACCCTGCTTCGTAGCTACCCATACCCCTTTTTCGTTGACCAACATATTTCTTGCTTCTAATGATACTCTAGCTTCTTTTTCACCTAGGGTGTATACCTTGGAGGGAGTTGCAGCGTAAAGTACATCATTAACAACATTAAAATAAATAATATTATTAAAATACTGCTCCGAACTTACAATTATTGTTCGTACCAATTCTTTTTCAGGTGCGTTAATAATGACTATTCTTCCATCTAAGGTAGGAAAAAGTACTAAGTCATTTAAAAACCTAGGACTAGCGATACGCATATCAACCACAATGGATTCAGAAGCAGGTTCTTTAAAGAGTAAGGTTTGTGTGCTAAATTCATATAAGGCAAGTTCATTATCCGCGAAAACAACGGCTAAAAGATCGTCTTTAAGGGCTAAGGTTGCTATTGTTTTTGGAAGTTTAAAGCTTATACTTTCATTTTCACCCTTAATAGCAAAAACAGTACCTCCTGTTTTTAATCCTAAGGCCCATATATCATTTTTATATACAAATCTGTATCCTTGTGGGAAACGACTTAAGTCCAAACCTTTTTTTGTTAAGATTCTTCCATCTTCTAAGGTGGCATTTTCACCATTTAACTCGATAATATTACTTTTCAAATGACCTGAAATGGCTATAGAGTCTTTTATCTCTTTTGGTTCATAATATTCTTTAGAACTACATCCTAAAAAAACAAGGGATAAAAGAAGAACTAAAAACGAGGTCTTAGCCATTTACTTTACACCATAATGCTGTAGCATCACTACCATTTTATGTAAGTTAGACTTCTCATCAATAAGCTTTAAACGAGCTTGAGCTTCCTCTGTCTTACCTTCTTGAATTAACAAGACTGCTTCATTTAAAATAGCTAAGTCTTTTAAAACTGCGTCTTGAGAAAGAGAATACGTATTTAATGCAGCCTTATCCTTTTTTAACGTAGCTAATTCGTAACGAGCAAGGTCAGAAACAACCGATGAAGATGAATTTACAAGACGTGCTAATTTGGTCTCATCTTTGCCTTTAAGGCAACTTGTAATTGCCATCCATCATATAAGGCACGATTGTTTTCTTTTAAGATTTTAGCCGCACTTGTGTCTTCAGCAGACTCAAGCAAGGTTAAATACGCCTCATTAGAAGAAGTGATAGAATTTTGAACATTCATATCGTAGGCACTTTTTCCAACAAGGACAAGAACCACGGCTACTAGTGTACTTACTAAAGGTGTTTTGTATTTTTTCACAAAACGTTCTGTTTTAACAGCAGATTCAAAAAGTTTTTCTTCTTGATTCAACTCTTCTTTTACCATATCTATATTTTCTTTTAAGCTCACGCAGGCTCCTGAATTATTATTAAAGTGCGTTATATTATCTTATTTAAGCTAAAAGGGGCCTCTGTTTTCCTTATAACAGAAGTTAATCAGTATGTTTTTGTTACAATCTCTTCCATATTTATCCATCAAGGAAAAAATTTGCACATTGATGACGCATTATTAACAAAATTAGAAAAACTATCGTATCTTGAAATTGCTGAGGATAAGCGAGAAGAAATAATCTCTCAACTTAGTGAAATTGTTTCTTTTGTTGATAACTTATCCGAATTAGACACAACAAATATGGACCCCACCTTTGCTATGACAGATAAAGGCACTCAATTACGTGAAGACATACCAAATTCATCTAAAAACATTTCGCAATCTATCTTGAAAAATGCTCCTCATAGTGAAGATAACTTTTTCATTGTTCCAAAAATAATCGAATAAATTATGGTTCATGTATACGGCATTAAAAACTGTGATAGTGTTAAAAAAGCTATTAAGTTTTTAAAAAGCAATGAAATACCTTACACCCTTCACGACTTCAAAACGGACTCTGTACCCTTAAAAAAAATCAGTTCTTGGTTAAAGAGTGTAGAAATGAAACAACTCTTCAACACCCGTGGAACTACCTATAGAACGTTAAAACTCAAAGAACTAGACCTTAATGATGAACAAAAACTTCAGTGGTTAGCCAAAGAAAACATGTTAATTAAAAGACCTGTGATAGAATATAGCGCTAATAAAGTTCTTTGTGCCTTTAACGAAGATATTTATAAAAAAGAACTATTATAAAAAGTTAAAAAACTATTAACTACTTTAAGGATTGCTATGAGTTTAGATATTCGTAAACTTTTAAAATCTGTTGTTGCCTATAAGGCATCTGACCTCCACCTTGTTGCACGTTCAGAACCTCAAATTCGTATTGATGGAAAGCTTGTTTCACTTAACTTGCCTGTGATGGATGGAACAACTATTGAAGAGATGGCGTACTCTTTATTAACAGACAAACAAAAGAAAGAGTTCGAAGAAGCACTTGAGCTTGATTTTGCTATCGTTCTTCCTGATATTGGTCGTTTTCGTGCAAATTATTACCGTACCATGGGTGATATTGCTTGTGCCTTTCGTATTATTCCTATTGAAATTCCCTCGCTTGATCAACTTAAAGCAAAGCCTATCTTTAAAGATCTAATTCGAAGAGAAAAAGGATTGATTCTTGTAACCGGACCAACTGGTTCAGGTAAATCTACCACTTTAGCTGCAATGCTTAATGAGATAAATGAAACCGAAAACAAGCATATTATTACAGTTGAAGACCCTGTGGAATTTATGCACGATAATAAAAAATGTCTTTTTTCTCACCGTAATGTAGGAACAGACACCCGCTCATTTGGTTCTGCTCTTAAATTTGCTATGCGTGAAGATCCAGACATTATACTCATTGGGGAAATGCGTGATCAAGAAACTGTTGGGGCTGCTTTAACTGCAGCAGAAACAGGTCACTTGGTTTTTGGAACCTTACACACCAACTCAGCACCTGAAACCATTAACCGTATTATTGATGTTTTCTCAGGAGAAGAACAACCCCAGGTACGAGCGCAATTGTCAACGTCTTTAGTTGCCGTTATTTCTCAGTCCTTACTTCCTCGCTTAGGGGGAGGTCGTGTGGCTGCTCAAGAAATTATGATTACAAATCCTGCTATTAAAAACCTTATACGTGAAGATAAGGTTCATCAACTGTATTCTCAAATGCAATTAAATCAAACAGCTACAGGAATGGTAACGCAAACTCAAGAATTAATTGAATATGTGAGACAAAGAGTCATTTCTAAAGATTCCGCCATTCAATATTCAAACCGTCCTGATGAGTTAATTAAGGCAATTCAGAACCTCTAGGTTACTTTAGGGATGTATTGCCATCCTATAATAGAGTTCGTGCTTACCCTTGTGTTTTTATATTTTAAATAAGAAATCTTAGGAAATATCACAGTTAAAGACTGTGATACATAAGAAGTGTAAGGAGTTTTCTCCTGGCTAAAGTAAGCTTAGTGTTTAGCGTCTTTTAAAGAGTCTGCGATTAAAAAAGCAAGTTCAAGTGCTTGATCTGCATTTAAACGTGGATCACAATGAGTATGGTAACGAGACTTTAAATCTTCATCTGAAATATTAAAAGCACCACCCGTACATTCTGTAACATTTTTACCAGTCATTTCAAGATGAACACCTCCACCATACGTACCTTCTGACTTATGCACTGCAAAAAAGTTTTTCATTTCACCGAGTACTGCTTCAACAGGGCGTGTTTTATATCCCGTTGTTGATTTAATAGTATTTCCATGCATAGGGTCACATGACCATAATACTTTTTTACCCTCACGTTCAACCGCGCGAATAAGTTCAGGTAAATGATCACCAACCTTATCCTTGCCCATTCTTACAATAACATTTAAACGACCTGATTCATTTTCAGGATTAACTGCGTCTATAAGCCTAATAAGTTCATCAGGAGCCATAGTAGGACCTGCTTTAACACCAATAGGATTTTTAATTCCACGCATAAATTCTATATGTGCCTCATCTAAAGCGCGTGTTCTATCACCAATCCATAACATATGTGCTGAAGTATCATACCAATCACCTGTTAATGAGTCTTTGCGTGTAAAGGCTTCTTCATATTCTAAAAGAAGCGCCTCATGAGAAGTGTAAAAATCTGTTTCTCTTAATGTTCTGTACGTTTTAGAACTTACTCCGCATGCTTCCATAAAAGAAAGTGATTCATGAATACGGTTTGCCATATCTTCATATTTTTCTTTTAAAGGTGAATCTTTTACAAAGTCTAGGTTCCAACGGTTCACTTCAGATAAATCAGCTAGACCACCATTAGCAAAAGCACGTAAAAGGTTTAAGGTAGAAGCTGATTGATTATAGGCTTGAACCATTTTTTCTGGATTAGGAATTCTAGATTCTTCTGTGAACTCAACACTATTAATAATATCACCACGGTAAGAAGGAAGAGTAACATCACCAATAGTTTCAAAATCTGATGAACGTGGTTTAGCAAATTGTCCACCCATACGACCTACTTTAACAACAGGAGATGAACCAGCAAAGGTCATTACCACTGCCATTTGCATCATTGCTTTAAAGGTATCACGAATATTATCGGCCTTAAACTCTGAAAAGCTTTCAGCACAATCTCCACCTTGAAGTAAAAAGGCCTTACCTTCAACCACTTGTGAAAATTGTTTTTTTAATGTACGAACTTCACCTGCAAATACTAAAGGAGGAAGTTCTCTAAGTTTTTGCGTTACACGATTTAGGTGATCCATATCATTATATGTTGGTTGTTGTTTAATTGGAAAATCTCTCCAACTTGATGGTGTCCATGTGCTCATATTTACCTCGTAATTAGTTTACTTAATATTATTTTCGCAAATCTTAGCAAAAGCTTCCTAAAACAAGGCTAAACCATGTATTAGATTGATTACAAAAGCTTCTTTTATGCTAAGTTATGTATAATTCGCCCAATATTTATCTAGGAAAAAAATGGACTTTAGTATTTTTGATTTAGTAATTGGAAGCATAATCTTACTTCTTGGCCTAAAAGGTATTTTGAATGGATTTTTCAAAGAGCTTTTTGGACTTATCGGTATTGTCGGTGGTATTTTCATTGGTTCGCATGTGGCTACTGACGTTGGCCACTTTTTAAGTGAAGCAATATTTAAGTTTGAAAGCCCAGCGGCGATTTCTCTTCTTGGATTCATTGTCACCTTAGTTGCTTTTTGGGGAAGTATGATAGGAGTAGGTGTGCTTTTTAAAAAGTTCTCAAACCTAAGTGGCCTAGGAATTATAGATAAGGTTTTAGGCTTTGTCTTTGGAGCGGGTAAGTTTTTCTTTATAGCCTCTGTGATTGTGTACTCCTTTTATAACTTTAAAGTAGTTCGTAACAACATTAACATGCAAGAAGGTATACTTTTACCTATTTTGATTAAGACCGGGTCTTATATTATAAAGATAGATGGTGCAAAAATAGCAGATGACATTAATAAGTCTATAGACAGTGGAATCAACTCAGCAAAGCAAAGTCTTTCTGATGAGGCTTCAAAAGAGATTTTAAAGTCCGCCGCCATTGAAAAAGATAAAATAATAAAAATTGTAACTGAAAAACTAGAAGAAAGTGACATTTCACTCACTAAATAAATGTATGCAAGGAACCCAGATGAGTCAACATGATTTTACATCACGAACGATTGAGTTTGAAGCTCTTTTAAAAGAATTTAAAATCTTACTGAAAAAGAATGGTGAAAAATTCACTATTCAAAGAGAAATCATCTTAGAAACCTTATATAATTCGGATGAGCACCTTACACCTGAGGCACTTCATCAGCTTATTCAACAAAAGCATCCTGACTTAAAAACAGGTATTGCTACTATATACAGAACCTTGTCTCGACTAGAAGAGTCTGATATCGTCACCTCTTTGTCTTTTGGAGCTCAGGGAAAAAAGTATGAACTAGGGGCTAAAGACCATCATGATCATATGATTTGTATAGACTGTGGTGAAATTACAGAATTTGTTGATGATGAGATTGAAAAACGACAAGAACTTATTGCTAAAGAGTTTGGTTTTAAAATCAAAGATCATTCTATGCAACTTTATGGTCTTTGCAAGAACTGTCAAGAGTAAGACTCATACATTTGTATGAGAAACAGTTCTAATGTTTATAAGTATTAACTTCTAAACATTAGAACTGCAGAGACTTTGTCTCTAACATTTTGTAGACCTTGTTAAAGGTAACTAATATCAAATCAAAAGAGGATTGAAAATTGCCATTTCAAAACCAATACGTACAACAAAGAATAGAAAAAGCACAAAAGCTTCGTGAACTAGGATACAACCCTTACCGTAATGATTCACAAAGAGATACAAGCATTGCTAAGTTTATAAACATTAATTCTGATGTTCAAAGCATGGAAAATAAAAGAGCGGAAGAACGTGCGTATACCGTTGCTGGTCGTATTAAACTTTACCGTCTTATGGGTAAGGCAAGCTTTTTAAAGATAGAAGATGAGTCTGGAGTACTACAAGTATATTTAGCCAGAGACAATATGGCCGAAGGCTTTTATAACGAGATTAAAAAGCTTATGGAAGTAGGTGATATTATTGAAGTTGCTGGTTTTCCTTTTGTAACTCAAAAGGGTGAACTTACTTTAAACATTACAGACTTAAAAATCTTAACTAAGGCGATTTCTCCACTTCCTGAAAAGTATCATGGAATTACAGATAAGGAAGCACGTTACCGTCAAAGATACCTAGACCTAATTATGAACTCAGAGGTTAGAAAAACCTTTAAGGTTCGTTCTAAGGTGATCTCTTTAATTCGTCATTTCTTTGAAGATAAGGGATTTTTAGAAGTAGAAACTCCTATGATGCACCCCATTCCTGGTGGAGCAAACGCCAAGCCTTTTGTTACGCATCATAATGCTCTTGGAGTAGATAGATACCTAAGAATTGCGCCTGAACTTTATTTAAAGCGTCTGATTGTTGGTGGATTTGAAGCAGTTTTTGAAATTAATAGAAACTTTAGAAATGAAGGAATGGACGCAACACATAATCCTGAATTTACTTCTATAGAGTTTTACTGGGCTTATAAAAATTATAAAGACCTCATAGAATTAACTAAAGAGCTTTTCGGATATTTATTTGAGCACTTAAACCGTCCTACTAAACTACCTTATGGTGATTATATCATTGACTTTGAAGACTTTAGAGAAATTGGTTTAGTAAAATCATTATCTGAAATCGGTGGGGTTCCTGAAGATATTGTTAATGATAAAGATAAAATCATTGCGTATTTAAAAGCAGACCATGTTAAAGTAAATGAGAAGATGAATATAGGTCAACTTCAAGCAGAAATGTTTGATGAATATGTTGAATCTAAGTTAATTAATCCAACATTTATCACAGACTATCCTGTAGAGATTTCACCACTTGCTAGACGTTCAGATGAAAATCCTGCTATTACAGAACGATTTGAACTGTTTATCGCAGGTAAAGAAATAGCCAATGCCTTTTCTGAGTTAAACGACCCAATAGATCAACATGCACGTTTTGCTGAGCAGGTTGCTGGTAAAGAATGTGGTGGAGATGATGAGGCTCATGAGATGGACGAGGACTACATTAAGGCCCTTTCATATGGAATGGCGCCAACAGCAGGACAGGGTATAGGTATTGACCGCCTTGTTATGATGTTGACGAATGAACATAGTATTAGAGATGTACTTCTTTTCCCTGCTATGAAGCCCATTACAAAAGCAGAACAAGAATGTATCGATAACGAAATCAATAACCCCGAATAAATGTTGCTCTTTAGCGATTAATCGCGCGAGCTCACGGCTGACGTGTTAAATTTGGCTCTGCCAAATTTTAAGAATCAAATAATAAAAACCTAAGAGGAATAAACATGAACACTAGTAACTTACAAACATTTGATCCAGAAGTATTTGGATATTGTGAACAAGAGGTTGAGCGTCAGTCTGAACACTTAGAGATGATTGCATCTGAAAACTTTACACTTCCTGCTGTTATGCAAGCTATGGGTTCAGTATTTACAAATAAATACGCTGAGGGTTATCCTGGTAAACGTTATTATGGTGGTTGTGAATACGCAGATAAGGTAGAGCAACTTGCCATTGATAGAGCTTGCGAATTATTTGACTGTAAATTTGCTAATGTTCAACCTCACTCAGGTTCTCAGGCAAATGGCGCGGTTTATGCGGCATTACTTAAGGCTGGTGAAAAAATATTAGGTATGGACCTTTCTCATGGTGGGCACCTAACTCATGGTTCTAAACCTTCTTTTTCAGGTAAGAATTATTCTTCTTTTACTTATGGTGTTGAACTTGATGGTCGCATTAATTATGAAAGAGTAATGGACATTGCTAAGATTACTAAGCCTAAGATTATTGTTTGTGGCGCATCAGCTTACGCAAGAGAAATTGACTTTAAAAAGTTTAGAGAAATCGCTGATGAAGTGGGAGCAATTTTATTTGCTGATATCGCTCACATTGCTGGTTTAGTATGTGCAGGCGAGCACCCTAGCCCATTCCCATATGCTGATGTTGTAACGACTACAACGCACAAGACTCTTGCTGGTCCTCGAGGTGGAATGATTATGACTAATGACGCGGATATTGCTAAGAAGATTAATTCGGCAATCTTTCCAGGTCTTCAAGGTGGGCCACTTGTTCATGTTATCGCGGCTAAGGCTGTTGGTTTCAAGTTCAACTTATCTCCAGAATGGACTGTATATGCTAAGCAAGTTAAGGCTAATGCTTCTACTCTTGCAGACGTTTTAATCAAACGTGGATATGATGTTGTATCAAATGGTACAGATAACCACCTTGTACTTGTTTCATTTATCAACAAAGACTTTTCAGGTAAAGAAGCTGACGCTGCTCTTGGAAATGCTGGTATGACAGTAAATATGAATACAGTTCCAGGTGAGACTCGTTCTCCTTTTGTTACTTCAGGAATTCGTGTAGGTTCACCTGCTCTTACTTCACGTGGTATGAAAGAAAAAGAATTTGAGCTTATTGCTACACGTATGGCAGATGTGTTAGATGACATCAATAATACAGATATTCAAGAAAAAGTGAAAAAAGAGTTGACAACGATGGCAAAAGAGTTTATTATATATACACAGTCTACTTATTAAGATAAAGGGTTTTCCTTTTAGATGGCTAAGAAGCATTCTGTTTTCTTAGCCAAGTAGATAAGATAACATTTGTAGGAGGCTTATATGACAGCCATGGATTTAAAACTTATTAAAATGGTATCTAATCATTATTGGATCAAGTCTGATAGTGTCGTTGAAAAGCTTTCTTACAAGGGAAGAACATTTTATAATAAATATGAAAAAGTCTCCAAAACTCTTAATCAACAAATTATCAATGAACATATCAAAGGCGAAGTTACAGTAGCTCATTCCCTTATCAATGCTAGAAATAAGGTTGAAAATATTGTTATTGATTATAATGGTCGAGATCCTCAAAGATTTTATCATCGAGCGCAACTCTTATTAAGGGAAGAAGGCTATATTAATTTCACTGCCTTTGAAACAAAAACACCAGGTCATCTTCATCTTTATATCCACAAAGGACATACTGACCTGCAAGAGGCGTATCAGCTCGCTAAGGTCATCTCAGCCAAGCTTGCTTCAAAGATGCCAAAACAATGGAGGGTCTTTCCTACTCAAGACCTTCCCCTAGAATATAATATATTAAATATCCCTCAAGAGGTCTATGCTAAAGAACGTGGAGCTTCTTGGTCTAAGCATATGTAAAGTTCTCATTTTTTTTCTAAAGCTAATAAAGAACAAGTATTGCTTCTTTACTATCACTATCCCTAATAAAAACATTAGGGACACATAAATCTCTTTATTTAAACCAACCCTTAACCTTATCAAAAGCAGATTCAAAGGTACTTTCATGAGGCTTAGATTCTAGTCCAAAAGACTCTTGTAATTTAACTAGAAGTTCTTTTTGTTCTGTATTTAATGAGCTTGGATACGCCAGTTTAATTTGAGCGACTAAGTCCCCTTTTCCATGTCCATGAACATCAGCAACGCCTTCATTTCTAAAGTTAAACTGTGCCTTATCCTTAGTTCCTTGGCTTAATTCCAAGTCTAACTCTCCCGTAAGAGAAGGGATTTTAATAGTTTCACCAAGTACAGCTTGTGTAAAGAACACAGGCACTTCTAAATAAATATCGTTTCCATGTCGAATAAAAGTTTCATCTTCAGCTACTTGAAACGTTACATACAAGTCTCCACGTGAAGAGGATTTCCCCTTATTTCCATGACCTGAAACTCTTAGGCGGTTTTCACTATCAATTCCAGCTGGTACTTTAATAGTCACTGTATCCTTAACCTCATTAAAGCCTTGACCCTTACAATCACCACATTTATCAGCAACCTCTGAGCCTTCACCATTACACACAGGACAGGTTTGAGAAAAGGTCATAAACCCTTGTTTCACATACACTTGACCTTGACCACCACATTGAGAACACGTTTTAACCTTGCCGCCTTTAGCACCCGTTCCTTTACATGTCCCACAAGAATCTTTATATTTAAAGTCTAATTCTTTATCACAGCCAAAGATAGCTTCTTTAAAGCTTATCTCCATATTAAGACCTAAGTCAAGAGGATATTTTTCTTGAGCGCCACGTTGCTGTCTACGTGAGCCACCCCCACCAAAGCCACCAAACATCTCTTCAAATACCGAGCTTAAATCATCAAATCCACCGCCGCTAAATCCACCACGACCGCCGCCGCCACCTTGAAGGCCTTCTTTTCCATATCTATCGTAAACTGAACGTTGTTTTTCATCACTTAAGACTTGATAGGCTTCATTACATAGTTTAAACTTATGCTCTGCTTCTGAATCTCCTGGATTTTTGTCAGGATGGTACTTTTTAGCCTTAGTTCTGTAGGCCTTTTTAATGGTCGTCTTGTCTGCACTTGTTGTTACTTCTAAAATCTCGTAATAGCTTAATTCATCCATAATGTATCTGTATCCAAATCTTTTTTTGAAATTATAGCAATTTACGCAATATTTAGCTAGTAAATACTCACTTCTTTTGCTCACCTTTGGTTTAGACTAGCTACAATACGATTTATGAAATACTTACCCTACTTATTCCTGACAATCATCCTCTTTTCAGCCTGCTCCATCAAGCCAAGCACTCAGTTGCAATCAATTTCTTATGGAAGTTATAACAAAGTTTCTTTTGCCCAACTACCGGCATGGGAAAATCAAGATTTTGAAAACTCTTTAGAGCTTTTTAAAAAAACATGTGCAAAGCTCACCGGCCAAAAACTTTTTGAGATAGTGTGTCGCAATGCCTTAGAATCAAAAAATGCACATATGTTTTTTGAAGACAATTTCACACCGTTTAAAGCCTTAGCAAAAACTTCATTAGCCACAGGGTATTATGAACCTTCTTTAAAGGGCTCTTTAGTACAAAGTACTATGTATCCTTACCCTGTTTATGGTGTACCTTCTCAAATGCTACGAATTAAGCTCTTGAAAAACTATGAAATCAACAAACCTCTTAGAGGTCGTTTATATGAAAATAAGGTTATTCCTTTTTATTCTAGAAAAGAGATCAACGCTGGGGCGCTAAAAGAGCCACCCTTATGTTATGTCAACAATAAAATCGACTTGTTTTTTCTTCATGTCCAAGGTTCAGGTATTGTTGAACTTGATGAAGGTGGCTTTATCTATCTAGGATATGCCGATCAAAATGGACATCCGTATTTTTCTATTGGCAAAGAGATGATTACAAAAGGATATTTAATTAAAGAAGAAGTTTCTTTACAAAGCATCAAGTCCTACCTTCAGCAACACCCTGATATAAGAGATGAGATACTAAATACAAATCCTTCTTATATATTTTTTGAAAAAAGAACTCAGCCTGCCACTGGGTCTTTAGGACTTGTATTAGAAGCAGGTTTTTCTGTCGCAGTGGATAGAAAAAATATCCCTTTAGGTCTTCCCTTGTATATCAAGACAAAAGAGCCCTTACAAAACCAAGATATACAAAAAATTGTATTTGCCCATGATACAGGAGGTGCTATAAAGGGTGAGTCCCGAATAGATATATTTTTTGGCTCAAGTGCTAAGGCTAAGGAGCAAGCAGGTCAGATGAAGGCACATCTTGTGTTATGGATACTTATCCCAAATGATTACCTAAATAAAAGTAAGTAAAGGGTATACTCTTTTTTATGAAACGTGGATTAGAAAAATTTAACATCTTAGTAGAATCCCTTGAAGCACTTCCCTCCATTGGAAAGAAATCTGCAACACGCATGGCCTATCATATGGTTATGCAAGACAATTTTTCAGCTATTAAAATAGCACATGCCATAGAAAATGCCTTAGGTAGTTTACGAAAGTGCATAGAGTGTGGTGGCTTATGTGAAGATGAACTTTGCGGGGTGTGTTCTGATGATAGCAGAGACACAGAACTTTTGTGTGTCGTTGAAAATGCAAAAGATATTTTAACCTTAGAAGAAGGTGGTATCTTTGATGGAAAATACTTTGTCTTAGAAAACCTTGATCATTTTGACTCTTCTCATTTGGTTGATATGGTCAATGCCGGTGTAAAAGAGATAGTCTTTGCCTTAACCCCTTCTATTGCTAATGACGCAGTAATGCTTTTTATAGAAGATAAACTTAGTGTCTGTGACGTTAATTTTACACGTATTGCTCAAGGTGTGCCTACCGGCGTTAGTTTAGAAAACATCGACTTACTCTCTCTAAGCAGAGCATTAGAAGACCGAGTAAAAGTTTAATAGATTTATAACGAGAAGCTTTCTTTCATTGGTTTTTCTATCTCGTCTAAGCTGTACTTTTCTTGAGTAAATAAGTTATTAGCAAGTATCCCCTGCCCTAAAAGCATATCCGCTCCATCTTTATAAGGAAGATTTAGTTCTTTACATAAGCGTAAAAACGGGGTGAGTTTCCCATAAATTGCGTCCGCCCCATAAGATGTTTTTTCTAGAAGTCCTCTGAGTAACTCTAAAGGTGCTGGATAGTTATCATCACTTAATCCAGCGGAGGTAGTGTTAACAACAAGGTCATAAGATACAATTGGACAATCTTCCCAAGTGAACGTAATAAAACCACTCTTACTAAAATATTCAAGATTGGCCTTGCTTCTGTTAAGAACACTCACCTTATAACCTACTTCTTGAAGTTTCATGCTTAAGGCTTTTGCTGTTCCACCCGCGCCAATGATTAAAATTGTCTTGAGCGTATCAAATTTTTCTATAGAAAACAAAAAACCATCTGCGTCCGTGTTATAGCCAATTAAACGGCCATTTTCATTAACAATAGTGTTAACAACACCTATTTTTTGAGCAAACCCTCGTATCTCATCACAGGCTTTATAGGCCGCTTCTTTATGAGGTACCGTTATGTTGGCTCCCATAAGTTTTTGCGCAAAAAAAGTTTCTCTTAATTTCGTTCCATCTTCTAAATGAATACGTGTATAACACGCCTGCACCCCTAGTTTTTTAAAAACTTTATTGTGCATAAGAGGAGACCGGGAGTGTTTAACGGGGTTGCCAAAAATGGCAAAAAGCTTTGTGTCTTTCATCAATTATCTTTAATTTTATGCGATTATAACATCTTTACTTTTCATTAACCCTAGAGTTACTTTCTGTTTCTTATTTCGTAGTATCATAAACTTAAGAAAAGACATTAATACAAGGAAGATAAGATGAAATTTTTTCAAAACTTATTTGGCACAAAAAAAATCATAGGTATTAATCTAAACATATCAAAAAACGCTGTAATGGATATGAAAGATTCAACACATACCCTTCAAGATAAAATTGAAAGTGACCTTAAAAAATCTCCTGATATTGTTGATAGACGCATACTTATGAGATATGAAAAACGATTTATAGATAAGTTTAAAAAAATCGGAAATCTTAATCAAAAATGTCCTTATTGTTCAAAAGCCTACCAGTCTTTAAACTTAGGTGAAAAAAAATGTGGTGAATGTAAAAAAACTTTCTTTGTACAAAAACGTGTTCAAGACATGGGAACCGTTGCTGTTATGCTTGAAAAAAAGCCTCAGTTTGATTTACAATGGAAAGCTACCTCACAAATCAAAAAATTTAAGTTTTTTCTTCCTAACGAATACAGCTATATAGAAAAACAACTGCAAGGACAAGGAAAGAAGAACCTTCAATCAGGTGATGTAATGCATTCTTTATTAAATGCTTATGCTAAAAACTCTCTGAATGCGGGACATTATGAACTGTATATGGCGTTTATCTTTCACAAGGCTGAGCTAATGCGTTCACAACAACGTTTTGCTGAGGCACTTGAGTGTTATTTATATGTGTATTTTCTACAAAGTAACCTGCCCGATAATGAAGCAAACTTTTCACAAAATCTATCTATAAATGAAGAACTAAGACAACAAATTGCACAACTCTTAGAATTTGGTAACATTCAAATCAAAAAGTTAAAAGATTTATTTGATTATGCGATTAAGCATTTAAATGTATTTAATGAATCATCATTAACTATTTCTGCACATAAAAGTTATAGTTTATTAATGAAAGAGTTTAAAGAAGAAGATGCTAATAAAGAAGAAATTAAGCCTATGCGTTCATTTGTTTTATACACTAAGGCAAGTTAAGTATAAACTTTGGCCTTGCAAAAGGCTCTTTCTTAGACTTACTCCCCTAGTTTTGTAATTTTCATACAAAAACTATTTTTATTTCCTCGAAAAATAATTAAGCTTTTAAATCGTCTAAGGAACTAAGCAAGGCTGCAAGTTTATTTTTAACTTCTAAGTATTCCAATTCACAAACCGAATCCGCTACTACTCCAGCTCCCGCTTGAAAAACAATATAATCTTTTTTGATAAGAGACGTTCGTATCGTAATGGCGGAGTCCATATTTCCATCAAAGCCAAAGTATCCTATTGCTCCCGCGTAAAAGCCTCGTTTAATCTCTTCATACTGCGCAATTAACTGCATAGCTCGAATTTTTGGTGCACCCGTCATTGTTCCTGCCGTAAAAGTTGCTGCAAACAGATCAAACATATCTTTATCATCTCTAAGTTCAGCAATCACATCTGTTACCATATGCATAACATGAGAATACTTTTCAACGTGCATCATATCATGCACTTGAACACTACCTGTTTTTGCAACTCGGCTTACATCATTTCGACCAAGGTCAATTAGCATAAGATGCTCCGCGCATTCTTTAGGATCACTGGTGAGTTCTTCTTCCATTTGTATATCTTTTGCTAGGGTCGTACCACGCTTACGTGTACCTGCTATGGGTTTTAACAGAAGTTCTCCATCTTGAAGTCTCACCATAACCTCAGGAGAAGAACCTACTATAGAGAAGTCTTCAAACTCCAGTAAAAACATATACGGTGAAGGGTTTTTTGTACGCAAGATTCGATAAAAAGAAAATGGGTCAACCTCTGCCTTAGCCGTATAACGGTTTGCAATAAGAATTTGAAAGACGTCTCCACTTTTAATCATCTCTTTAGACTCATTTACCATATTAAAAAACTTTTCCTTACTAAAGGAAAAACTTCCTTCGGTACTTGAATCAATGGGTTTTAAGGGAATGTAATTATATGAAGACTTCAATTCATCTTCAATTTTAGAAAATTTTTCTTTGATTTCATCCATAGAAGAAACTAAGGTAAGTTTATGTGTTTTATGAGAATAGACTAAAATAAGTTTAGGGCGTATCAAATCAAGGTCAGGTGTTTCTAGTTCATCTTTCAAACTGTCCATAGTATCTTGTAAAATAGGTTCAAACACCTTAACCATATCGTATCCGATATAGCCAATAAATCCATCCACATAACCAATACCTAGCTCTAAAGTTTTAGCTCTATAGGCTTTTTGATCAAGCTTATTATAATAATTTTTTAAAAATGTAAAAGGGTCTTCTTTAATCACTGTGCAACAAGACGTATTATCTGTATATTTTGTAATATTATCTTTAAAGACTAAACGTTCTTGAGCGCCTATAGCAATAAAACTATAGTTCCCTTCAGAAGTCCCTGCACTTTCAAATAAAAAAGATATTTCATTTGGAAAGTATGTTTTAAGTTTATCATACACCGCAATGGGTGCAAATTGATCGAGGGTAAATGCGGTTGAATGTATCAAAAATTATATCCTAGAAAGAAATGAGCCTGGTTCAATTTTACTGCGAATTGCGCGAAGGTCTTTTCGTGCTGCTTTATCTGTTGCATACGGGCCTATTAACACCTTAGTGCTAGAACCAACCTTATGAAGTTTATAGGTATATCCTGAGCTCGTAATTTTACTTAAGAACTTTTTATCTGGAGCAAAACGGCCAAATGAACCTACTTGAACATAATAGTTCCCTTTTGCGGCAGGTTTAGTACTTGGTTTGTTTACAACTTTTTTGCTCTGCTTTTTAGGACTTGGCTTAGCCACTACTCTTACAGGTTTCTTTTCTATTGGCTTTTCATATTTAGCAGGCACAACAACTTCTGTCACGTCTTCTTCAAGTATGTCTTCAGGTCCTGCTATAAAATCTACTACTGCTTCTTCTTTTTCACTTTGTTCTTTTATTTTTTTAGCCACATCATCTAAACTGTCACTTTTAGAAGGTTCTTCATTGATAGCAATAGGTTCAAAAAGAGGATCTTCTTCAACTTTTTGAGACACAATATTACCCGGAGGTTCAATGGCCTGTGGAAGGTTGGCTATTCCTCCTGAGTTTAAAGAGCTCATTATAACGACAACTATAATTAACAAAACAGCTAAGGTAGCGACAAAAAGCATCACTTTTTTCATACCACCATTGTTGCTACTGCGATTTAAAATAATATCATTTAATTCATTTTTTTCTTCCATCAAGAATCCTTAACCTAGAAATTTTACCTATTTAAGCAAACTACGTGCCTAAATTAATTTTTCTCATTATACATTGTTTCTTAGACTTTTGGATTAGTTTAGGATTAAAAGCTATATTTTTATGATATTTGTGAATTAATAGGTCTTTTTCACTAAAGCATCTTGTAACTTGCGATATAATTCTTAGAAAAGAGTGAAGGACTAGTATGCAAACGACACATAAGACAATGCAACTTGGGGTAAATATCGATCATATTGCGGTACTTAGAGAAGCCAGACAAATTAATGACCCTGATCCTGTTGATGCTCTTGGTATTTGTAAACGTGCGGGTGCGGATCAGATAACCATACACTTAAGAGAAGATCGCCGACATATAAATGACTTAGATGCACAAAAGATTATGTTTAATTCAGCCTTACCTGTTAACCTTGAGTGTTCTATTGACAGCGCTATTATTGATATTATATGTAAGTTAAAACCACATCGAGCCACTCTTGTGCCAGAAAAACGTGAAGAAGTGACAACAGAAGGTGGATTAGATGTATTAGGACAATTTGATAAGATAAAAGAAGCGGTAGATAAACTCAAGTCTCACGAGATTGATGTATCTCTTTTTATAGACCCTAATAGTGAAGTGATAGAACAATCAGCTAAGCTAGATATAGATATGGTTGAGCTACATACAGGAAGCTACGCTAATATCTACGCCATGTTAAACACTCCATTAGCAACAACACACCACAGTATTAAAGATTTAGAACTTCCACGTCATGAACTTAAGCAACTACTATTTAAGTCTCTTGAAGAAATTCAAGACGCGGCATATTTAGCTCATCAAAAAGGGATTTTGGTAGCGGCAGGACATGGTCTTAATTATCAAAATGTGCATCCAATTAAAGACATTGAACCTATAAATGAACTCAATATTGGTCAAAGCATTATTGCACGGTCCGTTTTCACAGGATTGGAACAAGCCATATTAGATATGAAAGAGCTTCTTAAGTGAGCAAAAATGTTTTAGCCATTAGTATAGGCGACCTTAACGGAATTGGCATAGAAATAGCCTTGGCAGCCCATGCAGAAGTGTGTAGAATTGCTGAGCCAATCTATTGTATATCCCAAGGAATGCTTGAATCTGTTGCCCATAAACTTAATATATCTGTGCCTTCCACATTCAACATTTATCCTATCAAAGGCGAGTTTGAACTTAAGCCAGGTATGGTCTGTGAAAAAAGTGGTTTATACAGTTATAAATCTTTTAAAAAAGCGATAAAGCTTTGTGAAAACAAACTGGCTGACGCTATTGTTACCTTACCCATACATAAAGAAGCATGGTTTGAAGCAGGAATAGAGTATAAGGGCCATACCGATATGCTTCGAGACTGGTTTAAAGCCCAAGCTATTATGATGCTTGGATGTGAGAAAATGTATGTTGCCCTATATACAGAGCACATCCCTTTACACGCCGTTGCTAAAAGTCTCAGCACTAAAAAACTAACACAATTTCTACTGGACTTAGCCAAAGACATACCTTCTGAAAAAATTGCTGTCTTAGGCTTAAATCCTCACGCCGGTGATGGAGGAGTTTTAGGAGATGAAGAAAAAAAGATTGTTAAGGCTATAAAACGTGCCAATGAAAGTTTAGATAAAAATCTTTTTTTTTGGACCTATGGTTCCGGATACCGCTTTTACTCAAAGAATGCGTCAAGAGTATCAACATTATGTATGCATGTATCATGACCAAGGGCTCATTCCTCTTAAAGCCTTATACTTTGAAGAAAGTATTAACATCTCTTTAAACCTCCCTATAATTAGAACTTCAGTAGATCATGGAACGGCTTTTGATATTGCCTATAAGAACAAATTTCCCTCCACTAAGTCTTATCTAAATGCTATCAAAGCGGCTCTTAAACAGATAAATTCATAAATTTAAAACATTTAGTTTTACTTCTTCTTTATTTTCAGGTATTATAATTATAAATACATATTAAACACTGAGCGTACATGCTTCATCATGTGTGCATAAGCTCAATTAAATATTCAATAAGGTCCCTATACATATGGAAGATTTTTTATTTCAAGATGAGGAAGAAACGTCTACGGTAATAACTCAAAAGCCATGGAAGATACTTATTGTTGATGATGACCATGGTGTTCACGATATCACACGTCTTGCCTTGAAAAATCTGACCATACAAAACAAGCTTATGTCTTTTACCTCTGTTTACTCGGCAAAAGAGGCCCGTGAACTTCTTGAACATGATGACAGCTTTGCCGTAGCCTTAATAGATGTTGTTATGGAAACAGCGCACGCGGGACTTGAACTTACCCAATATATTCGGGAAGAACTTCTTAACCCTCATATGCGTATTATCATTCGTACAGGTCAGTCTGGTCAAGCACCTGAAAAATATGTCATTGATCATTATGATATTAACGATTATAAAGAAAAGACAGAATTAAATGCGGATAAACTGTACGGGTCCGTAAAACTTGCTATTAATAATTATGCAGATATACAAAAGTCTAATACTCAAAAAGAAGCCTTATATCAGAAAATCATTTTACACCCACTGACCAATCTTTATAATCGACACAAGCTACAAGATGACCTACTTGATATGCAAGACATCACCTTTATTTTACTAAACGTTGATCGTTTTTCACATATAAACGATTTATATGGATATGAGCAGGGAAACTACATTTTAAAAGAGATAGCCTATGTGCTAAAGCTCCTAGAAAAAAAAGGTAATAAGTTATACCATATCGGTGTTGATGAGTTTGTTCTTATACGAGAGGACTCAAACCAACAAAGTACACAAGACCTCATAAGCTCTATTCAAAAAAAGTTTTTAAACTCTTCTTTTACCCATGACGATATTGACTTTAATATCACCTTTACTATCGCCGTAGTTCAAGATGAAACAGAAGGCTTGTTTAACAAGGCTGATTTAAGCATCAAAGAAGCTCGCTTAATCTCATCTAACCGAATACAATTCTATCACCAGAACATGAAGGTACAGCTCGACATCCAAAATAATGTCAAATGGTTTAAAGAGATTAAACACGCTATCAAAGAAGACCGTTTAGTTCCTTATTTTCAAGCTATTTATAACAATAGAACCAAAAAAATTGAAAAATACGAATGTCTGGTTCGAATGTTAAAAGAAGATGAAGTCATTTCGCCCTTTGCCTTTTTAACAGTAGCTGAGGAAACAGGTCTTTTATCAGATATTACGCACATTATGTTAGAAAAAAGTGCGAAGGTCTTTTCTCAAAATGAGCTCTATTTTTCAATTAATATTACTACCCATGATTTACAAGACGAAGGATTTTCTAGCTTTGTTGAAGGTGTTTTAAAAAAACATAACATTAAACCTTCAAGACTTATCTTAGAGATTCTAGAAAACAATTCTTTAGATAGTATTCCAAACAGTAGAAAAAATATTTCCCAACTTCAAGAAATTGGTTGTAGTATTGCACTTGATGACTTTGGAGCTAAATGTCAAAATTTTGCTAATATTTTAAATTTACAATTAAACTCCATCAAAATTGATGGGTATTTTATTAAAAACCTTAAAGATGAAATGTCACGAAAGATGGTTGACAGTATCGTATATTTTGCTAACAATGTTGGTATATCCTTAGTTGCTGAATTTGTTTGTGATAAAGAAATTTTCGATATTGTAAATGAATTAGGGATTGAATATTCTCAAGGATATTATATTTCTGAGCCAAAACCTGATTTATTACTTGAAGAAAATCCTTTGTCATGAAAAACTCAATTAAAGTTTTTTTGATTTGTATGGTTATCCTTTCTTTTAATTCACATCTTTATGCAGTGTCTGAAGTACAAATCAAAGTCGTCTTTTTGGAAAAATTTACTCATCTCATTCAGTGGCCAAAAAAATGAACACAAGAAATTTCTTGTCTGTGTTTTAAAAGATGAAGTTTTTGCAAAAGCCTTAAAAAATATTTACAAGGATGAAAGGTTCAAAACATTATCTGTAGAGCTTATAAGCATCAAAGATGAAACCAATATACCACATTGCCAATTGTTATTTTTAGGAAAAAAAACACAAGATATCAATAAGGTTCTCTTATCTCTTAAAGGTCAGTCTGTATTAACGGTCAGCGATAATCATATGAATATTCCTAAAAATGTAATGATTGTTATGTTTGTACAGAATAATAAAATAAAATATATCATTAATAATAAATTAGCTCAAGATTCAAAGGTGCATATTAGTCACCTTTTATTAAGATCTGCTCAGGAGGTAATAAAGTGAATACCTTCCAAAATTTCTCTATAAGACTAAAACTTATTTTAGCTATTGTTTCCATCTTATTTATTTCTTTAAGTGTCTTTTCCTCATTGATTTTGTTTATGAATTACCAAAAAAATACCCAAGACTTATTAAATGAATCCAACTTGCAAGCAGGTTTAATCTCAGATTACGCCATTACTCCTCTCTTGTTTTCAGATGTATCAGGGGCTACTGAGATTTTAACAAAGTTGCAAAGTATCCCCAATATCAATTCAGCCGTTATGTATGACGAAAAAGGCAACGTTTTTGCTTCTTACTCCATAAATAAAAAGCAAAAAATGAAGTTTAAAAAGATTAACTCCTTTAAAGAAAGTATTGTTTTTACAAAAGATGAACTTGTTATTTTTTCACGTGTACAACATAATAAAAACCTTTATGGTGGGATGCTTTTTCATATATCGACATCGAGTGTAGCTAAAGAAACTCTTAACCACGCCTTTATATTAATGGGTGGGATAATCGTTATCATTTTATTTTCATTTATAATGATTTCTCGTTTGCAAAAGTATATTACACTTCCTATTATTACACTTTCTAAAATTACACAAACCATTGCCTTATCCGAAGACTATACTACCAGAGCACAAAAAATGTATGGTGACGAAGTAGGTCAACTTTATGATGATTTTAATGCCATGCTTGAAAAAATAGAGCAAAGAGGTCGACAAAGAGAAGAAGCTGAAACAATTTCGCGCACCTACCAGTCCCACCTTGAAAGACTCACTAACGAGCTTGAAGAAAGAGTACAAGACAGAACAGGTGAATTACAAGAAAGTTTAGAGCGCTTACAAAGCGCTCAATCTCAGCTCATTGAATCCGAAAAAATGTCTGCACTTGGAAACTTGGTAGCAGGAGTGGCTCATGAAGTAAATACTCCTCTTGGGATTTCCATAACCGCCGCATCTATTTTCAAAAATGAAATAAAAACATTAACGGAGCTATTAGAGCAAAACAAACTCTCTAAAACTGCCCTTAATCACTTTATCGAAACCATCAGTGAGGCAGATGATATATTAATAAAAAATCTTGACCGTGCCGCGTCACTTGTACGTAATTTTAAGAAAATTTCTGTTGATCAAAGTTCAGAAGAAAAACGAATTTTTGAATTAAATGAGTATCTAATAGAAGTTGTTTCCACCTTTAAAAATGAACTTAAGCACCGACCAATAGACTTAATTCTTGATTTAGATGATAAACAATTATCTATGAATTCTTATCCAGGAGCCATTTCTCAGATTGTGGTAAATATGTTACAAAATGCCTTATTACATGGTTTTGACAATGAAGACAAAGGGGAAATTCATTTAAAGACTGAACATAAAGAAGATACGGTATTACTTATATTTTCTGATACGGGCAAAGGGGTAGACCCTTATATTTCGGATAAAATATTTGAGCCTTTTATCACGACAAAACGAAATAAAGGTGGTACAGGACTAGGTTTAAACATCACTTATAACCTTGTAACACAGCAGCTCAAAGGTTCTATTGAACTTGATAATAACTACCATGAAGGGGCACGCTTTATAATTGAAATTCCTTATTCTATTTAAAGCTTTTAGGATAAACGATTTTTATAATCTTCATAAGTAAAATCTTTTACAATTTTTAATATATTTTGTTTGTTACAAAGAGCAAGAGAAGGAAGTTTGATACCATTAAAGGTTGTATTTTTCACAAAGGTATAATGAATTTGGTCTTCAAAGATTATTTTATCCCCAATTTTCAACTCTTTATCAAAAGAATAGTCCCCCATAATATCTCCAGCTAAACAGGTGTTACCCGCTAGTTTATAGGTGTACTTTTTCTTATTCGCCTCACTAGCGCCTCGAACTTCTGCTCGGTAAGGCATGGCTAAGGTATCTGGCATATGTGCTTCTGCTGAAGTATCTAAGATAGCTATCTTCATCCCATTATCAACAATATCAAGCACACTAGATACTAAAACTCCAATTTGCCACCCTACTGCCTCACCTGGTTCTAAATACACTTTTACATTATTATGTCTAAGTCTAAAATCTTTTATCACTTGAATAAGCCTGTCTACATCATATCCTTTTTTAGTTATATGATGTCCTCCTCCAAAGTTAATATATTTCATCTTACTAATGTATGATCCAAAGTTTTTTTCAAAGGCCTTTAACACTCCTTCTAAAGCTGAAACATCTTGTTCGCATAAGGCATGAAAGTTAAGGCCATCTATATAAGGCAATACCTCTTCATCAAAATTCATCTTAGTCGTTCCTAAGCGACTGTATAAAGCACAAGGATTATATAAGTCTACAGGAGATTCAGAATATTCAGGGTTAATACGTAATGAAAGCAAAATACTAGGATTTACTTCTTTAACAATATCTTTAAATAAAAAAAGTTGAGAAGGGGAGTTAAAGACAATATCATTAGACAGACGAGCTATCTCTTTAATTTCATCGTGTTTAAAGGCGGGTGCATAAGTGTGCACTTCTTTGTTCATACCTTCTCTTGCAAGTCTTGCCTCATGCAAGCCTGAAGCCGTACATCCGTGTAAATACTTAGCTACTAAGTCAAAAGTACTGTGCATAGCAAAGCCTTTTAGGGCTAAAATAACCTTAGCTCCAGATTCTTTTTGAATCCTGTCTAATATCTTAAGATTATTTTCGAGTTTCTCAAGTTCACATATATACACAGGTGTTTCTTGTACTTGATTAAAGTCTATACTCATTTTTTTCCTCTAAGATTTTTTAAATATAAATACATCTTTGTGCACAATCTCTAAACTTGCCTTCCACTTTTTAGCCATAAATCGCATACTTTCATCTGAAAAAAAGCACACATGAGTAGGGTCGTTTTTATAATACCACTTAGAAAAATTTTCTTGAGATGGATAGACTTGTGTTAACAAACATAAAAGTCCATCTTTTTTCACTATAGTCCACAGGGCATCTAAAACTTCTTTTGGTGAGTATAAATGTTCTACTACTTCTGTTGATGTTATAAAATCATATCCTTCATATAAGACATGTTCATCTTTAGCATAAAAGTGATCGTATATATTCATTTTATATCCAGCTTCTTCAAACATCTTAGACAAGGTAGGACCAGGACCTGAGCCAAAATCTAAGCCACAATAGCCCTTTTTTATACGTTCTTGTACAGGATTAAACACCTTAGAAAGATATATTCTATAATTTTTATCTTCAGATGAGTTTGTATGCAAGTCATAACGTGCTTTTTCAGATTTTTCATCTAAGTATTCTTCTTTAGAAACAAAGACTAAGCAGCAGGTATGGCACATGTGATATATCCCTGTTTTATGTTCACAATAAACAGAAAATTCCGTACTTTTACATAAGGGACACAACACCTAATTTAACTCTTTTATCTTCCAAGGAAGGCCTTGTTGACTAAGTTCATGCATAAATACATCAGGATCAAATTCTTCCATATTAAACACGCCCTCACCCGACCACTTCCCTTCAATCATAAGTTTTGCCCCTATCATTGCGGGAACACCCGTCGTATACGAAACCCCTTGAGACTTCACTTGTGCGTAACATTTTTCATGATCACTTACTTGATAAATATATATCTTTTTCTTCTTACCGTCTTTAAGTCCTTCAGCCACTATTCCTATATTTGTTAATCCCTTAGTTCTTGGACCTAAGCTAGCGGGATCGGGAAGAAGTGTTTTTAAAAACTCCATTGGAATAATTTTTTGCCCCTTATGTTCTACTTCTTTTATCCCTAACATGCCTACATTTTCTAAGCACTTCATATGGCTTAGATACGATTCACCAAAGGTCATGAAAAAACGAATACGCTTAAGCCCTTTTATATGCTTTATTAAAGATTCCATTTCTTCATGATACAATAAATAAGAATCCTTAGGACCAATTTCTGGGTAATCCCAAAGCATCTTAATTTCCATAGGCTCAGTTTCTATCCACTTCCCCTCTTCCCAATAACGCCCCTTAGCAGAAACTTCTCTAAGGTTAATCTCAGGATTGAAATTGGTTGCAAAAGCGTAACCATGGTCTCCCGCATTACAATCTAAGATATCAATACTATGAATCTCATCAAAATAATGTTTTTGAGCGTAAGCACAAAACACATTGGTAACGCCGGGGTCAAACCCTGAGCCTAAAAGTGCCATTAAGCCTTTTTCTTTAAAGGCCTTATCTTTAGCCCATTGTTCTTTATATTCAAACTTGGCCTCATCCGGGTGCTCATAATTTGCGGTATCTAAGTAAGGTATGTTTGTTAGTAAACACGCGTCCATAATAGTAAGATCTTGATAAGGAAGAGCCACGTTAATAACTATCTGTGCGCCTATACGTTTAATAAGTTCTGCTAATTCATGAGTATTATCCGCGTCAATTTCTTCAATATTTATCGCATTTAAGGGAAGCTCATCGGCTATGGTTTTACACGATTGTATGCGTCTACTCGCTAGTGTAATCTTCGTAAAGGTTTTTTTGTTCATTACACATTTATGTGTAACAACGCGGCCTACGCCTCCCGCGCCTATAATTAGTACATGTGACATAACAATCCTTAATCTTTACAAACTACTTGAATAAGACCTTCAAAATAAGAAAATTTCTCATGAAACGATGTTTCTTTAAAAAGGTTTTATGCCAGAAGTCGTCATTTCCCTAAGGAAATTTTAGTGTAAAGAGTGTACCAATATTAGGCTTAGAGTTTATTTCAATTTTTATATCATATCGACTCGTCACTTGTTTTACAATATCTAAACCAATACCAAAGCCTCCACGGTTCTTTTCAACACGCATATATCGTTCAAAGACTTGTTTTTGCTCCACCTTATCCATCCCCTTACCTTCATCACGAATCAATACATTTTTCCCTTTTATAGAGATATAAATTTTTTTATCTTTCATATTATATTTAATAGCATTAGAGATGATGTTGTCAAATAAACGTATGCAGGCTGTTCTTTCCATCATAAAAATAAAAGCGTGTAATTCTAATATAAACTCTAAACGTTTATGTTCAGCTAAGGGGGTAAAATAGTTGACTCTTTCTTCTAATAAAGCTTTCATATCTATCTCTTCATCTATCTTTGCTGTTTGGTCAAGTTGAAGTAAAAAGGTGAGATCATGATAAATATCAGCAATTTGTCTAGAAGAAAGTTTTATTCGGGTTAAGGCTTTGGATGGTGCTTGCTTAGATAAGGCATCAACTGAGAGCATAAGCGCAGTAAGAGGGGTACTAAGTTCATGAGTAGAGTCTTTAATAAATTCATCTATGGTGTCAATTTTTTCACGTACCGGTTTTAAAAATATCCTACCTAACCAGTAGGCCATAAGCGAGATAAATACAACGGCAATAGCCCAATATAATATAACATCTTTTCTAAGGTCTTGAACACAGACATCATATCCTCTCTTTTTTACCACAATATGTTCCACTCCAAGGTGCCCATTAGCTGCTTTTGAAAGATAATACCAATCCCCATCTTTTTGATACGCTTTTTTTGCAAAGTCTATCCCTTTTAAGTCATCCCCATCTAAAAGAGACTGAGATTTATCATAAAGGGCAACTTCATATTCACTTACCTCAGGCAACATATATTCTTTTGACTTTTTCATATCCGATTTAATAATCTCTTCACCTTGCATATCTGCAAAGTGTTCCATTTTCATCTGCATCATCTCTAGTGAATTACGTTCTTCATTTTCATAAATTAAAAAAGCAATAACAGATATAAGAAAGACAGAAGACCCTACATATAAAAGAATAAAATTAATAAGGGATTTTCGTTCGTAATCACTTAGTTTCAATTTTAAACCCTTCCCCATGAACCGTAACAATCATCTCTTTTCCAAGCACTTGCCTAAGGTTTTTAATATAAGTACGTAAGGTAGCATTAGAAGGAACATCATCAAAAGCCCAAAGATTATCCATAAACTCTTGCGCAGATACCGCCCGATTGACATTTCTAAGAAGATAATGTAATATTTCTGATTCTTTTTTTCTTAATTTTTTTCCATCAATAGTGTGGGACACAGGGTCAAAATCTCTTCCATCAGGCAAAATAATCAGGTCATCATTGAGATTAAAAACTTTTTGAATTTGAAGAAGACGTACATCAAGTTCATCCATATCAAAAGGTTTTTTAATGTATTCATCTCCCCCAACTGCATATCCGCGTTTTAAGTCTTTTGTAGTGTTAAGTGAGGTCACAAAAACAGCAGGTGTTTTAATACCGTTATCACGTATGCTTTCAACTAGGCTAAAACCATCAATATGGGGAACATTTACATCTAAAAGTAAGAGATCAAAATTTTCATTAAAGATAAGTGTTTCAGCCTCTTGTCCATCTTCACAACCTGTCACATTATGACCACTAGCTATAAGGTGCTCTAACAAGATTTCATGCAGTATCAAATCATCTTCCATAAGAAGAATTTTCATGTTTTTCCTTAATACATCACAATAAAATACAGTTATTTATCTTATTGTGGCTAAAGTTTTTATTGTAGATATCCAATATATAAAACACAAACCCAAATAGAACCGGTTACAATAAGACTTATAAAAACAAGAGTAGCTCCTGCGTCTTTTGCACGTTTAGCGAGTTCATGATAGTCCATAGTCACTAAATCAACCACACGTTCAATGGCTGAATTTGCCACCTCAGCCATGATAGGTATAAAAAGAGACAGTGAAAGAATGGCTTGTAAATAAAATACAATATTTAAATTCCACGCAACTATATTCATCACCACAAAAAGTAAAATTTGAATCTTAAACGATGACTCGTTTTTTGTTATATCCACTAAACCTGCTAAGGCATATCTTGTGTTTTTAAAAAGTGTATATTTTGGTTTATTTAATGCCACTATATTTCCTATATTTTTAAGTTTATGAGCCATTATAGTGTACTAAACTAAGAATTAAATTGTAGTAGTATAAAGGGAATATGTGTATGAAGTGTGTAACGAAGAAAAGAGTTAAGGAAGCCTTTAAGCTTATATACCCTTTACTCTAAGAAGTTTTGTTTTTCCAACCATCAGTTCTACCGTCATCCATAAGCGTTTAAAAACACTTTCTTGACGATACTCAAGCTTATGCTTTTTACAAATCTCTTTAACAATAGGCTGCATAACTTGATACTGACTCAAAGGTAAGTTAGGAAAAAGATGGTGCTCTATTTGATAGTTCAACCAACCATGTCCAAAGTCTATTAGGTCTGAGCCTGTATTGTAATTTACTGAACCCATGATTTGTCTAAGATAAAATTCACCCTGAGACTTATGTGGTTCTTCAAATCTATAGATATCTTCTGCTGAATGATTAGGTACAATCACTAAAAATGAATGTAAGTTTGCTACCACTTCTGCCATTAGCAAGATGATTAAAGTATTGATTACCGCGTCCATACCAAAAGGCAACAATAGCAATGGAGTAAGAATAAACCTAACCACTAAATAAGGGGCCACATAACTTTTCCATAATTCAAAACCATTTTGAGAAAAAGGAGAATATTCTAAGTCTTGTACCTCTTTTTGGTTTTTCTTTCTGCGTTCTTTATTTTCTAAGATACGAAGTGTATTAGGTGCATAATACGTAAGCTTCCATGTTGATGCTAATAAGGCAACAAAAATATATTTAAATATATTTGGAATCGTAGAGGTTCGTACAAGGTCAACATTGACTTCAATGTTATCAGGGTCTTCATCTTCACCCAAATGGTAATGATGCATAATATTATGCTCATACGACCATGCATCGGGTTTAATCCAGTCTAACCAGTCTACATAACGGCGTTTACCCTTAGCAAAGCCAGACTTCGTATAACGAAAAGGAACATCTTCCACCTTATCATAAGCGCCATGTAAAATAGGATGCGCTACATTAGCCCATCTGGATACATTTCCCACCCCAATAAGTACGGCAGCCACTATGGCTACAGCCCAAAAGCCTAAACTTCCTATAACTAAGTCCGTCATTTCTATAAGACCTAGTATTAAAATAAGTAAATATCCAGTAAAACTTAATATTCTTCCCCATCTTTCTAGTTTCAATAAATGTTGAAAGTCTTTTTTAGAAGGAGCCCCTATTTGTGCTTTTACTTCTTCTATATCACGCTGAAGCTGTTCTTGGTCTATATCTTCGTATCTTGCATACTTCGTCAAAGTATTCCTTTTGTAACGTCGCTGTAATGAACGTAAAATTATTTTGCAATTATACAAAAACTTTGGTTAGAAAAAGATTGATAGAGATCAAAACTGTATAATAATCTGAGAATATACAGGTTTTATACAAGTTTGATAAAATATAGTTAGAGTTACCCTTTAATCAATCTTTATTTAATAAACTAAGAGCAAGAATTTTACCTCCTGCAAAATCACTTTTTCCTGTTCCAAGTTTTGGAACCTCTTGAACATCAAAAATTTTACTAGGGATAGTTAGAGGGTTCATACCTGATTCTATTAGTGCCTTTTTAAGTTCACTAGACTTGTCGTATCCATTTATCAATAAAACCACCATCTCCCCTTTTTTCTCATCCGGTAGGTTCACTGCTAAAAAATCCACTTCGGAATCCTTTATATAAGCATGTATTTCGGATTCTATGCTTCCTAAAGAGACCATCTCCCCTCCTAATTTGGCAAACCTTGAATACCTATCAACAATAAATAAGTATCCGTCTTTATCAAGATGGCCTTTGTCTCCTGTCTTATACCATGAGGTCTTATCAATGATTGCCATAACGTCTTGTGTCTTAGACACGTCATTTAAATAGCCTTTCATTATCTGAGGCCCACCAATTAAGATAAGACCATCTTCATCTACGTTTAGCTCATTCATAGTAACTGGGTCAACGACCTTAAAAGCCGTACCAGGAAGAGGAAGTCCAACACTTCCTATCTTTGTTCCTACTTGAACACTAAATTCTTGAGTTTCTAACACATCTGGAATATTAACACTGGCTACAGGAGAAGATTCCGTTACTCCATAGCCTTCTAAAATATTTTTATGAAACTTTTCTTTAAAGGCAGTTCTTACCTCAGGATTTAACTTTTCAGCTCCAGAAACAGCCATACGAAGTGAATCAAACATCAAAGGATGTACTTTTTTATTTTTAGTATAGAGTCTAAAAAATGTTGATGTACCAAACATAACCGTAGCATTAAAACGCGCGGCAGCTCTACCAATACCTAAGGCATCTGTGGGGTCAGGATGACACACCATAGGAATACCTTCTATCATAGGAAGCCAAGTAGTAGCCGTTAAGCCAAAGGCATGAAACAAAGGCAAAGAAGCTAAAATCACATCTTCATCTTTCATATTAAGTACCTCAGAAACTTGTTTAACATTAGACATAAAGTTTTTATGTGAGAGCATCACTCCCTTAGGTGCACCTTCAGAACCTGATGAAAATAAAATAGCCGCTGTTTGTGTTGTTGGCACTTTTTTGATATACAACATTTTTAATATACATGAAGGCAAAAGTTTTGCTAACAGTAATGTACTTATAGCACTAAACTTAGAAATTTTTTCTTTTAAATCTTCCATATAAATCACGGTACAATCTTTTAACAATGCTTCTGTATCAAAGCCTTTAGCCTTTAATTTTGTGATAAATTGCTTAGCTGTAAAAATAGTTTTTATCTCAGCCTTAAGTATAGCTGCTTCAATAGAGGCCAATGAAGCGGTATAGTTAAGGTTCACTACCGTTTTTCCGGCCATTAAACTTGCCATATTAATAATAGCTCCCGCAGACGTCGTTGGCATTAAAATCCCAATGTTTTGTTCCTTATGCTCTTTTACAAACCTAGAAAACAAGACCGTGCCCGTAAAAATTCTTGTATATGAAAGAGCTTGTCCCTTAGAATCCGCCATACAAAAATCTGAACCAAGTCTCGCCGCGGTATCGGTCCATGCTTCTTGCATAGAAGGTAGGCTTGAGGTATACAGGTTCCATGAACTAAAAGAAAGTTCAAAAACCTTTTGCTTTACGGTACTTGTAGAACTACTTATATCAATAGAGGGAGCAAAAGAGATAATCACCTCACGTCGTCTGCCTTTTTGCGCCTTTTGTAATTTTTCAGAAGATCGTGATAAACGACTTCCCCACATCCCTTGAAGGTAAAAAGGTACAATACATGCATCTGCGTCCTTAGCCATTAACTCATAGCCTCTTTTAAATTCAGAAAGCTGTCCTGTTCTAGAGATAGTTCCCTCAGGAAAGATACAAACAACCTCCCCTGCATTTAAAAGTTCTTTTACCTTAATCGCCGCGTCTTTAACAGAACGAGCGGAAATAGGGATAACATTAAAAAAGTCTAAAAATATCTTTAAAAACCATTTTTCATAAATGGCTCTGTCCATCACATATCGTACACGTCTGGGCATAGCCATTTGTATGAGTGCCCAGTCTAACCAAGAGATATGGTTTCCTAGAAGTAAAACACCCCCTTCTTGGGGAATGTTATTTAATCCCTTAACATCAAGTTTTATCCGTCTTGAAATAAGCGTCGCTAATAAAAATATCACCATAGACTGAGGAATATGTCGAATCACATAAATAGCCCCTATAAAGGCTACCACAAACATCATATAAAACAAGGATATACTGCTTAATCCTAAAGAAGCAAAAACCACAGTTAAGGCCAAAAATGAAATCATGGCTAAAGATGCAGATGCGTGTATTGTGCCTTTTTACCTTCAAGGGATGTGGGGAAGTCGTTTATCACGATCTTCTGAAAAATTGCAAAAGGCACAAAAGGGAAGACGACGAGAGG
>NZ_JAEMVE010000145.1 GCF_029216045.1 Sulfurimonas sp. MAG313 | reverse complement strand
TTGCTTTTGCGGCTTATGATGAAGAGCATTGCTCAACATCTGAGTATATACAAGAGCTTAAAGCCCCAAGTGACCATGGTGATATTTGCGATACCCATTTTGAATATCATCAAGCATTTTTACTTCCACCGTATACAAAACTTCCGCTAAACACAGACTTAGATACAGAAATAGCTGCTTTTCAAAGAGACTATGTATTTGAAGTAAGTTTAGACTTTATTAAACCTCCTATCGCATAAAGAAAAACCTCACGCTATAGTTCTACCAAAAAAACTTACTATTATAAGGAATAAATATGTTGAAAAACATACTTCTTTCAGGGCTTTTATGTACGCTTTTAAGTGCACAAAACTTTGATGATTTTTTACAAAATGCTATTACACATAGCCCCTACCTAGAGTCTTCGGCCTTAGGGATAAAGCAAGCAGATGAATCAGGAAATGCTTTAAAACGCTATGCTAACCCGACCTTAGAATTAGAATATTCTAAGTTTGACCCAAGTGTGGGACAAAGTAACAATGGATACCGTGTTAACATTTCTCAACCTCTTCGTTTATGGAGTGTCGGAAATGATAAACAGGCCTTATCTCATAATATGGTTCGCACTGCAGATGCAAATTATGTACAAGATAAGGCTCGTTTTACACGAGATATTTCTTTAGCTTTTAACTTTTACGCCCAGCAAAAAATGATGCTGACTCTTGGAGATGAAGAACTTCGTATCGCTAAAAAGATTTATGAGATTTCAAAGGCACGATATGAGTCGGGTACCATTTCAAGAGGTCTTCTTTTACAGGCAAAGGTTGATTATGAGATGGTTATGATCGCGAATGAGGCTTTGATGTTAAAGAGTTCTCAGTCCTATTATAACCTTTTGAGTTTTGCGGGTATAACTGAAGAAATTGGCCTTGAAACAGAGTACAGTTTTACACTTATTTCAAAACAAAAAGGTCTCAACCCTGATTTGAGAGTTTTGAAAAGTAAACAAGATACAGCGCTTTCTTTGGCTAAGGTTAATTCTAACTCAGTGGAGTGGATGAATGTGTTTGGTGAGTTTGAAAGTGAACCAAATCAAGACATTATGCGTTTTGGTATGAACTTCCCCTTAGCTGTTTTTAATACCAAGTCTCAAGAAAAAAATATTGCTAAATTGCAAGCAGCAAAAAGTGAATTTTTATATAATAATGAAACAAGACGTTTGGCTATGCAAGACAAAAGACTTAAAAATGAACACAGTTCTTTACAAAAACAAGAAGAAGCCAACAAACAAATCTTACAAACGGAACTTGAACTCTTAAAAATGTATGAAGATGGTTATAAGATTGCAAGTTTTAATCTTTTGCAACTACAAGACATTAAAAACAAGGTAATACAAACCAAAGAACGTTTGATCCAAATCACAAGTGCATTAAATCAAAATGCTATTACACAAAACTACAATCAAGGAAATTATAATGACTAAGATATTTTTATTAATCACTCTCTTAAGTTCTGCGCTTTTTAGCGTGAATATCCCAACCTCTCACGCTCAAAAAAGAGCCTTTGGTAAATCTGTTGAGTTAAATGCTCAAGTAATTCAACTCTCCAATGCAGGACAATCTGTCACTTCTTTAGTAAGTGGCCATTTAGAAACATATTTTGTTGAACCTGGTCAAAGAGTAAAAGTAGGGCAAAAAATTGCTTTAATTGAGTCTATTATGGTGTCAAAAATGACAGCAGATTATATCTCTTTGCAAAAACAATATGGCGCTTTAAATAAAAACTATCAAGCAACTAAAAAGCTCTACGATAATGGTATGACGTCTATGCAAGAGTTAAACAATCAAAGCATACAGTTAAACGCTATGTCTGCTCAGATTAACGCACTTAAATCTCAATTACATACCTTAGGTATTGATACCGCTATGCTTAAAGAAGCTACTGCTAATTTTATTTTATATGCTCATAGCAGTGGAAAGGTTTCAGCTCTTTTACAACCACTTCATACCGTTGTTAACGCAGACGCAGCTATTATCACTATTGTAAAAGAACAAGCTTTTTACATTAAGTCATTTTTACCACTTAGCTATGCTTCTTCTGTAAAAGTAGGG
Source organism: Sulfurimonas sp. MAG313 (assembly GCF_029216045.1). Taxonomy (GTDB): domain Bacteria; phylum Campylobacterota; class Campylobacteria; order Campylobacterales; family Sulfurimonadaceae. The sequence continues at coordinate 3,333 of NZ_JAEMVE010000145.1, read as the reverse complement.
CAAAAGATGAGTGTAAAATATGGCAACCGAGATATTATCACTCATATCACGCAAATTCTTCCACAACTTGACGCCACAACACAAAGAATTGTAGTTCTTTCAAGTGTAGATGAAAAAGCAGATGACTTATATATTAATGCTTATGTTCAATCCACCCTTTATTTTGATGCAAAAGAAAAATATGTGGCAGTTAATAAGTCGGCTTTGTCGTTTTTTAATAATGAATGGGTTGTTTTTGTTTCAAAAGCGGAAGAACATGAAAACAAGAAAACGCGGTCGCAAAGCGATGTTTCAGGCGAAGCCACACATTCAGAACATGAAGAACATGGTGATGGTGATGAACACGAACATGGAAAACATGAGGGTGAAGATCATGAAGAAGGACACGCAGATCATGATGAGCATGAAAAAGAAGGACATCATGGTGAACATGAAGAACATGAGAGTCCCTATGAGGCTAGAGTTATTGAAATTATCACACAAGATGATAAATTTGTAGCGGTTAAAGGTCTTGAAGTGGGTGAAGAATATGTGAGCGCTAAGTCGTATTATGTGAAGTCGATGATGTTAAAGTCATCTCTTGGCGAACACGGTCACTAGGGATAAAGTATGTTGAATTTATTAATAGATATATCACTGAAGTATAAGCTTTTAGTGATCACACTTTTTTTAGCCATTTGTGCCTTTGGTTTTAAGGCTTATCAAGAAATCCCCGTAGATGCTTTTCCAGACATTACGCCTAAACAAGTTGTGATTTACACAGAAAGTCCAGGAAATTCTGCTGAAGATATTGAAAAACTCATTACCTATCCAATCGAATCCGCAGTTTCAGGTATGGCGGGTGTTAAGCTCATTATGTCCAACTCAATTTTTGGTTTGTCTTACGTGTCGGTGTTTTTTGAAGACGATATGGACATTTATTTTTTACGCCAACTAGTTAGTGAACGATTAACGGGTGTTGATATTCCACGGGGTTGGGGTCAGCCAAAGCTTGGGCCAAACACAACAGGCTTAGGTCAGGTGTACTGGTATGAGTTAAGAGACACGACGGGTAAATACAGTCTTAGAGAGATTCGCGAAATGCAAGAGTACATTGTAACGCCTTTGTTTAAGTCCGTTCCCGGTGTTGAAGAAGTTATTGGATGGGGTGGTGATGAGAAACAATATAATGTTTTAATTGACACTAAAAAACTTCAAAATATTGGTGTAACTTATGGGGATATAGTGGATGCCCTTCAAAAAAGTAATCTCGCAGCAGGGGGTCAATACCTAGAATTTAACCGTGAACAATATCTTATTCGTGGGGCGGGTCTGTATAAAAGCCTTGATGATATTAGAAACACTGTAGTAAAATCATCACCAGGACAATCTGTAACCATTCGTGATGTGGCTACGGTTGAGGTTGGCTCTGCACCAAGATTTGGCTCCATTAGTATTAGTGGTGAAGAAGGCGTTATTGGAATGGTACTTCAAAGAACGGCGACGAACGCGGCTAAAGTAGTGGAAAACCTTATTGAGAAACTTCCAACGGTTAATGCAGCACTTCCAAAAGGTGTTGAAATTAGAGCGATTTATGACAGAACGGAGATAACACATAAGGCAGTAAGCACGATGACTTCCGCTTTACTTTCTGGGGTTGTTTTAGTGGCTATTGTCTTGTTCTTGTTTTTGTTTGAGCTTCGCTCGGCCTTTATTGTAATTATTTCTTTACCAATTTCTTTATTAATCGCATTTTTATTAATGGATTATTATGGGGTTTCTGCGAACTTAATGTCGCTTTCAGGACTTGCGATTGCGGTAGGTATGATTGTGGATGGAACCATTGTAATTGTTGAAAATTCCTTTAGAAAACTGCATAATGAACCTGACGCGCCTCGTTTAAAAGTCATAGCAGATTCTGCCAAAGAAGTGGCAACTCCCGTTACCTTTGCGGTTTTAATTATCGCAGCGGTATTTATTCCTTTATTATCACTTGATGGATTAGCAGGTAAGCTTTATGGGCCTATGGCTCTAAATATAGTATTTGTAATGCTGGGATCTTTAGCCGTTGCACTTATCTTAGTACCGGTTTTGACTTTTTTACTTTTAAAGCCTTCAAAATCAAGTGAAAATGCAGTGATGCAAGCGATTAAAAAAGCGTATACTCCTTTACTTGTATATGCTCTTGGGCATGCAAAGGCTTTATTAGCTTCAGTAACCGCGCTGTTTTTAGTCTTGGCCTTTGTGCTAAGTCTTCAAGGCAGAGAGTTTATGCCTGAGCTTAATGAAGAATCGATTATGTACCGTATTATCTCTATTCCAGGTACGGGGTTAGTGCATTCAACAAAGACTGCGGGTTTAATAGAAAAATACATTCTTAAACAATATCCTAAGGATGTAAGTGCGGTTCTTTCAATGATTGGGCGAAGTGAAAATGGGGAAACAGCTCAGGCCAATTACATGGAAATGTTATTAACACTTAAGCCCGGAATTGAAGACTTACCTGAGCTAACACAAAGAATGAATGCGGATTTAAAGAAGCATTTTGAGTATGTTCAGTTTATTCCAACACAGCCAATTGCCATGCGTATTGAAGAGTTGCTTGAGGGTGTTAAGGCGGAACTTGCTGTTAAAATTTATGGAGACGATCAAAAAGTTTTAGATTCAATTTCAAAAGAGATTCAAGCGAAGTTAGCGGATGTAGATGGCTTAGTAGAGATGGAAGTTGAAGTGCAACTTGGTCAAGCGCAAATCAAGATTGAGCCAAACTATCTAGCCTTAGCACGTTATGGAATCTCTGTTGATGAGGTTATGGATGTAATTCGTAATGGTATTGGGGAAGAAGCGGTATCAGAGAAGATTGAAGGGATAAGACGATTTGGAATTGTGCCTAAAATCAAGGGGGCAAAAAAAGATATTCAAGCCGTTAAAGATGTAACTATGCGTTCATCTAGTGGAGCCTTAGTAACGCTTGATCAAATATGTGATATTTCTATACAACAAGGAGCTTCTTTCATTAAAAGAGAAAACCTTTCACGTTATATGGTTCTATCAATGGAAGTAGATGGTAGAGATGTGGCTTCATTTGTGGCGGAGGCAGATGAAATTATTAAAACGCAAGTAAACATTCCTGATGGCTATTATATAGGCTGGGCAGGGGACTTTAAAAATATGAAAGAAGCCACGGATAAGTTAATGGTTATTATTCCTATTACTATTTTCTTAGTTATTTTACTTTTATATACGGCTTTTAATTCTATCTCAAAGGCAATGCTTATCTTACTAAATGTTCCTTTTGGCTTCATTGGTGGAATTATTGCCCTTGTTATTAGTGGGATTTATCTCTCAGTATCT
>NZ_JAEMVE010000144.1 GCF_029216045.1 Sulfurimonas sp. MAG313 | reverse complement strand
TAGGATTCATTTCCAGAAAAAAATACAGGAAGGTTTATAAAACCTATAAAGACAGCTCCTAGACTTAAGACGCCTAAGGTAAGGTTTATGAGCTTATCTTGAGGTAAAAGGTGATGCTCTTTTGAAGAGGGAGAAATAAATACTATAAATAAAAGTCTAAACATATAATAACTCGTGAGACCTGCTGTAAGTAATGCCATCATAAAGATGAGGTAATGCTCGGAGGCAAATATATGATTTAAGATAGCGTCTTTTGAAAAGAAACCAGAAAAAGGGGGTATTCCCGATATAGACAAACTCCCAATAAGCATGATAATAAATAAAAATGGCATTTTGTCTTTAAGTCCTCCCATCTTTTTAATATCTTGTTCATGATGTAAACTTAAGATTATAGCTCCCGCTCCCATAAAAAGTAGGGCCTTAAAAAAAGCATGGGTAAAGACATGAAAGATACCATACGAATACGCACCTAAGCCAACTGCCATAAACATATAGCCCAGTTGAGACATGGTTGAATACGCAAGTATCTTTTTAATATCATCTTGTCTCATAGCAATAAGAGCCGCAAGTAAGGCTGTAAATGCTCCTATATAAGCAATAAAAAGACCTACTTCTTGGGTGTTTGAATAAATGAAATGAAAACGCGCAACCATATACACACCTGCTGTTACCATAGTCGCGGCATGTATCAGTGCAGATACAGGAGTAGGTCCTGCCATCGCGTCAGGTAACCAGATATACAGAGGAATTTGTGCGGATTTTCCCATAGCACCTATAAAAAGTAAAACTGCGATGAGGTTTAAGATAGAAGGTGGAATAAGATGGATGTTTGCTTCGAGTGAATTAAAGTCTAGTCCAAAATCACCAAGGTAAACAAATAATAAAGATAATCCTGAGATAAAACCAAAGTCTCCTATACGATTTAAAATAAAGGCCTTATTTCCAGCTTTTACATTGGCTTCACTTTCAAAATAAAAGCTGATGAGTAGATAAGAACATAAGCCCACACCTTCCCAACCAATAAAAAGAATAAAAGGATTAGACGCTAAAATAAGTAAAAACATAGAGGCCATAAAAAGATTGAACCAAGCAAAAAATCGAGCATAGGATTTATCTTCTTTCATATAAACATGGGCATATACATGGATGATAAAGCCCACAAAGCTTACAAAGCTTAACATGGCAGTAGACAAAGCATCTAGCATTAAAGAAGCATCGATTTTAAAGCCTTGTATATCTAACCAAGTGAAGGCGGTGTAGTTATAGCCTTGGCCTGTTTGTAAGAAATGAGCCATCACGATACATGAAAAAACTAAACTTAACAAAGGCCCACCTAAACCAAGAACGGTGAAAACACTACGCGGTATTTGTTCGGTAGGCTCTTGTTCTTGTGCCTTTGTAAGGGTAATAGGGCAGGCCTCATCATCAGAACAATTTAAAGAGATTTCTTTAGATATAGGTCGAAAGGCAACAAACTGAATGAGCATAATAAAAACACTAGAGAAAAAAACAGAACCAATAATCCATCCGAGTAAGCTTGACTCAATCATTATGTTTCTCCTGCTTTAAAAGCTCAAAGAAATTGGCATCAAGACTTTTCGCATTGTTAAATAACATCACAAATAAGGCTAAAAATATAGAAGCTTCAGCCGCTGCTATAGCGATAATCATAAGGGCCATTACTTGCCCATTTAAATCTTCATAATGGTGAGATAGTGCTACGAGTATAAGGTTTATAGCATTTAACATAAGTTCAACGGACATATACATAACAAAGATATTTCGTCTACTTACCATGCCGACAATTCCAATAGAAAAAAGAAGAATACCTAAGATGAAAAAATGTCCTACATCAATCACGAGTCACCTCTTTTTTCGCCAGAATTACGACTCCAATAAGGGCAATAAGTAAGAGAATCGAAATCATTTCAAAGGGCAAAATCCACTGAGTAAAAAGCTCCATTCCCACCGCTTTAATAGAGCCAAAATTTTGAAGATGTAAGGGGGCAAATGGGATTGAATGTATGGTGCCAATTAAAATAGCTGTAAAAGGTGAAATTAAAAGACTCATAAATACAATCCATCTTAGCTTGTAGGGTTCTTGAGGAAGGTGCTCTTCTTTTATATTTAAAAACATAAGGATAAATAAGATAAGTGTAACCACTGCGCCTGCATAAATGATGATTTGCACTAAAAACAAAAAACTCCCTCCTAATAAGGCAAACAGCCCCGCTATGCTTAAGAGAGTCACAATAAAACTAAGAGCAGAATTGATAGGTTGTTTAAAATATATCATAGCCATGGAAGAGCCTAATGCACTTAGGGCTAGGACTGAAAATATAAGAGTACTAAGCAAGAGAATTCTCCTGTCCAAAGGCACCACGGTTTTTAAGTAATTGTTCTTTGTCTATAACAAAGTCTTTTCTTTGTTTCGCCACAATGGAAAAAATACCCGTATCCATACGTATCGCGTCACAGGGGCAAGCTTCAACACAATACCCACAAAAGATACACTCTAAGAGGTCAATATCAAAACGGCTGGGTTGTTTTTCATCAATTCCATCAAGACGTTCCTCTGCTTCTATAAATATACAATCAGCAGGGCAGGCGGTCGCACACATAAAGCAGGCCACACACCGCACAGAATCGTCTTCTTGCCTATGCGTAAGTCTGTGCATTCCTCTGTATCTATCGCTTATATCAGTAGGTTGAACTTCTGGATATTCGCAGGTAGTAGTGGCATTAGTATTGGCTAGATTTTTTGTAAACTTTTTTAAGGTGACTTTTAAACCTGAAAAAATTGCCCAAACATAAGTTTTATCCTTAAAAGAACTGCCCTGTCTAGGGATAACTTTAACACCCATTAAAAACCTCCTACTACCACGACTATAGCCGTGATAAATATATTAAACAAAGATAAGGGAAGTAAGATTTTCCATCCAAGGTCTTGGGTTTGGTCGTACCGAAAACGAGGAAAGGTCCATCGTACCCAAACAAAAACAAAGTTCATTAACATCACCTTAATAGCAAAGCTAATAATTTGTACAATCATGACAAAGATACTATTAGTTTGCGCACTTATATCAGAACTCAAAAGGTAAAACAAAAACATTTCTAAGAAAATAACAAAAACAGTTATAAAGATGGTGAAAAACTGTCTTTCTCTTATATGTTGTGCGGAGCTAGAGTTATTGACTTTCATCCAAGAAATAAAACCAAGGCTAAGTAAGGGAATACTTATCATTAAAAACAAGAGTACAAGACTTAAGTGTTCACTCATGGTTTGTGTGTTTAGCCAAGGGACTTGATAACCACCAAAAAAGATTGAAACTATGAGCGCAGAAGCGGCGGACATTGCAATATACTCCCCCATGAAAAACAGGGCAAATTTCATAGCAGAATATTCAGTGTGATAGCCCGCTACAATTTCACTTTCTCCTTCAGCTGCGTCAAAAGGCGCTCTATTGGTTTCAGCAAAGGCGGTGACAATAAAAATAAGACCCGCGAGTGGTTGAAGAATGATTCCCCATGCTGGGATAAAACCAAAGAGAAGTTGTCCTTGAAATCGAACCATCTCATTTAAGGAAATAGAATTATAGGTGATGAGCATAGACACAATAGCTAAGCCCATAGCAATTTCATAAGAAATGACTTGAGAAGAGGCTCGAAGTGCCCCCAGTATAGAATACTTATTATGGCTGGCCCACCCTGCAATAATAATACCATACACCCCCAAACCAGCAAAGGCAAAGACCCAAAGTACACCGAGCTCAACAGGCAGGGCTTGAATATGATAGGTAAATCCATCTAAGGTAATATCATCCGCGTAAGGAATAACCATAAAGGATAAAAAGGAGGAGGCAAAAACAATACCTGGAGCTAAGATATAATAAAATTTATGTTTGATATGTTTGGGATAAAACTCTTCTTTAAACAAAAGTTTTATCATATCTGCAATGGGTTGAATTAAACCACCTAGTCGTATTCCTCTGATATTACATCGGTTGGGGCCTAATCTGTCTTGTATAAGAGCAGCGACTCGTCTTTCCATCCATACCAGCATTGGGATAGTGACTAAGGTAAACAAAGAGGTTAAAATAATAGGAAAAACTATCATAAAATAATGCATTATACGCTTCTTCCTAAAGCAGGGATATCATCATAAGCAAAACCAAAGACCTCAGATAAGTGCTCATTCCAAACTCCTTGAGGGCTAGATGGTGTTTGAATGAGTAAATTAAGTACTTCTAAAAGACTTTTTTTCTCATTACATAAGCCTGCTTCAAATCTTTGCAAAATACCATCTTCATTAATGATACTTCCTTCTTTTTCTGTATATGAAGATATAGGAATAATAAGTTCTTTATGTTTATAGTTCGTGAAACAATGAGAAGTGAGATGAATCTCTTTTTTATGCACTAAAAGAGCTTGGTCTTTTTCGTGGGTATCAAGAAAAGACTGATGGCTAAAATTAATGATTAAGGAAGTACATTCTAGGGCTTTAATAAAAGAATCTTTAGAGGTGTCAATATCAAACTTTTTAACACCTGCAAGGTTAGCTGACGTGTCCGCACAGCGTAGCCAGTCGTCTGCAAAGCTTTCATCTTTATATCCATCGGCGTAGGCATGTACATACAAACCAAATTTTCTTGAAAGAACCTGTATAATAGTAAGTTCTTCAAGGGATAAAGAAGGTGAGACAATTAAAACAGGATGTAAGTGGGCGAGACAATGAAGTAGGTGACTAAGAGCTATATCTTCGGAGATAATCTTGTTTTTTTGATAATAATCTTGAATACGCTCTTTATTTTCATTTTTGTAGGAGAGTCTGCCTTCATCACAGATAAAATGCCCATTTACCGCTTCATTAATGCGAGGACGATATCTGAAAATAGTATCGGACTTATATTTTTCTTGGTTATGGTCTATGTAAATATTACACCCCTTAGCGCAACTATGACAAACAGACTTAGCGGTATGCATAAACCAAACTCTTTGTTTAAAACGAAAATCCTTGGAAGTAAGCGCTCCTACTGGACATAAATCAATAATGTTCATAGCATAAGGGGTGTGCATCTTCTCTCCAGGAAGAGGTGACACTCGCGCATCATTTCCTCTGCCTATGATACTGAGCTCATTAGTATGCGTAATCTCTTGGGTAAAGCGGGTACATCTCGCACATAAGACACAACGTTCTTGATCTAAGATGATGTTTTTACCAATATCGAGTTTTTTATTTTTATGTTTCTTTTCTTCTTTGGGACGTCTGGCTTCATTAAGTCCAAACTCCATATAATAATCTTGCAAGGAACATTCTCCTGCTTGATCGCATATAGGACAATCTACTGGATGAGAGAGTAACTCAAACTCTAAAATCTTTCGTTTAACATCATTAATGGCCTCGTTTTTAGTGTAGACCACCATATCTTTTTTTATGGGGGTATCACAGGCTATTTGAGGACGTTTTTGACCTTCTATACCAACCATACACATGCGACAATTCCCATCAGGTCCTAAGGATTCATGATAACAAAAATGAGGCACCATAATTCCGTGTTTAAGGAGTGTAGGCAGCAGAAGGGCTCCTTCTTCGACTTGAAGTCTCTTATCATCTACGGTGATACTTACTCTCTTAGACATAAGATGACTCCTTGATATAGGCTTCAAATTCATCTCTAAACCTTAAGATAAACCCATCTATAACCATAGCTACAGCAGGAGCAAAAACACAAATGGTTTTTCCATTCATAGTTTTAGAAATATCAGATAAAAGCTCTATATCATCTGCCTTGCCTTTTTTATTTAAAAGATTAGAAATGATGCCATCAACCCAAGCTGTTCCTTCTCTACACGGAGTACATTGGCCACAAGACTCATGACTATAAAAAGATAATAAGTTTTTTAAGACCTTAACCATACAGGTGTCTTCATCCATTATGATCATTCCACCGGTACCAAGGGCTGAGCCTATTTCTCTTAAAGATTCATAGTCTAATCTTGCGGTTTGTACTTCTTTAGCACTTAAGATGGGAGTTGAAGCTCCACCCGGGATAACAGCTTTAAGCTTTTTACCATTTTTTACACCCCCTCCAAGGATATTAATGAAATCTTGCATACTCTCTCCAAAGGCCATCTCATAAATACCAGGTTTATTAATATGCCCACTCATTCCAAACAAAAGTGTTCCTGGACTTTTTTGTGTTCCAAAAGAACGGTAGGCATCAGCTCCATTGTTAATGATAAAAGGTACGGTGGCTATGGTTTCAACATTATTTACTAAGGTAGGTTTACCAAAATAATACTCTGGTGAAGGTTCATGAGGTTTAAGTCTAGGATGCCCACGATTTCCTTCTAAAGATTCTATAAGAGCAGACTTTTCTCCACAAATATAAGCGCCAGCACCTCTATGAACGGTTATGTCTATTCTATAACCAAAGTCTTTTACATTTTGGCCTAGTATTCCATCAGCGTAGGCTTCTTTAAGAGCCTCATTTAATCTGTCTGCAAAAAATTTGTATTCTCCACGTATATAAATATAAGCATCATGGGCATTAATAGCGTAACAGGTAAGGAGTATTCCTTCTATTAAAAGATGTGGGTCTTTGTCCATAATTTCTCTGTCTTTAAAGGTCCCAGGTTCACTTTCATCTGCATTTACAACAAGGTAAGACTTCTGCGCTGAGGTAGAAACCAAACACCATTTAGCACCAGCAGGAGCGCCCCCTCCACCTTTTCCTCTGAGGCCACTTTTTGAAATCTCACTTTCAATCTCAGTTTGTTTCTTCTTAAATGCCTTATCTATACTTTTATACGCACCATTTCTTTTAGCCACTTCTAGGGTGTGTAAATTTTCTATTTCAAAGTTTTTACTGACTATTTTACATATCATAAGACTAATCTTTGAAGGAGTTTTTTTGTAGAACTTGGAGTGAGGTTTTCATGATAGTCTTCATTAAGCTGTAAGATTGGTGCTCCCGCACAAGCACCTAAACACTCTACTTGGGTAAGCTTAAAGAACTCATTAGACTCATTCACCTTAAGTCCGGTTTCTTCTTCAATTGCTTTAATAATATCTTCTTTTCCACATAACTCACAAGACAAGGTCTTGCACACTTGTATATGATACTTAGGCATAGGCTCAAGATTAAACATGGTGTAAAAGGTGGCTACGCTGTAAATATGCGCTACAGGAACATTAAGCTTTTTGGCAATAAAGTGCATGGCGTCCATACTAATATAGGTATCTTGATACTGAGCCATCCATAAACACGGTAGCACTAGGGCTTTTGGATGAGGATACCTAGGAAGAAGATGCGCAAAATTAGCTTCATTAGCTTCAGTAAAAACAAAACTCATCTGTCCATTTCTCCCGCAATGATATTAATACTTCCAAGATTTAAAACTGCGTCTGCTAACATAGAACCCTCAACCATAGAAGTGTACGCCGCCATTGCCGTAAAACTTGGGGCTTTGACCTTCACCTTATGGGGATAACCTGTTCCATTTGAAACGACATAAAATCCAAGTTCTCCATTTGTGGCTTCTATAGAGCTATAATACTCCTGAGCAGGAACCTTAACCCCTTCATAAATCAACTTAAATTGGTTCATTGTGCCTTCTATACTTCCATATACCTTTTCTTTAGGAGGTAAAATAATGGCAGGATTGTCGACACATATATTTCCATCAGGGATGTTTCCTATAAGTTGTTTCATAATGCGAACACTTTGTCGTATTTCTTCAAATCGTACCATTATCCTATCATATATATCACCAACAGAACCCAAAACAACATCAAAGTCTAAGTCCTTATATAAATAATACGGATTAGAGTTACGCATATCATAATTAACCCCACAGGCTCTAAGGTTAGGACCTGATAAACCAAAACTAAGAGCATCCTCAGCTGAGATAGAACAAATATTTTGTGTTCTGTCTTGAAAGATACGGTTATGTTCCACTAAAGAAAAAGCCGTTCCAACCCCTTCTTCAATCTCTTTAATAATAATTTTCAAATCGTCTTCATATCCTTCATATAAGTCATAAGACATGCCCCCAATTCGCATGTATGAATTTGTGAGCCTTGCTCCTGTGAGTTTTGAAAAAAAGTTATAAGAAGACTCTCTTGGATTATAAAGATACCAATAATTAGTAAGTGCACCCATATCAACAAGTTGAGCGGCTAAACAAACAAGATGATTGATTACGCGAGAGAGTTCCATCACTAAAACCCTAATCGCGATGGCTCGAGGAGGAAGTTGGATTCCTAACATCTCTTCAATAGTCTTAGCAAAAGCCACATTATTGGTAGTGGCTGAACAATAGTCTAATCTATCCGTATAAGGAATGATTTGATTGTAGGTGTGATTTTCACAGGACTTTTCAAAGCCACGATGCAAATAACCAATTTCACTCACATTGGCAATAACACTTTCTCCATCCATGGCGCAAAAATTTCGAATAGTTCCATGAGTAGCGGGATGTGAAGGCCCGATATTAATGAACATCAAATCTTTTGAGGGCTCAGAAAAGTTTCCTTTTTTATCCTTAGTGACGAGTCCCATATTTAGAAGTTTTTCATTCATTTGTGGCATTAAATCTACCGCGTCAGTACATAATTGACCCTTGGTGATAGGGTAGTCTTTTCTTAGGGGATGGCCTTTAAACTGCCAATGGTTTAAGATGCGAGAAAGATTAGGATGGTTTTGAAAAACAACACCATATTGGTCATAACATTCTCTCTCTAACCAATCCGCTGCCTTATATAAATGACAAATACTTAAACATTTCGGCTCTTTTAAATAAGCTTTTAAGATGATATAGTCTTGAAATTTTTTGTGACGAATAATATATACTAGGGCAAATCGAGACTCTTTTGTAACAACATAATCTAGATAGTCAGTGATAGTAATATCTAAGAGGTATTCACCCCCTTCTTTAAAGGTAAGCTCAACTGCGGAAAATATATCTTCTTCCTTAAGGCTTAGGGTATGAGACTTTTCATCATACTCACTATCTTTGTAAAAGCGAAGGACTTTTTCAAACATCATCAAGTCTTCCTATAAAGTCTTTGTGTGTATCGCTTGAGATAGTTTCTTTTTTTAACTCTTTTTGTAACATCATTAAAGCATCTAAAACCGATTCTGGTCTGGGAGGACAACCAGCGACATAAATATCTACAGGGATTATCTCATCTATTCCTTGCATGGTGGTGTAGTTGTCATAAAAGCCACCGGAACACGCACATGCCCCCATAGAAATGACCCATTTAGGATAAGGCATCTGATCGTATATCTGTTTTAATATGGGAGCTTGTTTATAAGAGACGGTTCCTGCAACTATAAGTAAATCGGCCTGTCTTGGTGAAAAACGAACCACCTCCGCGCCAAAACGCGAGATGTCATGTTTACTCGCGGCGGTGGACATAAATTCAATGGCGCAACACGCCGTTCCAAAAACAAAGGGCCATAAAGAAGATTCTCTTGCCCAGTTTACAGCATCATCTAAACGGGTGGTAATGACGGCATCGCCTAAGAGTTCTACTCCCATTTTAGAGCTCCTTTTTTATAAACATAAATAAGGCCTGATAACAAAAGCCCCATAAAAGTAAACATTTCAAAAAGACCAAAATAACCAAGTTCTCTTAGATTAACAGCCCAAGGAAACATAAATAAGGTTTCTACATCAAAAAGTATAAATAAAATAGCAACTAAATAATATTTTACATTAAAACGGGTAAAACTGTCTTTTTGAAATGTTTACTTTTATGGGGCTTTTGTTATCAGGCCTTATTTATGTTTATAAAAAAGGAGCTCTAAAAT
>NZ_JAEMVE010000143.1 GCF_029216045.1 Sulfurimonas sp. MAG313 | reverse complement strand
TCAGTTAAACGGTAATTATATCCCATTTCTATCATGTCCATATTCCAAAATTTCTTTTTGATTATACCGTGAGAACGAAATCGGCGGAGCTTAGAAGCATACTCTTCATTATTTGTGAGAACAGCTCCTCCTTCACCTGTTGTTATTGGCTTTATAGCATGAAAAGAAAAGATAGTCATATCTGAAATAGAACCTATTTTTTTTCCGTCCGTTTCAGAACCAAGAGCATGACAAGCATCTTCTATAACTATAAGCTTATATTTAGTAGCTATTTCTTGAATTTTTTTAAGACTGACAGCTTTTCCTGAAAAATGGATAGGGACTATGGCCTTAGTACGGGGCGTAATTAATTTTTCTATCATTGTTTCGTCAATATTCCCATCGAGCTTAACATCACAAAACACAGGTACTGCACCAAGTGCTACTAGCATATTAGATGTGGCTACAAAGGAGATAGGCGAAGTGATAACTTCATCACCTTTCCCAATGCCAGCGATGCTATAAGCCCCCATTAGAGCTGAAGTGGCTGAGTTAAAGGTTATGGCGTATAAAGCACCAGTGTAATCACATAAGGCTTTCTCGAAGGCTTCATTTTGAGAACCTTGGGTAAGGTGGGAAGACCTTAGAACATTAGTGACCATCTTGATATCATCTTCATCTACTAGTTGAGTGCTATATGGAATCATTTGTTTTCAAGTTCGGTAGATTCTATTTTTTTTAATAGTTCTTCCTTACTCAGCCAAATAGTATTGTCTCTTGAATTATAATCAAAATTTTGTTCTACAGGACTTCCTCGTTCGTTTAATGTATTTATAGAAAAATCTATTTTATGAGTGAAGCTAATGCTTGGTTGAATAACAAAATAATCGTTAAATTCTAAGGTAAGATGTGAATCACCTTCAGCGCACATAGCCTCATGCATTTTCTCGCCAGGTCTAAGTCCTACAAGTTTATGTTTAACATCTGGAAAAATAGCTTCTGCCATATCTCCCATTGTCATAGAAGGAATCTTGGGGATAAAAATTTCTCCCCCTTGCATGCGTTTAAAGTTTTTAAGTACAAAATCAACCCCTTCTTGAAGGGTTATCCAGAAACGTGTCATATTGGGGTCTGTAATAGGTAATTCGGTGGCTCCATCTGAGATGAGTTTTTTAAAATAAGGTATTACTGAACCGCGAGAACATAAGACATTTCCATACCTTACAACGGAAAATTGTATGTCTTTTTCACCACGGATATTATTGGCAGCTACAAAAAGCTTATCAGACGCGAGTTTGGTTGCGCCATATAAGCTAATGGGACTTGAAGCTTTGTCAGTAGAAAGTGCAATAATTTTATTTACACCTGCTTTAATAGCGGCGTCAATTACATTTTGAGCTCCATTGATATTTGTTTTGATGCACTCCATAGGATTATATTCTGCAATTGGAACATGTTTAAGTGCTGCTGCATGAACAACGTGTGTCACTCCATTCATGGCCTTTTCTAAACGTGGAAGGTCTCGAATGTCTCCTATAAAATAGCGCATACAAGAATCATTATACACCTGTGCCATTTCGTATTGTTTAAGTTCATCTCGTGAATAAATAATAATTTTATTAGGTTGGTATCTTTTTAAGATAGTACGAACAAATTGTTTGCCAAAACTACCTGTTCCACCTGTGATAAGAATATTTTTACCATTGAGCATAATACTTCCTAAGGACACTAATTAGGTATTATAAGCAAAATAAGTTCCATGTATGAGGTCTTAGAAAATAAAATGATTTTTAAAGGGAAGTGTCTAACTGTGAAGAAGGCTTTTCTTGAGTTGCTTTTACAAAGTCTATATGCTTTTGAAGTTTATTTTTGATCTGAATATTTTCATTTTGAAGGCGTTGCATAAGGGTATCGGCTTCTTTTATAAGGTAGAGTACTTCAGTCATTTCAATCACTTTATCAAAGGCAGGCACTTCTTGTAAAAGCTTTGAAATTTGTTCTGTGTTTTCTTCAATGATAGCAATCTTGAACTCTTTTACCCACATGACAATTAGCCTCTTGCCGCTGCTATACTCATATCAATTTGTTGATTAAGTGCGCTGGTTTGTAAGTTGAGTCTGTTGATGATAAGATCATAGGCAACAAAACGTTTGGTCATAGTCTCATATCGGGCATTTAACAAGTCTAAAGTTTTTGTTCTTTGTTTATCTAAAGATTTAAAATTTGTCTCTAGTCCACTATCTAGTAGTGCTAATAAACCATCTGTCTTAGTATAGCCTTTTAAGAGAGTATTCAATTGGCTGAAAACACCATCTGTACGCGTAGAAATATTATTAGAATCTACTGTTGTAAAGCCACTGAAAAAACTCTCTACTGCCTTAGGATCTTTCTCAAAGGCGACAGTAAAGCTTAATCTTCCATCTTCTTTATTTACCGCGTCTGTATTAAGTGTCATGTTTCCAATTTTATCAAGTTCGATTCCAAATTGTGCAAGGGATTGGTTATTGCTATTAACGGAGTTTACAAGTTTTGTTATCTCTCTTGAAATGCCTTTAACTGTTGCGTCACCTATAAAGATACCCACCTTTCCTGCATCTAAATCCACGCGGGTCATGGCTGAAAGTTGTGTTTGCAAAGAGTTGTAACTACTTACAAAGTTATTAAGTTCATCAATAATGGGTTGTTTATCTTGAGAAATAGAAATATTGGCGGTACCTGCGTCTTTTTTAAGGTTAATGGTAACCCCAGAGCTGATATCTGAGATAGTATTACTACTACGTGTTAGTGTGATTCCATTATATTTAAAAGAAGAATCTTTAGCAGATTGCACCTCCGTGAGTGTTCCGGTGATAGAGGTACTCCCTGTACTTAAAAGTTTTGCATCGAGGCCTGTAGAAGAATCGGTAATGCTTACAGTTTGACCTGATTGCGCTCCAGTAGGGTTTAAAACAAGTTTAAAGTCGAAATCACCTTCTTGAACGATACTAGCAGTGACTATCCCTTTTAAGGTAGAATCTTTGTTGATAAGGTCTTTAAGCTCAGTTAATGTAGTAGTATCATCATAGACTATGGTAGAAGAAATTCCATTAATGTCAATCTGAACATTTCCTGTGGTCCCTGCTGCGGCAATAGTGTCATCAGCGGCAACAAAGGCACCAGATTTACTAACAGTACTTAAAAGGTTACTGTTTAGATTCCCTGTATCATCTGTGATGGTAATAGTTTGGTCGCTGCCTGTTATTTTAGAGGTAAGAACTAGTGTGTAATCATTGTCACCAACTTGCAAGATACTAGCGGTTAAGTCATCATTTGCAGAAGAGTTAGTAATAAGATCTTTTAAATCGCTAAGGGTTGTTCCTGCCGTATAATCAATAGCATAAGATTTTTGGCCGATAGCGAGTGTAAGTGTTCCAGAACCTGAAGCAGCGGTTGCTGTTTTAGTTAGATAAGAGCCAGATTGTTGAACATCTGCCTTAGCTAAGGATACATCAGTGATACTAAAAGATTGAGTTGCTGCCCCTGCTTGTACAGTAACTCCAACATCATCATTGCTTCCTGAAATAGAGCGTTCTTGGTATAAAATATCTGAGCCTAAGGCAGAAACATTTGCCTTAAAAGTTGTTGTAAGCGAGCTCAGTAAATCCACTGCTTCTTGCTTTTGTTTGGCTACTTCTATTTTCCTGTCAAGTGGAGTTACGGTACTTGATCGTTCGTTTTCTTTAAGTTTATCGATAAGATCAGAGGTTAAAACACCTGAACCTATACCGAGTGAGTTTATTGTTCCACCCATCTGTAATCCTTTACATTGGTAGTTTTCTATATACTAATATCGGCTAAAAACTGTAAATCTTTAACTTCTTATTGTTGAGTAAATCTAGACTTACCACCTTATAGGTTAAAAAGCAAAAATAGTACCAATAATATTAGCAAATTTGCCTAAACAAAATTCATTTTAAGGCGATATATCTATTAGGCAAGATAGACTTCGTGTCTTGGTTGGATAAGGATTACAGATGTATGCAAATGCAACGCATAATATATATGCACAAAATAATGTTGGTGTGGAATCACCAACAAAACTAATAGAAATGTTATACGAAGGGGTACTGCGATTTAATACGCAGGCAAAACACGCGATAAAAAATGACGATATAGAAAAAAGAGTGTATTGGATTAATAGATCAACCGCAGTAGTAGCGGAACTTATGAATATACTAGATCCTTCTGGTGGGGAAGTTTCAGAGTATTTAGATGGCTTATATCAGCATCAATTATCAAGTTTATCAAAGGCAAATATGCATAATGACCCTGCTATCTTAGATGAGGTAAATGGGGTCTTTAAGGGACTCATTCAAGCGTGGCAAGAAAGTACGGCTAAGACTTTTTAGAAATACCAAAGTATTGAGGTCTAATCGTGACTTCAGTGATACTTACTCCCTCTCTCATATTTAAAATATCTTGTACACTTTGAGCAATATCTTCAGGCTTAAGAGACATCATTTCATTATCTTTAGGTTTGAAATGTAAGTTGTCAAAAAAAGAAGTTTGGGTTAGGTCTGGATGAATAGATACAATCTGCACCCCTGATTTTCTCACCTCTTCAAATAAAGAACTCCCAAAATGATGTAAACCTGCTTTAGAAGCAGAATAAACAGCAGAAAACTTAGACGCCTTTAAGGCCTCAATGGAAGAGATGTTTATAACCTTGCCTTTTGTTTTTTTAAGGCTTCTTAAACATAAAGAAGTAAGTAAAATGGGAGCAGTTAAATTAGTGTCAATAATTTCTTTTATCTGAGTAACACTAAGTTCTTCATGCGGTTCAAAATATCCTAATCCTGCCGAGTTGATTAAGAGATTGATATCGGTTTCTTTTAAAAGTATTTGTATAGATTTTTCAAGTTGAACAGCATCACTTATATCGCAGACAAGAGGAACGAAGTTTTTTTCTTTAACTTGGGTGCGTCTTGCTAATCCATACACTCTATAACCCATACTTAAAAGAGTGTCTTTAATGGCCTGACCAATGCCCGAACTACTTCCAGTGATTAGGGCTACTTTATTCATACTAGGCCTTTAATAAGGTGCTTTATATGTGTGTCAATCTCATTGAATTGATTATTAAAGAGGCTGATGATGAAGTCTTTATTAGGTTTAGCGCAATCAAAATTATCGGAAACAACCTTTAAAAAGCTCATATTTTCTTTAGGAAAATAAGGACTAAGAGCGAGATATAAACTCATAGCTTCCATCTCAGCGATATCCTCATTAACAGGACAAGATACAGGAACCTTAGTACTAAAACAAGACACTTTTTTTATACTTGAATTTGCGGTTTTAAGTAAGTGGGATTCTTCCTCATTTGCTAACTTTTTTATCTGCACAATGTCTCCAACCTTGTAAATCGTATGAGCGGCGCAAATCCCAAGGTTTATAAAGATATCTTTTTGAGAGTGAGAATAGTTTAAAAGAAAATATTCACTTGCTTTTTGTGCATTATCTTGTCCCATTCCTGAAATGAGTATAAGAGTATCTTCATTATAAAAGGTCTTATATTCATCATCTTCTTTTTTAGAGAGTTTATACTTGTCAACAAGCGCTCTTGCCTCTACTTCAAAGGCACAAAATATAATTATCATTGTAAATAAAACTCGTTTTTTATTCCGTACCTTTTTAATAAACGTTTATTGGCCTGAGCTGACTTTTCTTGGTTTAAGATGATTTTTTGCCCCCCTTCAAGAGACACAATGATATTTTTTTCTTTACTATTTCTAATTGCTTTAACAAAATTTGAGAAGGAATCAATTTTTTTAGAATTGACCTTTTGAACAATACTTTGTGACATCTCATATCCTGCATTCTCTCTATCCGCTAAGATACTTTGTACAAAAACTATTTCTTTTTGTTTCGTACTAGGAAAGTTGGAGTTCTTTACTATATCTACGAAATGGATAGGCGCTTTTTGAACCCAATTTCTTCCCCACTCAAAAAGATAATTTTTAGTTAAAGGCATAAAAACAACTCCTCCAAAGATATAATATTTTGGAAGCTTGTCGTGTTCAAAAGGGATGAGCGCTACAAGAGGTTTGGAAAGAATTTCAAGAGACAGTTCTTTCCCTTTTCTTAATACAGTCACTTCAAATTTTTCTCCTATATGATGAGAACGGATAAGGTAATTTGCAGCTACTCGTCCATTTTCTTTCATTAAGATAGTAGCATCGTCAGAAAGTGTTTCTCCATCAATCTTTAAGAGTACATCGTCTTTTTTCAAGTAGCCATCACTTGAACTTTGTGGAACGATGTGCGTGATAAGAACACCAGTTTTGTCTTGCATATTATAATGGCTTTTTATGGTTTTATTTTCCATACCTTGAATGTATAAACCATCATCAGGAAAGCCATCATATTTTCCATCTTTGATATCATTAAGAAAGTGTTTTATGATAGGCGTTGGTACAAGGTATCCTATATTATCCGCGCTACTAAGTGCTTGCATGGCAATACCAATAATATTTCCATCTACATCAAAGACAGGCCCTCCACTGTTTCCAGGGTTAATAGCCGCGTCAATTTGCAAGGACAAAAGATCAAAATCACTGTGTACATAAACCGTATGCTCTATCCTAGAAATGATACCTTGAGTAATGGATATTTCATTTCCGCCTTGAGGATAACCATATACCGCTACACCATCTTGTCTATGGGGTAATGTCCCTAGATCAATTGCCTGAGTTCCTTCAAAAAAAGTTTCATCTTCTATTTCTAAGAGGGCTAAATCTGCATCATGAGATATCCATTTAACTTGGGCAATAAACTTTTTTGGATTAGAACTTTTTTTAGCTTCTAAGTAGACACTGTTAGAGACAACATGGGCTGCGGTTAAGATAAATTTGTCTTTTATGATAACACCTGAACCGGTTGAAAATTTTTGAGCGCGCATCTGCCAAGGTTGATAATAATTGGGTTTAACCGAAACATTAAAAAGTTTTACAACAGAAGAGCTTAATGTTTTGATTTTTTTGCTGTCATGAAAGGGTTGAGAAAATAAAAAAATAGGTAAAAATAAAAGTATAAATTTCATGTATGTCCTTAGTCAGTGGGAAGTATTGTATCTAAATAATTTTTTAAGTTTTTCTTTCTAAGATTAAATGCGTTAAAAGGTGACAAAGAGAAATTTTTCAGAGGTGAGAGAGAAAGATGTATCGCTAAATCTATATAAAATGCTAAACTAGAAGAATAGACTTGAGATGTCTAAGAAATTTTTACCCATTTAGGAGAGCCTATGAGCGCAAATTTAGAACTACCCTCATATAGTAATTTATCAGCTGAAGTGATGGCAGAAAAAATAGGATTAAACATAAAACATATTCCTATCTTAGTTCAAAGTTTTACAGAAGAAAGTGTTGGTATTTTAGCAAGTTTACAAACTGCTATATCTTCTAAAAACTTTGAAGATATTGCTAGCCATACCCATTCTCTTAAGGGGTCTTCTGGAAACTTAAAATTTACAGAACTTTATGATCTAGCCAAAGATATGGAGTTGTCTGCTAAAGAAAAAAAAGAAGACTTTCCTTATTCAGATGCCTATGAAAGTATGAAAAAAGCTATTGATAGTATCTCCCTCTAACAACTTTTTAAGCTCGCAAAATGTATAATGCCATTCTCTTTAAGCAATGAGTGTATTTTTGTACCTTCATTGCTTTCCTTTAGACCTGTGCAATGTACTTGTCTGGTAATGTGTCAGGACGGGAACGTAGCAGCACGCTAGACTTGTTCATGTGCCGCAGCCATCTGGAGGGGAGTCTTTCTTATTTATAACTCTTTTCACTTTACTCTTCGTTTCCAACATACTCGGATACTGACGTATACCTCATATATTTCCGCCTTGATTAAAATAAAAATAGTTATAAATATCCTATTAAAAAAAAGTTACTCTATTATTTGTTTTGATAGTAGGGTCAATCATAAGTGCTATAGAATAGACACCATTTTCTAGGCAGTTGTGTGAGATTACAGTTACAGAGTTTTTTATAGAAATGCTTTTGTACTTTATAAGAAAAGGCAAGACTAAATAAAAAATATCATCAAAATCAGCTTGCAAAATAGTTATAAAAATAAAATGTTGTTACTAAACTCTACAAAAAATTCCACAAATACTCCACACATCAAGTGCTATAATAATATTATCACTAAATGTTAACAGATTATTATTATTTTTTGTTACAATAAGTGCACGTTACTTTTATTTTAAATTCTTATATCTACAGTCCTAGGCTTGTAATATGTATGAATTATGATTTTAGGACAAAAAAAACAAGGATTTATAATGGCAAACAAAGCAAAACTAGCAACACTAGTATTAGGTGCAACATTAATGGCAGGTATGGGTGCAGTTTCAGCATTCGCAAGTGAAGGTAAATGCGGTGCTGGTAAGTGCGGCGGCGAAATGAAAAGTGAAAAATCTGGTAAATGTGGCGCTGATCATAAAAAAGAAAATGCTGGTAAATGCGGTGGCGAAAAGAAAGCTGCTTCTAAATGTGGCGCTGGAAAATGTGGTGCTGAACACAAAAAAGCAAATGCTGGCAAGTGTGGTGGCGATAAAAGCTCTGATGCTAAATGTGGCGCTGGTAAATGTGGCGGGAAGAAGTAACTCTTTAGTATGAGTACTTTAAATGGCATCAAAGGATGTGGAATTGGCTTAAGAAGCGAACATATTTTAGATGTCATACCTTCGGGATTTACTCCCGATTGGTTAGAAATTACTCCAGAAAACTGGATGTCAATGCCGTATCATTATAAAGAGACCTTTGAAGAAGTTGTTTCAAAATTTCCAATTATGACGCATGGTTTGTCCTTATCGATTGGCTCACCTGAAGAACTTAATATGGAGTTTTTGAAAGAACTTAGACATTTTTTTGATAAATATAAGATTGAGCATTATTCCGAACATCTTTCTTTTTCTACGTTTGAAGGAGGGCAGACTTATGAACTGTTGCCTCTTCCTTTAACTCGTAAGATGATTGAGCATATAAGTGATAAGGTGAAAAAAGTAGAAGATTTTTTAGGTCGTCAACTTATCTTAGAAAATGCAACTTATTATACGGTGCCTTACGCTGAGATGGAAGAATTAGACTTTATGAATGAGGTGATGCATAAGTCAGGTGCTAAGATGCTTCTTGATGTCAATAATGTTTTTGTCAATGCACGAAACCATAACTTTGATGCACGAGCCTATATTAAAGGACTTGATCATGATAAGGTCGCGTATATGCATGTGGCGGGACATAAGTATTATGAAGAAGATGATATTATCATTGATACTCACGGAGCAGATGTATGTAACTCAGTTTGGGAACTTTTAGATTATACTTTAGATATGGTAGATGCCCCGGTTATGATTGAACGTGACAATGATATTCCTTCTTTAGATGATATGCGTGAAGAATATAAGATATTAGAAAAGATTGTGCACGCACATAAGGCAAAGGAAAAAGTGTATGCTTGAAAGAGAGGTTCAACGTCGTCTAGTTGACTTTATAAACGATAAGGTAGAATTACCTGATGAACCTAGAAATCCTATTCGTATTTATAAAGAGCTGGTGCATTACCGTTTTGTAGAAGTGCTTAAAAATGCTATGCCAGACTTTTGTGATATCTTAGGAAGTAAACGTTTAGATACTTTAATCTTTGACTTTATCCAATCCAAACCAAGATCACCTTTTATTTGGCAGGTTCCTAGCTTGTTTATGAACTTTCTTTTAGACTTTAATAAGGTGGACGATATCTCTTTTGCTTCAGACTTAATGTGGTTTGAAAGTATAGAAGTTGAGTTGTTAATGGGCGCGTATGAAGAACCTCAAGATGATTTTTTTTCTTGGGATGAAAATTTTTCTTTATCTATGAGCACACGAACAAAGATTTTAAACCACGCGGTTAATCAAGATGATTATACCTATCTTGAAGAACATCCTTTGTTGATGTATTATCATTTTGATGAAGCCTCGGTTTATTTTCAAGAAATCACTCCCTTTATGTTCATTTTTTTATCTGATTTAGAAAATATGTTGCCATCTGAAGCCTTATTGTCTGTTTGTAAAAGATATCAGGTACAAGAGCTTGCTGAGGTGAAAAACCTTCTTCAAAGTTCACTTGAAGAATTTGTATATTTAAATATACTACAAAGGAATTAATATGTGTATAAAAGATTTATATGACAAAGGTACCAAAGTATTAACAAATGCAGAAGATGTGCCCTTGCTTTTTTTACGTGTTATTTTAGCCTATACTTTTTTTGGCCCTGCGATGCTAAAAATAAATGGTATAGAAGCAATAGCTGGTTATTTTGAGTATTTAGGTATCCCTTTTCCGACTTTAAATGCTTATATGGCGGCAGGTACAGAAATTACAGGCGCTGTTTTGTTAGCCCTAGGATTATTTACACGTTTTATTTCAATACCCTTGTTGTTTGTGCTGTTAGTAGCGATTGCAACGGTACATGGAGCTAATGGATTTCATGTGATTATGCCAGGAGATGCGTTTGCTTGGGAGAATCCTTATATTAATGGCACAGAAGTTCCTCATACTGTAGTTGTTTTACAAAATGGATACGAGATGGTGATGTATTATATGGCTATGTTAATGATGCTTGTAACAAAAGGAGGAGGGCGTTTAAGTCTTGACTTCTTGTTCTTTAAGAAGGCTTAATCCTTCTTAACACTAAGGCTAATTAAAAATTTACTTGTGTTATTTTTACTGCTCGCAGAAATGCTTCCATTAAGTTGTTGAAAGAGCATAGTCTTAACAAGAAATAAGCCTAAGCCTTTTCCATTTCTTTCGGGCTTAGTCGTATAATACGGCTCGAAAATATGTTTAATAACCTCAGAGTCTATTCCTCCGGCATTGTCTTCAATTAAAATATTAATCTTGTTTTTTTGTTTAAAGGAACTTATGTTTATAAAGGCATCATCTCTTGGATTACGTATATGCGCTTCTTTTGCATTAATGATAACATTAGTAAGTACTTGAATAAGAAGATTTTTGGTGTAAAACATAGTTTCTAAATCACCAAGGTTTAGATGGCCTTTTATATGTGCTTTGTCTAAGCCTTCTTGTAAGAACGAGAAGGTTTCTTGTATTGCTTCATTGGGGTTACTTAAGGAAGGACTGATGGATGATTTGAAAAAATCTCCAAAATTAGTAATCATTTGTGAGAGTTCATTAGTATGTTTGATGATACCTTCAAGGGACTTATCTAGTTCTATGTCCTTTAACTCACCTAGCTCTTTTTGTGCTTGAATGGTGCCTATAATAGCGTGAACAATACCTAAGGGTTGTCTCCATTGATGCGCTAACATATTTATGACTTCTTCCATCGCGTCAAAACGAGAATGTTGTAAGAGCAGGGAATCTTTTTCTTGAGATTCTAAAACAGTGTTTAGCCGAACGATAAGTTCAACCTTATTTATGGGTTTACGTACAAAGTCAACCGCGCCTAATTCAAAACTACGTCTTAAAACTTCATCATCTTCTGTGGCTGTAACCATAATGACGGGTATGTGAGACAGCTTCTTATTTGCTTTAATAGCTTCTGTAGCTTCTAATCCATCAATTTCTGGCATCATGATATCCATTAAAATAGTATCAATTTTTTGGGTATCAAGAACTTCATAGGCTGCTATAGCTGAAGAAGCAGTATATGTTTGTGAAAAACCTTCTTCATTTAAGATGGCTTCTATAAGGATTAGATTAGTTTTATTGTCATCAACAATTAAGAGATTTTTATCATGTATAGAAAGGTGACTTCGCATAAGTGACTTCCAAATAAAAAGATGTTCTATCTTATCAATTCAGGCATTAAATCTAACTAAAAAGCTTTGCTTAATTAACGATGTTTATACATAGTACATTCACCTGCATTAGTAGGAGGATTGTCTCTAAGATAGCTAAGGTCTTCTTTTGTTTGTTCTAAGACACGTTTTTGTTGTAAAAGTGGAAGCATTTTTTCATTTTTTGTGGTCATATCCATAGTTAAATCCATAACATAGCTTTCAACTTCTTTATCCAAGGTATCCAGCGCCATTTGTATATATTCAAGTGATTTCATTTTTTATTCCTATTAATAGTATGAGGTATAGATTTAGGTGTTAAAAGCAAAGCCTTCTAAGGCTTTAACCTTATAAGTGCGTCTATGTACCGGGCAGTACCCATGTTCTTTAATGGCTTGTATATGCGCAGCCGTTCCATATCCCTTATGTCTCTCAAACCCATACTCAGTATATATTTTTGAGAATTCTACCATTTCTCTATCGTGAGTAACTTTAGCTAAGATAGATGCCGCTGAAACTTCAGGAATCTTTGCGTCTGCTTTTACCATAGTTCGTATGCCGCTAATGCCAAAGCTTGTATTCCCATCAAATAAAAAGTCGTCACTTTCTAAGTTTTTCATGATACTTTGTAAACCTTGGTTCAAACACTTTGAAATTCCTAAAGTATCAACGTCTTGAGCACTAAAAGAAACAATATGATAGAGGGAATTTTCTTGTATAAGAGGAAACAATGCTTCCCGTTTTTTTTCACTCAGTACCTTTGAATCCATAAGTCCTATAATATTTTTTTTAAGGATGACTCCTGCCATAACAAGCGAACCCGCTATAGGTCCTCTTCCTGCTTCATCAATGCCACATAAACTCATAGTTACTTCCTCTTGACTTGGTGTTTTATTTTATAGGCTTGCTGATAGCCTATAAAAAATCTAATACTAGAGGTAACTTGGTATTTATGTTCTTCATCTAAATCGCTTTCTTCTAGCCAAGAGATTAGTTCATGAAAAGACCAACTTAATTGGATACCATCATACCTTTGTTTCCATATCTCTTTTTGGGTTTGTGTTTGCATATTTTGTAGAGTCAACTTGATGATACTAAGCATATCATAGATCATCATTAGAGGTGTGTTGTTTTTAAAATTTTGTATAAAGTTGTTTTCTTCTTCTTTGATTAAAAGATTCTTTGTGACTAAGGAAGCTTCATAAAAATTTAAAAATTTCGTGGCATTCTTTAAGTCTAAAAGATACGATTTTTTGAAGAACTCCCCCGCTTTTTTAAAGTTCTTAACCTTCCAATAATTACGCCCAATAGTACTTAAAAGATTGCTATCATTAGGAATAAGAATTAAGGCATTTTTATAATTGTGTAGAGCTTTTTGATACAAACCTTGTTTTTCTTCCATTTGAGCTAAGGCTAGATAGGTAGTTAGACTAGGTCTAAGTTGATTGGCTAACTTAAAATGTTTATAGGCCTTAGTATTGTTGCCGTTTTTTTGATATAAAAAAGCTAAATGTTGTTGGATAGAAGCATAGTTTGGAAACTTTTTAAGAGTTTTTTTGTCACGTTCAATGGCTTTTTTTGATTCTCCTATAAGCTTATATAGTTCGGAACTATAAAAAAGAGCAGTTTCATTAGAAGGTTCTAAATATAAGGCATTGTCTATATCTGTAAAAGCTTTTTCATAGTTTTTACTTTTTAATAAGTTTCGGGAGTTAAGTATCCATTCTCGCGCCGTAATAGAAGAAAATTCAGCCTTTAGAAACCTTGAAGAGATAACTCTTGTATCTTCAAGCTTCCAAAACCCCAAAAGACCACAATACCTGTGTATAGAAATATCTTTTTTATTTTGTGAAGTAAAGGCTACTTTAGCTCTAAGTGAACACAAGCCTTTTTCTTTTTGAACACTTACTTTTAGTGAAGTGTCTTTAAAGGCATTGATTGAAGGAGGCACAAAGATATGATAGGTAGTTAATGATATAAGCAAAATTAGAGTAGATAAGGCAAATAGTTTCTTTCGTTTGTTGGGACTTTTATTATGAGCGGACTGTAGTTTATCGGGTAGTTCTAGTGTGACTTGTTCTTGCAACTCTGTGTTTACGATTGCAAGGACTTCATCTATAGATTCTTCAAACAAGGAAGCTTCAATAAGATAAGCGGTAAAAATATTTTTAATTTTAATTTTTAAAAAAAAGGATAATTTTTGAGAAGTATTATGGGTGTGTTCGGTACTAATAAGTTCTATCTCATTAAAATCAAATTCTTGCATTTTTTTATCTTGAGGGTGAATGAAAAACAGGACTTGGCTCGTACTTATGATGAAGCAAGGTTTATTTTCGATACTAAAGATATACATTAACTCTACCTCTTAAAAAATGTTTTGCTATACTAGTATCTTTATAATTATAAGGGTGTTAAATGTATGAAAAAATAAAACCCGTTGTAAAAAACAAACGAATTGAAATACTTGATGTGATTCGGGGTTTTGCTATTTTCGGTATCATCTTAGCCAATATTCAGTCATGAAGTGGTTATAAGTTTATCTCTTACGATGTCCTAAAAACCCTTTCATATTATGACTACAATGCAAGTCTACATTATCTTTTTATGTTTTTTATAGACACGTAAGTTTTATACTGTCTCACTTATAAGAAACTTTTCCCTATAATTCGTAAATGATACATAAATGCAAGCAAACTCTTTTAGATAAAAAGATAAATCCAGTCTCAAGTATAGAATATGACATTAATGGAAAAATCCATGTCTTAAGTTTAGAATGGATTATTGATGCGTATTTAAAGACTGAAAAAAAAGAGTATTTTATTGAGCTGTTTGAGCAAGTTGCTAAAGGCTCTAAAGCAGATATAGAAAACTTTTTCCAGCAGATGGGGCAACTTGTTTTAATGAGTTCGCTTAGTATTAACAAAATAGAGGACATATGAAAAAAATAATTACAATTACATTTTTAGTATTAGGGTTGGTATTTGTTACAGCCTGTTCAAAGGTAAGTGACGAGGAAGTTCTAGCCAGTAGAAAAGCTATGGCAAATGGCGGTATGATGATAGATGTTCGCTCTAAAAAAGAGTATAACTCAGGTCATATTAAAGGATCGGTTAATATCCCCATCGCTTACGTAGATAAGATGTTCAACCATATACCAAGAGATAAAGAGTTAGTGGTGTATTGCAGAACCGGCGCTAGAAGTGCGGTTGCAGCGAGACTTTTAAGAGAGCAGGGTTGGACAGTATATGATGTGGCAACACAAGGTGATTGGGAAAGAGAGATTAAGATTAAGCCCCTCAAGCCTTAAGAAATTATATTAAATATTTTGTTTCCTTTTAGGATGAACCAGCTGTAATTTCAAGTCCATAAAATTTATATCTTAGTAAAACTATTTGTGCCCAAGAACTATGGGCAGATTTCTCTCCCATTTGCCCATTATTAACAATGATAGCAGAGGTATTAGAATCAAGCATTTGTTTTGCCATTTCGTAATCTTCTTGTGATACCTTATAGG
>NZ_JAEMVE010000142.1 GCF_029216045.1 Sulfurimonas sp. MAG313 | reverse complement strand
GGGGCCTTCGATGAGAGAATTAATGGCAAATGACTAAAACACTTGGCCACCCTATGATACAATTACGTAAGAATATTTTTTAGCACTCAAGTGGCTAAGTGTTTATGCGCGTGGGTGGCCAAGTGGATGCGTGTGAACACTTAATCATCATATCTCCGAACTTAAAGGCTCTTACTTAAACATTAGACCGTATGACTATGGCACGGCAGAATTAAAGGATAATAGCAAACATAATTATAAAAGAACTGAATGGTTTAACAGCACTAATAACAGATTTGCATATGATTGTTCTGCTACGGTATGCAAAAATGCAACAGCTCAGCCCTTAAAATATCTTTGCAAATATTTCAATATAAAAACCGATGAAAAATCGCTTATCGAAATAGAAAATGTCTTGAATGATTTTGCAGCAGCAGAAGATGGAAAATATTTATTAAAAAATGAAAAATACGAGGTTCTCGACAATATCAAAAGTTCAGTTCCATGGCTGATAAAGACTTTCTGTAAAGACAGATTAATAAAAAAACTTGGCTTTGAAGATATCGATATGAGCGACTTGTATTTCCCCTCCTATGCTTTCCAATATATATCACCGGGAGGTAATAGCTCGATGTCTTGTTCTATTACCCTAAATGTAAAGAATTTGAATAAGCTGGTTATATACATGAGTGATCTGATAAAGTTTAAAAACAGTGTCGCAGGGCAACGTGCACTAATGACATCAAAATTGAGAGAAAAAATAAAAGAAAGAGATAATTATATTTGTCAGGAGTGTAGTATATCCGCATTAACGACAAGAAACCTATTGTTGGAGATAGATCACATTATCCCAGTGTCTAAAGGGGGATTGTCATCTGAAGATAACTTACAAACGTTATGTTGGAAATGTAACAGAACCAAGGGTGCTAAAACAACGGGGGTATATGCTTAAACCCTTTCGAAGTACGAAGTATTCGAAGTATTACGGGGTCAGGTATTTAATTTATAGTAAAAATGTGCTATACTAACTTACTAGATTAAGAATGGGAAAGAGGTGTTTACATGCCAAGAAGACCAAGAGTGGAATATCCGGGGTATCACCATATAATAAACCGTGGGGTTGCTCGAGAAAACATCTTTTTAAAAGAAGATGATTATTTTAAATTTCTAGAGATACTAGAACATACAAGTAAGGTTTATACTTTTGAGGTGCATTCACTTTGTCTTATGACAAATCATTATCATTTACTCATAAAAACAAAAAGTGAAAATCTATCACTCTTAGCACGACAGATAAATTCTAAATATGCTCAATACTTTAACAAAGAATATAAACGCGTAGGGCCTTTATGGCAGGGGCGATTTAAAAGTTGGTTTGTGCATGATGAAAACTACTTAGGAACCTTAGTTAGATATATAGAACAAAATCCTATTAAAGCAAATATAACACAAGATATTGGTGAATATCAATGGTGTGCTTCAACATTACTTTTTGATAAAAATTACGAAAATATTTTCAAGAACAGTATTTTAAATGACGAAATAATCTTTTCAAGTCTAGATAAACTACTTGAAGAAGGTGAAATAGCTACCTTGCAAAAACATCTGAATGAAAAATATAAACGAAGTGAAGCGGGGTTGATAAAGCAAAAGCAACAACCTCTGGCAAAACACTTTAAAAAGGTTAAAAGTTTAAATGATAGAAATGAAAAGATTATGTTGGCTTTAAAAGATGGTTATACACAAGGTGAGGTTGGAAGATATTTAGGTCTTACAAGTGGTTTGATTTCTCAGGTAAATAAGAGCTGTAAGTTAAATACTTAATTAATAAACAATTTTTACTTTTCATATAGTTCAAGCCAATAAATGGTATTCTTACAATAATTTACTAGAAGGTGTTAACGTGTCTGATGCAAACAATGAAGCTTTTGAAAACGCGGTAAAAGTTATGATGAAAAGTGTTGGAGAAGATCCAACTAGAGAAGGTCTTTTGAAAACCCCTTCTCGTGTAAGAAAGGCTTATGACTTTATGTATGGGGGATATAAAGAAGACCCTCATGCAATTTTAAACTCAGCATTATTTACCTCCTCAAATGATGAAATGGTTTTAATTAAAGATATTGAACTTTATTCTACGTGTGAACATCATCTTCTTCCTATAATAGGTCGTGCTCATATTGCTTATATTCCTGATGGAAAGGTAGTGGGTCTTTCTAAAATTCCTAGAGTGGTTGATGTTTTTTCTAGACGTATGCAAATCCAAGAACAATTAACCGAACAAATAGCAGAAGCGATTATGAGTACTATTAAGCCTAAGGGTGTTGCGGTAGTTATTCAAGCGCGCCATATGTGTATGGAAATGCGCGGGGTTGAAAAGATAAATTCTACGACCACATCATCTGCTTTAAGAGGTTTATTTAAAAAAGATGAAAAAACTAGAGCAGAATTTTTTAGTCTTATTAATGCTCCTGTAGGAAATAGGTATTAATAAGTGAATAAAAAAGAGCTAAGAGCACTTAAGGATAAATCTTATATATATAGGACACTTTCACTCTTTACTTTTAAATTTTCTAAGAAAACTTTATGCCCTTAAACGCCATAAAAGACCGCATCAAAGGGACAAAACTTTCACCTACCTTTGGAACTATCACTGAAATAAATGCAACGATGGTTCTGGCAAAGGGTCTTAGAGTAAGCATTGGTGATACGGTATGTATGATTTCTAAAGATAGTGGAATGAATACTATGGGAATGGTGACAGAACTTAAAGAAGGTGCTTTTTCTATTTCTCCCTTTTCTTTTATAGAAGGGTATTGCGTTGGAGATGAAGTTTTTTTAAAACAAAACGGGATGAAGATAAAAGTAGGGCAGGGACTTTTAGGTCGTGTGGTGGACCCTTTTATGGAACCTATTGATGGAAAGGGGCCTCTTAATTGTACTATTGAATATCCTATCATTAAAGCACCTATTGCTGCCATGTCTAGGGGTATGATAGATGAGAAGTTTTCTGTAGGCGTTAAAACGATAGACACACTTTTGTCCTGTGGTAAGGGCCAAAAACTTGGTATTTTTGCAGGTTCAGGCGTAGGAAAGTCAACGCTTATGGGGATGATAGTACGAGGTTCTCAAGCGCCTATAAAAGTAGTTGCTCTCATTGGGGAACGTGGTCGTGAGGTTCCTGAATTTATAGAAAAAAACCTTGGGGGAGACTTGACCAATACGGTTATTATTGTGGCTACTTCAGATGATTCCGCCTTAATGCGTAAATATGGAGCTTTTTCTGCCATGTCTGTTGCGGAGTATTTTAAAGATCAAGGACAAGATATCTTGTTTATGATGGACTCAGTAACACGTTTTGCCATGGCTCAAAGAGAAATTGGTCTTGCCTTAGGAGAACCTCCTACCTCAAAAGGGTATCCCCCGTCTTCTTTGTCTTTACTTCCTCAACTTATGGAAAGAGCAGGAAAAGAAGACGGAAAGGGTTCTATCACCGCCTTTTTTACCATTTTGGTTGAAGGAGATGATATGAATGACCCTATTGCCGATCAGTCTCGATCAATTTTAGATGGACACATTGTTTTATCCAGAGAATTAACAGATTTTGGAATCTATCCTCCTATACATATTTTAAATTCGGCTTCGCGGGTAATGAACGATATTATTTCACCTGAACATTTTGAAGCCGCAAGAAAGTTTAGACGTCTGTATACATTATTAAAAGAAAATGAGGTCTTAATTCGTATTGGAGCCTATACCGCGGGTAATGATGTTGAACTTGATGAGGCTATTGCTAAAAAGGGAGAAATGGAAAAGTTTCTTTCACAAGGCTCTTCTTTTATATCTGACTTTGAAGAAAGTGCTCAAAACCTTATCTCTTTTATGAATGCCTAAACTCTTAATCTGAATTTTTTCTTAACTCTATCTTTATAAAGATTAATCTTAAGCATAAACTTAACAAATACATATTATCATGTCGTTATCGAAAGAGGACAAAAATTGTCCTATTTAAAAATTATGAGTATTATTATCGTTTAGATACTCTAATAAAGGAATTTAATGCAAGCTTATTTAGATAACAACGCAACAACTCAAATGGATCCTAAGGTTCTTGAGGCGATGCTTCCGTATATGCAAGAAATGTTTGGAAATCCAAATTCACTTCACAAATATGGTACAAAAACTCACCCAGCGCTTAGAAAAGCAATTGACCAGGTTTACACTGGTATTGGCGCAGGCGATAATGATGATATCGTTTTTACTTCGTGTGCAACAGAGTCAAACAACTGGGTTCTTAAGTCAATTTGGTCTGACTTAATGCAACATGGTGATAAAAACCATATCGTTACAACTGAGATTGAACATCCATCAATTCTTGCTACGTGTAAATACCTAGAAGAGCATTGTGGTGTTAAGGTAACGTATCTTCCGGTAAATGAGCAAGGTATTGTTGAAGCACATACCGTTAAGTCATTTATTACAGATAGAACCGCACTTGTTTCTATTATGTGGGCAAACAATGAAACAGGAATGATTTTTCCAATGAAAGAAATTTCTGATGTTTGTAGAGATAAAGCTGTTCTTTTGCATACAGACGCAGTTCAAGCTGTTGGTAAAATTCCTGTAAATTTATCTGAAATGGACATAGCATTTATGTCTTTTTCTGCACATAAGTTTCACGGACCAAAAGGTGTTGGCGCCTTATACATTAAAAACTCTCGTAAGCTTACACCACTTTTACATGGTGGAGAGCAAATGGGTGGTCGTCGTTCTGGAACATTAAATGTACCAGGAATTATTGGTATGGGTATGGCTCTTGAGCTTGCGACTACTGATATGGACGCAAAAATGGCAGCCATTTCTGCTAAGCGTAATAAGATTGAAGATGAACTTCTTAAGCTTGAAGATGTATTTGTTGTTGGTGACAGAGAAAACCGTACACCAAATACTATTCTTATCTCTATTAAAGGGGTTGAAGGCGAAGGTATGCTTTGGGACCTTAACAATGCAATGATTGGGGCATCAACAGGTTCAGCTTGTGCCTCTGCTGACCTTGAAGGTAACACCGTTATGCTTGCAATTGGCGCGGATAACGAGCTTGCTCATACAGGTATGCGTTTAAGCCTTAGTCGTTTTACAACAGACGAAGAAGTTGACTTTGTAATCAAAGCCTTTGTAGATGGTGTTCACCGTTTAAGAGCTATTTCTAGCTCCTATGCTAAGGTTCAACCAACAGAAGGTGGAGAAGTTCGTGAATGTGAACTTCACCACCATTAAAATCTAAAGATTTTAATAGATCCGTTCATTTGATTGAACGAGAAAGGAGCACAGGCCCCTTTCACTACGCTAGCCGCTAAGGCACTAAAGCTAGCTTCTATCGAAGCAGAGTTTTTAGATAGCGATAAAAAAATAAGATTTAGGAGAACAAACACAATGGCAAAAAATGACATATTAGGCGAATCTCTTTGGGATGCGTACTCAGATAAAGTTACAACATTAATGAATAACCCTCAACACCAGGGTGAAATCTTTCCAGACGAAGCTGAAGCAAGAGGTAACAAGTTGATTGTTGCAGATTTTGGTGCTGAAAGCTGTGGAGACGCGGTTCGTTTATATTGGGAAATTGATCCTAAAGACGACAAAATTGTAAACTCTAAGTTTAAATCTTTTGGTTGTGGGACAGCAATCGCATCTTCAGATGTTATGACAGAGCTTTGTATTGGTAAGACCGTTCAAGAAGCTGTTACAATTACAAATATTGACGTTGAATTAGCATTACGTGATAATCCAGAAACTCCAGCCGTTCCACCTCAAAAAATGCACTGTTCAGTAATGGCTTATGATGTTATCAAAAAAGCAGCAGGTATGTACCTTGGTGTTGATGAAGCAACATTTGAAACTGAAATCATTGTATGTGAATGTGCTCGTGTTTCTCTTGATACTCTAAAAGAAGTTATCAAGTTAAATGACCTTACAACGGTTGAGCAAATTACGGATTATACTAAGGCTGGTGGCTTTTGTAAATCATGTATCAAGCCTGGTGGACACGAAGATAGAGAATACTATCTAGTAGACATCTTAGACGATACAAGAAAAGAGATGGATTCTGAAAAGATGAAATCAGCAGCTGACGCTGGTCAAAAAGGTGATTTTGAAGCAATGACTTTGGTTCAACAAATCAAAGCTATTGACGCAGTAGTTGATGAAAATATTCGTCAATTCCTAGTAATGGATGGTGGAGATATGGAAGTTATTGATGTTAAATCAACAGACGAACATATCGACGTATATATTCGTTACCTTGGTGCATGTAACGGTTGTGCATCATCATCAACAGGTACCCTTTATGCGATTGAGTCTTCTTTAAAAGAAAAGCTTTCTCAAAAGATTAGAGTTTTACCTATCTAAATTAAATTACGGGTGTTTCCCGTAATTTAATCCTTCCTTCAAAACTTTCTAAAACTTGTCTATATCTTCCTCTGTCTTTATATTTTAAGAATGTAAGGAAATTTCTTTTCTTAAAACATTTTGTATATAAGCATTAAGTGACATGCCCGCCTTTAGCGCTTCTTTATAAACTTGCTTATGTAAACTTGGAGCGATTCGTACATTAAAAACACCCTTATAAACCTTTTGAGGTTCTCTATTTAAAGTCTTACATGTTTCAAGATAATCATCCACAACAGCATGAAAGTTGTTTTCTAACTCATCTGCACTATTCGCCTCAAAGGTCACCAAATCATCTATCATTTCTAGTTTTCCAAAAAAACATTTATCCTCTGATGAGTATTCAATACTTCCTAATATCAGATAAAGATTTTTCCATCTTTGTTTTGGTGAGCTTACCTTGCAGGCGATGCTTGAAGATAAGGGATACACCTCAGTATTTTCTGTTTTATCCGCTCAAGAGATGTACACTTTCTTAGAAGAGCATAGCATT
>NZ_JAEMVE010000141.1 GCF_029216045.1 Sulfurimonas sp. MAG313 | reverse complement strand
CTATGACTATGCGTGTTCCTGAACTCTACCGTGCTGTTCCTGAAGCACTCTGTTATATGCATCCACAAGATGCAAAAGATAAGGGTCTTAAGCAGGGTGGTCTCTGTTGGGTTGAATCACGTCGTGGAAAAGTAAAAGCTCGTGTTGAGACACGTGGCCGTAATAGACCAGCTCGTGGACTTGTTTTCGTGCCTTGGTTTGATGAAAAAGTGTTCATTAATAAGGTGTGTTTAGATGCCACCTGTCCAATGTCAAAACAAACCGACTTTAAAAAATGTGCGGTTAAGATTTATAGCGCGTAATTATGAAAGAGATGAGTGAGAGACGAAAGTTTATTTTAGGGACGGCAAGAGCTATTGGTCTTGCAGGTATAGGGGCTTTAATTTGGAGCTCTGTCTTAGAAGAAAGCGTTCATGCCTCACTTCTTTTGCGCCCACCGGGTGCTTTAGATGAAGATGAGTTTTTAAAAACATGTATTAAATGTGGCTTGTGTGTATCGGCCTGTCCTTATGACACGTTGATGCTCGCAGCTCCTGGGGATAAAAAACCTTTAGGGACGCCATTTTTTAATGCAAGAGAGATACCGTGTTATATGTGTGAAGATATTCCTTGTGTTCCTGTTTGTCCTACGGGAGCTTTGAATGAAGCCTCTGTTAGCGACGGGGATATTTTAGCAATTGCAAAGGCTCGAATGGGTGTTGCAGTTGTTGACCCTTATGCTTGTATTGCCTTTTGGGGGATACAGTGTGACGCGTGTTACAGAGCCTGTCCTCTTTTAGATGAGGCCATAATTTTGCAATACGAAAAAAATGAGAGAACAGGTAAACATGCTTTTTTAAAGCCTGTAGTGGTTCAAGATAAGTGCACAGGATGTGGTATGTGTGAACATGCGTGTATCACAGATAAAGCATCTATTTTTGTTCTTCCTCTTGAAGTAGGAATGGGCAGAGCAGGGGACCATTATGTTAAAGGTTGGGATAAAAACGATCAAAAAAGAGTAAAAAATGCCCAAGGTGGTATTACTCAAACGGAGTTAAGTAAGAGGTCTGTGTTAGATAGTCTAAATGATGACTCGGGGTTATTTGAATGAGATATTTAATAGCTCGTAGAGTTTCTCAAATTGGTATCATGGCACTGTATCTTGCGGCGCATCTTTGGGGAGTGAAGATATTAGAAGGAAATCTTTCTTCTTCACTTCTTTTAGGAACGCTTCCTTTGAGTGATCCTTTTGCGGTGCTGCAAATGTTTGTAGCGGGTTCTTTGATAACGATGGATATATTCATTGGTTCACTTATCATTGTTATTTTTTACGCAGTGTTAGGTGGAAGAAGCTTTTGTTCTTGGGTCTGTCCTATTAACATAATAACAGACGCTGCAAATGTACTTCGTAGAAACTTGGGTATATCACAGATTCAAAAACGCGTGTATATGAGTCGTCATATCCGTTTTTGGGTACTAGGATTGTCTTTAGTCTTGTCTTTTTTGATGGGACTTACAGCCTTTGAACTAGTGAGTCCTATCTCTATCTTACATAGAGGTTTAATCTTTGGTATGGGATTTGGGTTATCGGCTGTATTGATAATCTTTTTCTTTGATCTTTTAGTTCATGAAAATGGATGGTGCGGTTATGTGTGCCCTTTAGGTGGATTTTATTCGCTCATAGGGAAGTTTTCTCTTATTAGAGTAAGACATAATGTAGATAATTGTACAGAATGTATGAAATGTAAAGAAGTGTGTCCTGAGAAAGAAGTTTTGTTTATGATAACAAAATTTTCTGAGACAGTGAAAATGGGTGCGTGTACAAATTGTGCACGTTGTATAGAAGTGTGCGACGATGATGCACTGGGTTTCTCGATACGAAACTATAGGTCAAATAAATAATAATATTAGGAGTTAAAGATGAAAATTAAGATGATAACATTAGGTTTAGTAACCGCTTCACTTCTGTTTGTTGGATGTGGTGGTGACGCTACTCCTGAAACAGTAGAACCTGAAGCAAAGGCTGTTGCCTCTGTTTCTGAAGAGTCTTTAGGGCTTAGAAAAACGGATATTTACGCAGAAGACAGTACCTCTGCTAATAAAACAGAATATAGAACGGCTCAAGCAGGTTCAAGTACAAAGATTAAACGAGCTTATCAAGATGCGCCACCGATGATTCCTCATGATGTGAGTGACTTCTTACCAATTACACGTGAAAACAATATGTGTACAGGGTGTCATGCTCCTGATATTGCTTTAGCAATGGGTGCAACGCCGATTCCACCGTCTCACTTTTTAGATATGAGACCTAGACATATATGTGATGGAAAGAAGTTTAAAAAGCGTATTGATAACATGAAAAATGAGACAGACATTAAGAAATTAACCCACCTATCTCAAGCGCGTTATAACTGTTCTCAATGTCACGCACCACAGTCTCAAGGAAACTTATCGGTTGAAAATCTTTTTGAGGCAACGTATACAAAAGAGGGTGGAGAATATAAATCTTCTTGGGATGAGGTTGTTTTAGATGATCTTGACACAGTGGGTGAAGATTCACGACTTACTGCAGATGATCTTGAAAACTCGGATTCAGCGGCAGGACACCTTGAAACTAAAGGTCACTAAAGATGGATAGAAGAGAACTTTTTAGCTCTTTTACTTCAGGAGGGCGTGCTAACGCTGCTTCTGAAGAAGAAACCATTATTAGACCTCCGTACAATATTGATGAATCTCTTTTTCATAAATCGTGTCACGATTGTGATGGTATATGTGCTACGGTTTGTGAAGTAGATATTATCAGTATAGGTGCGGATAAAACGCCTTTTTTGAGTTTTGATAAAAGTGGGTGTACCTTTTGTGATGAATGTGCAAAGGCCTGTGATTATGGAGTTCTTTCTTTAGAAAATGAGGCCAAGATACACAACCCAATTTCAATATCTGTGAGTGCGTGTATGGCTTGGGATAGTGTTATGTGTATGTCGTGCAAGGATCCATGTTTAGACCGAGCCATTATTTTTCAAGGGCTTTTTAAGCCAGTGATAGACGCTTCGAAATGTACAGGATGTGGGTTTTGTATCTCACGTTGTCCCACCTTTGCCATTGAAGTGGAAAAATCTGCCTAAACTTGTTTTAGGTCAAGTGATTTTTTTGTGAAAAAAGTTACAATAATATTAATGAAGGATAAAAAATGAATATTTCAAGCATAGTAGTTCAAACCCTACCTAAGTTTATAGACCAAGTGGTTCAAGATTTAAAAGATTGTGAGGCCTGTGATTATCATCTTCATGATGAAAAAGGTCGTATTATCATTACAATAGAAGGCGAAGGGGTATCTGAAGAGTTGAAAAAGCTTCATGTTGTTGAAGCTATACCTCATGTTATTGCTGCAGATATGCAAATGGCTTATAGTGAAGATGAACTAGAACAAAATATGGAAATTTTAAATAACGCGGATGTTGTTCCAAAGATGTTAAATGATGAGACTATTGCCGCGAGTGACATCGTGTATAACGGAGATC
The DNA here is from genome assembly GCF_029216045.1 of Sulfurimonas sp. MAG313. GTDB lineage: Bacteria > Campylobacterota > Campylobacteria > Campylobacterales > Sulfurimonadaceae. The sequence continues at coordinate 1,099 of NZ_JAEMVE010000141.1, read as the reverse complement.
TAAGAAAAAAAGATATTGATGCCTTTGCAGATGATAGAAATAGGGGGTTATAATGAGTGTCATTTTTACATCAACTATTAAAATGAAAGACAAAGATACGTGGTTCATTGAGCTTAAAGATATGGTGGATGAGCGAGTTGAATTATGTTATGACATGACTGAATATGCTGAAAAGGTAGAAGACCTTGGTTCAGACTACGGAGGAAATATAGACTCTGTAAACTGGTATAAAGATGATAATGTTCCTGCTCACGTTATGGATACTATCCGCCAAGAGATGGCCTCACAAAAATCTGAGATAGAAGAAAAGTTAGGGGAAAGTCTTATAAAAGATTAAGGATTTTAAATCCTTGACCCCTCTATGAGAACTTAGGGAGTTTTCACAGAGGTGCCATGAAGTTCACTTGGTACTTTATTTAAAAATATTAGTAGCTATATTGTAATAATAGGTGCACTAATATACCTTAGGAGAAGAAATAATGAGAATAATCAAAATATCAATAGCCACGGCCTTAATGATCAGTTTAGGGACTGTATCTATTCAAGCAGAAGATAAAGCAGGGATAGCTATCTTTGATAATGTAAAAGTTAAGGGTGAAATTAGACCACGTTATGAAGGTGTAAATGAAAATAATGCAAAACCAAATGCAAACGCTTTAACTAATCGTTTAGTCTTAGGTGTTAATGCAGATCTTCTAGGTACGGATTGGTTATCTACTTATGTAGAGATGACGGATGTTCATTCATTAAACAATAATTATAATGGCCTAGATGGAAAAGATAATGCTAATTCTGTTGTTGCTGATCCAAAACAAACGCGTCTGACTCAGTCGTATTTGGATTTTAAATACAATAAGACAATTTTTAGAGCAGGTAGACAAATGGTAAATCTTGATAATCAAAGATTTATTGGTGCGGTTGGTTGGAGACAAATGCCTCAAACCTTTGATGCTTATGCGATAGTGGATAACAGCATTGAAAATTTAAATATCTTAGCAGCGTATGTGACCCAAGTTAATACAATTTTTGCTGATGGGGGTGGTAAGGTAAATAGTGCCTCTACTGAAACAGTGCTTTTAAATGCCAAGTATAAAGTGAT
>NZ_JAEMVE010000140.1 GCF_029216045.1 Sulfurimonas sp. MAG313 | reverse complement strand
CTCTTACTTAATCATGAAAACTTTACAGTAAAAGGTAGTATCTTTAAAATGAAATAAAGAAGACCTGAATTTCTTTAGAAAATCCTTGCTATACTGTCGTAAAAAAGCTTTTATGAAAACAAACAAAACTATATACAGTGAGGGATTATGCAGTTAGATAATAAAATGATAGAAAAGATTGAAGTCTTGTCTGAGTTACTTGGGCAGTCCCCTAAAACTATCTTAGATGGGGCCTTAGACTTGTATTTTAAAGTACAAAAAGAAAAACAACTTGAAGAAGGTCTTAGTGCTCATAAAAAAGAAACAGATCTTTCGTATGATGAGTTTTGGGGTGATGTTGATTTTGAATAAGGTGTATAAAAAATGATTATTCTGGATTTTGAAACAAACTCTTCTAATATTCATGATGTCATTGAAGTGGCTGCTTTAAAAGTTCAAAAGCAGGGAAATGAATATGTAGTGGTTGATACCTTTCATAGGTATTATCTTTCAGCTTATGATGTGAACCCTCATGCTTTGGCTGTACATCAACTTTCTCCTGATCGATTAGAACGTTTACGTCAAGATGCGCAGTATGAAGAGTATTTTGAAGATGATGAAGAGTTTATAGAGTTTTGTAAGGATACTTGTACTTTAGTAGCGCATAATATCTCTTTTGAGTTGCGTCATTTAGGAAAGTTAGTGTCTTTTGATACCCATATATGCACCATGAAAGAAAACAAAAAAACTGTAAAAGCTTTAAATACCAAAGGAAATGTGAAAAATCCTAAGCTTATTGAAACCTGTGAATTTTACAGTATTGACTTTGATAATGACCATTATCATAGCGCTATATATGACGCGACTAAGACCTTAGATATCTTAAACGCTATGGACTCTTTTTGAATCATAAAATTCTAAAGACTCAAGAATATTTAATGCTTCAAGAAAAAGGTATAGATATAAATGCTTGTGAGATTGATTTTAAGCTTCTATCTGTATCTTGTGAGGATCTTAGCCTATATAGAAAGGCACTGAGGGTAAAAATAAGAGCCTTGCTTAAGGAAGAAAATATAATTAACTTACAAGGCTATATTAGACTCTTATATACACTTGGACATTTTTCATCTTATCTTTATGGCTTTCATAGTTGCTCGTCTTTACTTGAAAGCTGGCAAGAAGAACTTGCTTTATTTTTACAAACTAAATTTGATGTAAATAGGGTGTCAGAATATGATGCATCGGCTTGGATAAGATATAAGAGTATTGAAGATTATAAAAAATATTTTACAAAGTCGTATGAAGAGTTTAGTAAGACATCACAACCGAGTGCCTTTATTCAAGATGCAAAGCCTTTTTTAAATTTAAAAGATAAGGTACATTTTGATACATATCTTGCATTACAGAAGGAAAAAAATGATTGAAGAAGCCTTGAGACGTATTAAAATAACTAAAAAAGAGAACCTGTCTTATCTTAATCTTAGAGGTTTAGATTTGAAAGAAGTTCCAAAAGAAATATTAGAGGTTCCTTGGATTGGTGCGCTTTCTCTTTCTAACAACAATATAAAAAATATTGAGATACTCTCTAATATGAAAAATGTGCATAAGTTAGCCCTTAGCAATAATCTTATAGAAGATATTTCTGTCCTTGAATATATGACTAAATTACGTTTTATTTTTTTAGGACATAATCGTATTAATAATATTAGTACGATTAAAAATCAAGAAAGACTAAAAAAGTTAGTTCTTGAAAGTAACAAGATTACTTCGTTTCCTGATTTAAGTCATTTTAAACTACTTGCTTATCTTGACTTGAGTAACAATCCCTTAAAGCTTCCAAGCATAAAAGAAATAAAAATCATATTACCTTCACTTAAAATTTTTAAATATTAAAATATATTTTCTTTTATGTCTTGAAAATACTGAGAAAAACCCCTTACACACTTTGTTCTTATTAATGGTTGATTAACTTAGTTTCTATAAACTACTTGCAGAACTTGACTTAGTATCGGGGGAAATTATGCAAAAATTTACAAATGATTATTCAAAAATTAGATTATTATATTTACAAACCTCACATCATAAAAATATTTTAGATACTCTAGTAGATAGTATTAAGGTATATACCTCAGGTATGACAATCTCTTCCGTACTTCACCATCGAAATTATGACACTTTAATCTTAGATATGACACATCCAGAAAGCATGGATGTACTTAAAAACATCAAACAAACCTTTCCCCAACGTTTTGTAATTGCCTGTTGTAAAGATGCAAATCTAATAAAAGATGCCTTAATCAACGGAGCAGACAGTGTTTTAATAGATACTATGAATCAAGAAGAATGTGAAAAAACTTTGTATAAGGTGTGCACGTATATCAATATGCAAGAAATCTTTCATGAACGATATTATACCGATCAGTTAACCTTATGTAAAAATATTTATGCCTTAGAAGAAGATATAGAATTGACAGATGGTAATGCTTTAATGAAGATTTCTCTTCATAGTTTTAGTGATTTTAAAGTGTATTATGGTGTAGATATTACGAACAAGGTCTTAGTAGAATTTGGCAATGCTATTAAGATAAATTTGCCTATTAATGCAGTTTTATATAGAAGTCAAGATGACGAGTTTTCTATACTTATACATAATCCATCTCCCTCTCAAGAAAAAATATTGTCCCACCAAGTAAAGTCTTTTTTTGAACAAACACCTATAGAAGTAGACGGTTTTTTAATAAAAATTATAACAAGTATAGGAGTTTCTCTGGGTGAAGACCTGATTCAAAAAGCAGATATTGCCTTATCTGAAGCGAAGGAAGGCTCACGCATAGCCTTTTATAAAGATGACTCCAATTTTTTAAAAGAGCAACATCAACATATTAGATGGGTAAAAGTGATTCAAGAAGCGCTTAGTGAAGACCGAATACGGACGCATTATCAGCCCATATTAAATAATGAAAACAATACTATTACTAAGTATGAAGTTTTATGTAGGATTGAAGGTGAAGGGGAAGACTTGTTTCAGCCTCACGAGTTTATTCCTGCTGCTATAATTGCTGGTAGAATGTGTGATATCACCCGAGTAGTGATTGATAAAAGCTTTAAGTATTTTAAAAACAGTGACTTTTGTTTTTCTATTAATATTACAAAAGAAGATTTTATGGCGGAATACTTAGTGGAGTTTATAAGCTATAAGTGTGATTATTATAACATTAAGCCTCAGCGCATTTATATAGAGATTCTTGAGAATATAAGTACCGAAGCAACTAACGATTGCCTTTGTCAAATAAAGTCTTTACAAGCATTTGGATGTAATATATCCATAGATGATTTTGGTGTTGATAGCTCAAATTTCTCACGTATGATGCAAATTAAGGCCGAGGTTCTTAAAATTGATGGCCATTTTATACAACATCTCTTAGACGATAAAAATGCAAGAATTATAGTTGAAAACATAGTAGATTTTTCTAAAAAAATCGGTGCAAAAACAGTGGCTGAATATGTTGACTCTGAAGAACTTTATGAACTTGTAAAAGATATGGGTATAAGCTATTGCCAAGGTTTTTATATCGGTAAACCTCAAAAAGACATTTTGTAAAATGATACAAAAAGTAACATAATTTCCTTTATTTGTTTACTCTGTATTTATTTACTTGTGCTAAAGTTAGTACAGAGTAAGAGAAAGGCATAATTATTAAATTATGTTATATGAGGTGTGAAATGATTGAACTTCAAGATTTATTGCCATTTACAAAAAAACTTAAATTATTATGTATTGAACCTGATGATTCTATCAGAATGTCTTTAGTAAAAACATTTTCAAAAGTTTTTGCGCAGGTTGATGAATCTGCTGATGGGTATGATGGACTTAACCATTATAAAATCAATCAACACGATCTTATTATTTCAGAAACTAAATTAGGAAATTATTCAGCACTGCAGATGGTTGAACAGATTAAAAAAGTTTCACCTTCTGCTCATGTAATTATAATTTCAAACGACACCGATATAAATACTCTCTTGTCTTGGACCAATATGGGCATACAAGGCTACGTTCCAAAACCAATTAAAATGCAATCTTTATTAGAAGTGATGTATAAGTCGTGTTCTGTCTTGTACTCGAATGCGCAAAAGGTTCAGCTGGTAGAAGCCTCAAGCGATATAAAAAGACAAAAACAACAAATGCAAGCTCATTATGAAGCCAATGAAATAAAACTTCAAGAATCACTTGCTTATGAACGAAAACGATTAGGTGGCTTATTAGGAAGTCAAAGAGAATTACAAAAACATCTTAGTGATTCCGAACAAAAACTCAAGATGATGCGAATTTTAGATGATCTCACCGGCTTGAAAAATAAACACGCTTTAAAAGATGAAATTTCTAAAGAGGGTGAAAAGGCACTACTATTTGTTGATATAGATCATTTCGAAAGTATAAACACTATATATGGTATGGGGTATGGAAACAAGGTGTTAAAAGAAACGGCATCAAGAATACAAAAGTTTTTACCTTCAAATACTGAACTTTTTAGAATATCCGCGGATGAGTTTGTTGTTCTTATGAACTCACCAACGCCTAATCAAGAACTTCTTTTATCCCAACAAATACTTGCTATGTTTCAACAAGCGCCTATTCTTATCGGTGAAATAGAATTTGACATAAGCTTTTCAATGGGAATGGATAGAGGATCACATAATAAACTTTTTGTGCATGCCAAAACAGCCTCTGCTGAAGCTAAAGAAAAAGGCCGTTCACAAATGGTCGTTTTTAAAAATGATTCAGATTATGTAAAACGCCAAAGAGATACTTTGTTTTGGATTAATACTGTAAAAGAAGCTCTTGTTAATGATAGAGTTATGTCATATTATCAGCCTATTCATAATAATGAAACAGGTAATATTGAAAAATACGAAGCCCTTTGTCGTATTCTAGATAAAGAGGGTAAGGTCTTAGAAGCTAGTAGTTTTATACATCCTGCTTTCTTAGCGGGCTTAACAACAAAAATATCTAAGGTGATGATAGACAAGGCTTTTAAATATTTTCAATCCAACTCCTATGCCTTCTCTCTAAATATAAGCACTCAAGATTTTAATGAAAACTATTTAGAAGAGTTTTTACAATATAAATGTGATTATTATCATATTTCTCCTTCTAGAGTGTATTTAGAAGTAGTTGAAAGTATTACTATTAATGAAAAGGATAAAACCTTACATCAAATCCAAAGATTACGTTCTAAAGGTTTTAATATCACTATAGATGATTTTGGTGTGGAACAATCTGTCTTTTCAAGACTACTTCGTTTAGAAGCTAAAACTATTAAAATTGATAGTTCATTTATTGAAAACATTGACACAAATTTATCCCATCAGTTAATTGTGAAAAACATTGTTGCCTTCGCCCACCGTATAGGAGCTCAAACTGTAGCAGAATATGTAGAAACACAATCTGTACATGATAAGGTATGTGAGTTAGGAATAGATTATTCTCAAGGATACTTTATAGGAGAGCCTAAAGCTCAAATTATAAACAATGACCCAATGATTGAAAGTTCCGTTAACAATATCGCATAGTGCATCGCTATGGAAAATGACAAACAAGCAGTTCTAAAATAAAGATGACTAAATGTCACTTTTATTTGGGTAACATAGATTGAGATTACCGCGATGCTGGATTAATTAGTAGGAAACATTACCGAACCTAAACGGACCATATTTGATCCACATTTAATAGCAAGCTCAAAATCTCCGCTCATTCCCATAGAACATATATCCGCATTTTTTAAATCCGTATAGATTTTATGGGTATCTTCAAAGCTTTTTTTAATAATATTTGTATCTTCACTATGTGCGCCTATACTCATTAGACCACGAAGCTCAATATTGGGACAAGTTTCTTTGATTTGTGCATATAAATCAGATACTTTTTCTGAAGTTACACCGGATTTAGACTCTTCATTAGCAGAGTTTACTTGAAGCAAACACTCCATCTGCGTATCTTTTACTTCTAAACGCTGTTGAAGTGCTTGTGCTAATTCTAATGAATCAAGTCCTTGGAAAAGAAAAGGATTGGCATCTATAAGCTGATTGATCTTGTTTTTTTGTAGATTTCCAATAAAGTGCCATTCTAAAGGAAGCTCATCAAGACTCTCGCTCTTAGTCTTTAAGTCTTGTACCTTATTCTCGCCAAAGGCTCTTTGACCTATCTTATAAAGATGCTTAATAGCATCTTCAGTTGAGTACTTACTAACAGCAATAATCT
>NZ_JAEMVE010000139.1 GCF_029216045.1 Sulfurimonas sp. MAG313 | reverse complement strand
GACCATGCTAAAAAATAAACAAACCCCACCTTAAAAAACTCAACAGGAGCTAAGGAAAAACCAAAAATTTTTATCCAACGTTTGGCTCCACCCACTTCTGAAACTAAAAAGCTTGGTAAAAAAGGCATGATAATCATCAAAAACATCCCCCCTAAAAACAAAGAAAGTCCAAGCGGATGTAAGACTTTATCAGCGTCACCTTGAGAAATCCACCACATAACACCGATGGACAAAAAAGCAAACGCAGCTTGACGCATAGCAAAATGAAAAGGGTTATAGTCAAATAAAATTACAATATACGAGGACAAAGAGTAGGATAAAACTATGCCTATGGTAATTAAAAGTACCACCGATATAAAAAGTGTTCTATCTGCCATTGTTTTCCATCACATTAAATTATTTTTTTTTCTAGTCGTATCTTATCTAGCTTAGCCAAAGTTTTTAATTAAGGGGCCTTCTAAAAGCACTATCTTCATTCCTATGAATTAAGAGCTATCCTAAACAATTTTATACAATACTGCTCTTTATAAAACAAACAAAGGTATGATTTTTGCTTGTTAAAAGAAGTAAAAAACGGAACAGTAAATGCTTATATTAAATTATCATTAGGAGACACAATGGGTATTCAATTATCAAAAGCACATGATTTAATGACAAAGGCCCTTGACTACCGCGCTGTACGTCAAGACTTAATTGCAGGAAACATTGCTAATGAAGATACCCCTTTTTACCGTCCAAGAGATATTAATTTTGCCAAGAGCCTTCAAGCTGAAGCAAAAAAGATATTTAATGAACCTGTTGCGCCTAGACTTGAGCTTGCTCAAACTAATGGAAAGCATTTTAAGTCTGCCTCTGTAGAAGATAGTGGGCAGCCTCAGCTTTATTTTAGAGATGGGCATATGGCAAGAAACGACGGCAATAGCGTTGACCTTGATGTTGAAACAACAGAGATGACTAAAAACTCGATGATGTTCCAAGGGATAACAGCCGCTTTGAAAAAAGAAGCGTCTATGTTCAAGGCCGTTTTACAAGCCTCTGAAAGAACACAGTAAACAGTATTAAAAAACACACCTCCTATGTCAAAAAAGATAAAAGACTTATCTTTTTAGGAGAAACATAAAGTAAGGATACATTATGAGCCAATTTTTAAACAGTTTTGATATCAGTGGATATGGAATGTCCGCACAAAGAGCCCGTGTAAATGTTATCTCTTCTAACATTGCCAATGCTCAAACAACACGTACTGAAGAAGGTGGTCCTTATCGCCGTAGAGAAGTGATGTTTAAGGCTATTGATTTTAATAAAATGTTAAATGATAGACTTTTAGAAGCTACAGGGGATTCAGGATTTTCTGATCCACTTGATGAGGGTGATTTTAACAAAAAAGTAAAACCGCCGATTATGTCTGTAATAGTGGACAAAATTATACGTGATGACAAAGAGCCACTTATGAAGTTTGAACCAGGGCATCCAGATGCAAATGCACAAGGATATGTCGCTTATCCAAACATCAATCCTGTTATAGAAATGGCGGACTTAATCGAGGCAACTCGTTCTTATCAAGCCAATGTAGCAGCATTTCAAAGTGTAAAAACTATGGCTCAATCTGCCATGAGTATTTTACAAGCATAAATAAATAAGGTATAATTAGAGCATGAATGATTTAAATAAAGTTTCCGGCCTTTCTACTGCTGACTTACTAGGTAAAGCCAAAGGCGCATCTAGTACTACAGGTGAAGGGTTTGCTAATGCACTTAAACAATCTTTAGAAGATGTAAACAAGATGCAAGAAGCCGGAGAAAAAGCGATGAGCGATTTAGCAACAGGACAGGTTAAAGACTTGCACCAAGCTGCTCTTGCTATTGATAAGGCAGAAATTAGTATGAAACTTATGCTAGAAGTTAGAAATAAAGCACTTAGTGCATATAAAGAAATTTCTAGAACTCAGATTTAATACCAATATAATGTTTCCCTAAAAGGGAAACTTATCTTCCTTAAACATTTCACAATATCTTCCTACAAAATAAAATATTAAGAGCTTTAAATTTTCTACTTTTTATCATGACCTTCTCATAAGTAGAATTTTATCTAATAGAAGATACAATACCTTTACGGACGCGGGCGTAGCTCAGTTGGCTAGAGCGTCAGCCTTCCAAGCTGAGGGTCGAGGGTTCGAGTCCCTTCACCCGCTCCACTTTCACTTTTTATATCCTCATGTTTCACTATCATCCATAGGCTCTAAAACTACCGTTATGATTCTCCCTAAAGAAGAAAATTTACAGACAATATTTAAAATAACTAAAGAATGAAAGAGATCTTATCTAAGGCACTTTTTTTGATGGTATATTCGTCCGCACTATTTAATGAACGGTAGATAATTCTATCATCCAAGATTATATATGAAAATCCATCATATCGAAATACTGCACTTCCTCCTTCAAATTTGTAAGCACTTAATTTATTCAGCTCAAGCTTATCAAGTTGTGTATCAAATTTAGTCTTCCACCCTTTATCTGCATAAAGCATGAGCGCACTACATATCTCAAGGATAGGTTGCATCTTTTTATCTAGTAATTTCATTTTTTATCCTTATCAAAACATTCCATTTGAAAAATCTCTGCCGTAAAAACGATGACACATTGTTTATTTTTAGTGCCTAGTGGTTCAAAAATATAAGCTCTTGCATCGACGCCCTCTACAGGAATTGTGAACCCTTTACTTTTAACTTCTGGTAAACCAACATTTTTAGCCATACTCCATAAACCGCCTGCATTTGCAGATATAATTAAAGAGACTATCAATACTATCTTTTTCATTTTCATTCCTTCTTCTTTTATAGGAATAAGTGTACAAAATAGTACAGACACTATTTGTCTAGTTTATAGAAAAGTATGCAGTTTCTCCCAAATTCTTACCATTGCCAAAGTGTCAAGACGACAATAAGCTAATAAATCCTTCCTTATCTGATCTCGTTTACATACATCTTTTAACAGATACAAATTTGCAAATGTGTCCATAGCATCTCCACCATTTTGAACACTGCCTAGCTTTTTATAGTCAAGTTCATCATCATTTGGAAAGAGCGTAGGCAAGACAACTTTAATCGAGTACCTACCATTAAAACCAGGATGATAATAATTCTTTTGTTGGAAAGGATGGGCAATATCAACAAATCGCTCCGTTAAGTCTAAAAGTTCTTCACTAATATCATCTACAAATTCAGCCAACCTTCTGATTTGTCCTTTCTCGAAACCTTGACTAAAGGCGGCAATTGAACCCCTTGGGGTTAGGTCTTTTAACATCTGTTGTGCCAAAGGTCGTCTTGGATCACAGTTTTCATCTCCTAAAAACTCCTTATGCTCCAATCGTCCATCTTCATGTAAAATATGCAAGGAATATTGAAAAGGCATCTGGGCATAAGGCCTTTGCCCATCAAAACGAGGAACCACATTTTGAAAAGTTTCAAAGTCAAAGAAGTTGATGGGGTACTCAATCGTGTCTAAAAACTCTTTTATTTCTGACTTGTCAATTTTTATTTCTTGAGAATGATGATGTTTAATTTGCAAACTTGCATTAGGACCAAAATAAAAATCATCAGGAATATCTTCTATTTTAACAATTCCTTGTTCATACAGACTCCATTGTTTACCCATTGCGTACGATATATTAAACACAGAAGGATAAGGAACATCTTTCCAACAAAAGTCACTAAAGTCACATTCATAAGGATTAGAACAATGTTTTCCGATCTTTATCTCAGGCATCTTACCGTCTAAGACTGTTTCCATCTCTTTAAGCTGCTTAGGGATTTCTTCTTGTTTAGCTAAAACATCTTCAGTAATATTTTCAATGGTAAACAAGGCATGTACATCTAAATCACCCTTTCGGACATACTCATTATTAACATGAACAATATACGCATTGTTAAGTTCTAAAACCTTTGAAAGCGCGTACCACTGAACCGCGGCATCATCAACATGCACATCTTTAACACTCGTCGATCCCTTAACTTCATAAATATCCCATTTGTCTTCATTTCTAACTAAGATATCTGCCATTGCAAAGATACCCTTTTCACTAAAGGTTGCCTCATAAATAACATCCTTTCCTTCTGCCACTAAGTCCTTAGTCTTACTAAGCATCCCTTTAAAATCATCACGATTAAATTCAATCTCTTCGCCACCAGGAAATAAATCTTTGGCAAGTTCGCCGATAGTATTTCCTGACTTTATCACATCAAGTCGATTTCCATCATATTCACCTTTTAATTCAGGTCTATGTTTATTTAACCAAAGTGCCTTATGGCATTGTAGCGCTTGGATGTATTTTGATTTTGAGAGGGTCATAAGATTTCCTTTTTTTCTTATTTTTAGAGTATACTAAACTATGCAGACAATATATGTCTATAGATGATTATTTCTTCTAATTTTATCAAATTCACATCTTGATTTTGTAGAGTAATCCGATCATTTCAATTTAATAATTTTGAAATCTCTAAAGTTTTCCACCAATGTTCATATATCAGAATCATACGTTCTTTAGAAATATCCATAAACTCTTTTGTTTTTTGAAAATCTTTAAAGTCATTCGAACTTTTATAGAATTTATCTATTTGATTGTCAGTTAGAAAGCTATCTTTACACACTTG
>NZ_JAEMVE010000138.1 GCF_029216045.1 Sulfurimonas sp. MAG313 | reverse complement strand
TTACGGATCACATATTGAATGATTATGCAACATATGATATTAATCAAGGATGGTCTTTTGGGAAAAACCCATTATGACATTCTTTTTTTATTAAAATTACTTACCGAACAAGAAAAAGGCACTAATTCCGGAAAGGCACTAAATAGTGCCCTTTCGGAAAAGGAATATCTATCTGCAAACAGCTGTAAATAATAGACTTATATATTAATATTGTACTATCTTTATATTGAATAAAAGTTATAATTTCATCTAAAACTCTTTAAACGTCGCATAAAGATGTTTTAACTTTTAAACAAAGGATTATTCGCATGAGAAATGATTTTCCAAGCAATCAATTAAGTTTTTACCAAGTGCCTATTGATGAGATCGTAATTGACTTTTACTCAAATGACGAAATGGCAATGACCCTTCTCGGCATACAAGAGATCTATAAAAACAAAAAGCTAAGAAGTGATGTTTTAACTTTAATTAGCGGTGATTTAGAAAAAGGAAAAACTTCAAAATTTGGAGCAAAAGGTCTTTCTCTTTGGGAAGTTTTTGTACTCCTAATGATTCGCAGGGCAGGCATTGTAGATTACAACAAGCTTTCAGATTTAGCCGAAAATCATTTAATTTTATTGGGGATAATGGGACATGGACACTCAGGTGACATACGTTTTCCCGTAAGCACAATTCATGAAAATATTACTAAAATCAAACCAGATACAATTGATGAAATAAATATTTTAATAGTAAAGCATCATCATAAGAGTTCTAAATCAGCTTTGAATATGGTTCGGGCTGATAGTTTTGTTTTTGAATCTAACATCCACTTACATGCTGACTACGTAAGCTTATATGACGGCGCTCGTTGCCTAATGAGAGAGGCCAGCAGGCTTGCTTGTCTTTGCGGAATAGAAGGCTTTCGAAAATATAAATCAGTTATAAAGAAATCCAAAAGACTTTCCTATAAAGTTACTCAGGTAAAGAAGAGTAAAAAGAAGAAGAAGGTTGATGATCTTTTCGGTGCTCTGATAGATCTTTTGAATCATACTCAAGGTGTTATGGATCGAGTTTTAAAACTTCTTGATGACACCATATCTTGGGAAAGTGAAAAGGATAATGAAAATGTAAAATACACGAAATTGCGCAATAAGCTGATCTATTTTCTATCTGGAACAGCTTTAGAGCATGAGTTAACGCACAGACGAAGGATTTTAGGGGAAACACTTTCTTCAAAAGAGAAGATCTTCAGCCTCTTTGAACCACACACGGAATTAATAATGAAAGGCAAAAGTAAAGCACCTGTAGAATATGGTCACCTTGTGTTTGTTGCTCAGGATAGTGACGGCTTTATGTTGACAGGGTCACGGGTCGAAAGTGGAAGTAGGGATAAAGATATCTGTATTCCAGAAATAAAAAATCTTCAGGATAGTTATGGCGAGATAAAGTGCATAACCTTTGATAAAGGATTTTGCAACCCAGCAAACAAAGCTGCGATTAGAGAGCTTATAGATGATTATTATTTACCCTCTTCAGGTAACCAAGACAAAGAAGAGCGTACAGATAAGTTTTACGGTAAAAAGCATTGGCATTCGGGCGTAGAATCATCTATTAATGCATTGGAACAGGGTAATAATTTAGGCGTTTGTCGAGACAAAGGTCTTGATGGTTTTGATCGTTGTATTGCAGCATCAATCGCATCAAGAAACCTACTTACTCTTGGACGAAAAATAGCAAAAAAGAAAATAAAGAAGCTCAAGAAAAAAGCCGCTTAAACAAAAAATAAAATATTGCAAATCCCTGAATCTAGAAATCTGTATTACGGATCACATATTGAATGATTATGCAACATATGATATTAATCAAGGATGGTCTTTTGGGAAAAACCCATTATGACATTCTTTTTTTATTAAAATTACTTACCGAACAAGAAAAAGGCACTAATTCCGGAAAGGCACTA
>NZ_JAEMVE010000137.1 GCF_029216045.1 Sulfurimonas sp. MAG313 | reverse complement strand
TTTCGAATAATATGCACTAAAGGATCGCCAATTTCTTCCACGATAGACTTATCAAGTTCTGTTTCTTCACCCGATATTTCTAATTCTATTTTCTTGCCTAATTCACGAGATAAATCACGAATCATTCTTGGGAATTTATTAAAGACCTTCCCAATAGGAAGCATTCTTGTTTTCATAACCGCAATTTGAAGATCCGTTGTGACCAAAGAAACAATAGAAACAACTTGATTTAATTCTTCTAAGAATTCTTCGCCTTCATATCTTTCTTCAACGTCATCATTAATTTTAATAAGACGGTTTTTACCAAGTACAAGCTCTCCAATAAGGTTCATCAAGTGGTCTAATCGCTTCACATCCACACGAATAGTCTGTTCTACTGTAGTAGCAACAACAGGTTTTTTATCAGATTTAGGTTTCTTAGCTTCTACTTTAACAGGAGGAGCCTTTGGTGGTGGCGGTGGAGGAGGGGGAGCAGCCGCTTCAGTCTTGGCTTCTTCTTTAGCCTCTTCTTCCGTAACAGGCATTTGAGGAACATCCTCACCTGCTGCTATTTTAGCCTCACGTCTGGCCTTATCGGACACTTGACGTTCATTTAGAAGTCGTTCAATTTCTGCTTCAACATCATCATCACTCATACTAGCAAAATCTAGTTCTTCTTCCTCTACAGGTTCTTCAACAACTGTTTCTTTTGCTGCCGGAGCTTCAGATGCAGCAACTTCAGGAGATGCTGCTTCAGAAGGACTTTCGTCATTTGCAATTGCCGTTAAACGTTTAACACACGCTTCAACTTCAATACCTTCATCCTTACTTGTATCACGAATAGCTTCTAAAAGTGCCTTCATTAAGTCTATAGACTCTAAAACAACATCCATTACATCAGCATCAAGAAGAAGTTCTCCATGACGTGCCTTGTTTAAGACATCTTCCATATGGTGTGTTAAATGTGTTAGAACATCAAAGTTTAAAAAAGAACTTGCGCCCTTAACGGTGTGGGCAACTCTAAAAATTCTATTTAAAAGTTCTAAGTCCTCAGGTTGAGTCTCTAATAAGGTCAAATCCTGATCGAGTTGTTCTATTAACTCAAACGATTCAATTAAAAAATCTTGTAATATCTCTTGAAATTCATCCATACTTACGCTCCCTCTTTAATATGAGATTTAACAACACGAGCTACTTCATCATAAAATGTATGGGCATCAAACTTAACTAAATAAGCTTCTCCACCAGCCTCTTTACCTCTAAGTTCAGAAAAATGATCTGAAATAGATGAGTTAAATACTATAGGAATATCAGAAAATCGCTTGTCATCTTTAACATTTGCAGCAAAATGAAAACCATCCATTCTTGGCATTTCTACATCTGAAACAATCAGCTTCAAGTGGTCTTTTATCATGTCACCATACATGTTATATAAGTCTTCTAGTTTTTCAAGACCTTCTTGTCCATCTATGGCTTCAACGACTTTAAAGCCCATCTGAATAAGAGCATCTTTAACAATTTTTCGAGCGGTTGAGCTATCATCAAGTAAAAGAACTACCCCTGTGAATTCATCTTTATGAACATCAGTACCCGAGTTATCAGGGGTGTATAAACCAAGTTCTTGAACAACGTTTTCTAAGTCTAATATAAGTAAAACCGCATCATCTTCTATGCGAGTAACCCCGGTAATCTTTGACTTATCCAAAGCGCCTTCACCTTGAGCAAAGGAAGCAGGTTCTATGTCTTTCCAAGATATACGTCGAATACGCTTCGCGTCATGCACAACAAAGCCTATTAAGATATTGTTAAACTCAGCAATAATAACGCGAGCTTCTTTTTCAGCACCCTCAGGAGGGGTAATACCCATCCACTTAGCCAGATTTACCACAGGGATAACAACACCACGAAGGTCAAAAATACCTTCTATAAAGCTTGGCACACCTGGAAGTTCTGTTAATCGAGGTTTACGAATAATTTCACGTACCTTGGCTACATTTACGCCATAAATACCTTCATATATTCGACCATCTTGTTCTTTTAATATTCTAAAGTCAACCAATTCCATTTCATTGGTTCCAACTTTTAAAGTATTATTATCTTTCACTACAACTCCTTAAAGAAGGTCTCATGCAGAATTAACTGCTCTTTATAAGATTGTACTACAAAATATTTACGATTGCAAGCAAAAGAAGCCAAATTAATATACTTAAATCCATATATATTAAAAGAAACATCTTGGTGAAAATGTCCCTCTAAAACGATGTCTGCATCACTGTTTTTTAAAGATATTAAACGTTTTTTTATAATATTTTTGAACAAAGGCATTTTGTAACATGGGTTCTTTTTCATTCCTCTTTTTTTAAGCCAATTCAAAATACACTGAGAGCACAAACTATCCATAAAGCCTATCACAGTTAAGATAAAAGAGTTTCGTATAAGCTTAGTATATATCTGATAAGAAAGAGGGGTATTGGTGTCCCCATGAGATAATAATACATCTTGGGTCTTAAATCTAAACATTTGAGGTTGCGCTTCTAAGGGAACTGTCTTTATCTTTGGAAAAACAGTCTTAAGTTTAAAATCGTGGTTTCCTTCAAAATAAATAATATCTATTTTTTCTGAAAGTTTGTTAAGTAAAAAGACTTCTTCTTCATGTTCTAAAAGGGTTGTTTTAATCACACCAAAAAGAAGCTCAAACATATCTCCCATCAAAATGAGCTGGGGCGTTTGTATTGCACCTGTGTCTAAAGCTTTTAAAAAAGAAAAAAAATGAGGATATTTATCTGAATAATGGGCATCTGCAATAAGGATAGCTCCTTCTTGCAAGATAAGCTTATGGGACATAAGCTATGGTGGGTAAGGCTGTATGCTCATCATAGCCACACATAAGGTTAGCATTCGCCACCGCTTGAGAGGATGAACCTCGTAAAATGTTATCTACTGCAGAGTTTACATAAAGTTTTTTGCCCTTAACTTGAGCATAAATATCGCAAAAATTGGTTCCTGCACATGATTTAATGTCCACAGGTCCATCAAAAATTCTTACAAAGAGCTCATCCTTATAAAACTCTTTCAAGATTTCTAGGGGATTTATATCTTCAGTAATAAGCATATACGCATCTATCAATTCACCCCTTGTAGCTGGTATAAGATGAGGAACAAAATTAACATCAAAGTTTTTTGAACTAAACTTTAAAAGTTTTTCTTTAATCTCAGGTTCATGTCTATGACTCAAAACCTTATAGGCGAAAATATTTTCATTGATGTTAACATAATGGCTTAGGTCATTAGATTTTTTACCCGCACCCGTTACCCCTGATTTTGCATCTATAAAAATAGGAAAATCTTCATTTATATAGGGTGTAAAAGGGACTAAAGCAAGAATACTCGCAGTTGGATAACACCCAGGATTAGCGACAAGTGAACTTTTTTTAATTTCTTCTCTGTAAAGTTCAGGAAGCCCATAAACTGCTTGAGCTAAATGTTCTTTATCACTATGTTCACAATAATGTTTTTCATAAGTTTCAAGGTCTAATCTATAATCAGCAGAAAGATCTACCACCTTAACACCCTGATTGAGTAAATCTTTAGCGAAGCCCATAGATGCTTGATGTGGCAAGGCTAAAAAAACCAAGTCGCATCTTTTAATTATTTCATTGCTATCTGCTTTTTCAACACGACAGGTAAAGACATCTTTTAAAGAAGGATGCATAGCATCAAGTTTAAGTCCACCCGAACTTGTTGCTACATATGTAATCTCGAAAAAAGGATGGTTAATAAGAATTTTAATAAGTTCTAGCCCTGTATAGCCACTAGCTCCAATAATACCTACCTTAGTTGCAGTCAAACACAATCTCCTGATATTTCACTTCAAGTACTTCATATTCTTTTACTCCACCAGGAAGTTTCGCCTTAAATTCATCTCCTTCTTCTTTTCCAAGAAGTTGTTTCGCTAAAGGTGAGTTAAATGAGATAAGACCATTGGTTGGATTGCTTTCACAGCCTCCGACGATGGTATACGTGATTTCTTCATCATTATCCAAATCACATAAAACTACTGTTGAGCCAAAGCTAATACGAGCATGTTCAAGAACAGAAGGATCCACAATTTGAGCAAAGCTTAAAACGTCAGCAAGTTCAGACAAACGAAGATCAACAAGTCTTTGCTTTTCTTTTGCCGCGTGATATTCAGCATTTTCTTTAAGATCTCCGTGTTCAAGTGCTACTTCAATCTCTTTTACAATTTCGGGTAATTCTCTGTTTTTTAAATCACTTAATTCAAAAGATAATTTTTCATATCCATAAGCTGTCATTGGCTCTTTACGGTCCATAGTGTATTCCTATTTTATAATTGATAAGTATTATATCTTATTTTGCAAAGTAAGTCTTTGTGAGCTTAAAAACTACAGGGCTTAGAAGTAATAAGGCGATAAGATTGGGAAGGGCCATCAATGCATTTAAGGTATCTGCTAAAAGCCATATAAACTTTAAATCCATCATGGAGCCAAAAGGGATAACCAATACCCACAATATTCTAAAAGGAATAATTGCTTTTTGACCTAAAAGAAAATACACAGATTTTTCTCCATAAAAGCTCCAAGCCACTAAGGTTGTAAAGGCAAATAGTATCAGTCCAAAGGTCACAATATATTCACCTACAAAAGGAAGCATCTTAGCAAAGGCCAGCGCGGATAAAGTAGCTCCGGATGCTCCATTTAGATATTCTCCTGAGAGAACAATTGCTAAACCTGTGATAGAACATATGATGATGGTGTCAATAAAAGTCCCCATCATCGCCACTAAACCTTGTTTGACTGAAGAGTCTGTTTTTGCTGCTGCGTGGGCTATGGGAGCTGAACCAAGACCTGCTTCATTTGAAAATATCCCTCGCGCAACACCAAATTGCAAGGCGGCCCAAACACTAGCCCCAGCAAAGCCACCTGTTGCCGCAGTTCCTGTGAAAGCAGATGTGACAATTAGAGAAAGAGCCTCAGGTACTTCTGTAATGTGTAAGACTAAAATAGAAAGCCCTGCTATCAGATATAATATTGCCATAATAGGCACAAGCTTACCCGCCACACTAGCTATACTTTTAATACCACCTATTAAGACTAAGCCAACAAAAACGGCTAAGACAAGACCTGAATATAACACAGGAATATCAAATGAAGAATGAAGTACATCAGAAACAGAATGCGCTTGAATAGTATTGCCAATTCCAAAACCAGCAATAGAGGCAAAAAAAGCAAATAACACAGCTAAGAACTTCCACTTTTCACCTAAAGCATTTTTTATGTAATACATAGGGCCACCCACATGGTTCCCATCTTCATCTTTTTCTCTATATTCAACAGCCAAAACCGCTTCTGCGTACTTTGTTGCCATCCCTAAAAGCGCAGCCACCCACATCCAAAACATAGCCCCTGCCCCACCAAGAGCAATAGCGGTTGCTACTCCTGCGATATTTCCCGTTCCAATAGTGGCCGATAAAGAAGTCATTAAGGCATTAAATGGAGATATCTCACCTTCTTTATCATCCTCTTTTCTTCCCTTAAAGATGAGTATAAATCCTTCTTTAATCATACGAATAGGCATAAACTTTAGACCTATACTTAAAAAAAGTCCTGTCCCTAAAATAAGGGCTAACATGAATGGTCCCCAAACAATGGCGTTAATTGTTCCTATCAGATCATTAAAATATTCCATTTATTTATCATACTTTCTTAAAATAATCTCTGCCACATCTTTAAGTGTACTTTTTCCAAGTTCAGTTCTTAGTTCAATAGAACGTTTTAAAAACTTTTCTTTATCTATATTTTTATAAACCTCATACATTTTTTCAACAGTCACCTCATCTTGTAACAGTTCGATATGCATCTCTTCTTTGTCTTGAAAGTCGTAAATGATATTTGCTAAACCAACATGCTTAAGTTTTACAAACTTTCTTCCTATCCAGTATTCTAGTTTATTTGCTACAAAGACTAATACCATTGGCGTTCCTATTAAAGAACATTCTAACGTAGCAGTACCCGAACAGACGTATGCAAAGTCTGCTTTTAAAAGAGCTTCATGTGTGTTTTTTATAACGGTAAATTCTGAGAGATCCCCATATAAGTCTTCAATCTCTTCATGACTAAAATGCGGTGGGATAACAAGAAGTGCTTCTTCTTTGTGCTTGGTTCTAAGTTCATGATAGATGGGCATTAGCGCACGTACTTCTGACTTTCTACTTCCTGCTAAAAAAGCTATCTTCTTGTTATTACTAACGGAACCTTTGCAGACTTTTATTTCATCCATTAAAGGATTTCCTACATATATACTTCGTGGATAGAACTCATTTTCAAAAGGAAAAATCGAGAGTAAATTGTCACAATATTTATCCACCTTTTGCGCTCGCTTTTTCTTCCATGCCCAAACTTTAGGAAGCACATAATACGATATCTCTTTGTCAGGATATTTTTCTTTTATCTTTTTAGCTAAAGGAAGGTTAAAGGCTGGCGCGTCAATAAGTAAGACCTTATCCGCATCTTTAGCAAGAAAGACAAGTTCAGCTATTGCCTCTTTTGCAGCAAATATTTTTCCTATTACATCCTTAATTCCCATCACAGAAAACTCTTTAGGACTGTATAAAGGGTTTCCTAAAGACTCATCAAATATGCCACACAATTCTGCCTCTTCTAGATGGGGATATAAGGCTTTTAAATGAAGATTTGATGAGGGTTCAAGTGCAGATACTAATAATTTACATGGCTTAGTAGGAATTCTTGGCATGTTTGTCCTTTTTAGGCTTGATAAGTTAAACACAATATCGTCTATAAAAAGTTCACAGCCTTTTTTAGAAATTGATTTGGCATTTTCGAAATCTGAATATAAATCCATAGTTTTTTTGGATTCAGGGTCATACACTTGTACTGCATTAGAAAAAAGAATAAAAACTCTTCCTCCCCCACATCCGTCACCATAATTACCAAGTGCAATATCAACAATATTTTCTTCAAAATCAACCACCGCATCTTCATAAAAAAGTTTTTTATCTTTAAATGAAAAC
The DNA here is from genome assembly GCF_029216045.1 of Sulfurimonas sp. MAG313. Lineage (GTDB taxonomy): Bacteria > Campylobacterota > Campylobacteria > Campylobacterales > Sulfurimonadaceae. The sequence continues at coordinate 4,225 of NZ_JAEMVE010000137.1, read as the reverse complement.
TCAATCTCTGCTAAAAATTCACTCACCTATAATTCTTTTTATAGCCAGAGAACACATAGTCATTCCAAAAGCACCCGTAACACCTACAAAACTGCCCTTAACCTTAACTCTTGCTGGTTCTGTTGAAAAAATTACAGGATATTTTTTGGTAAAACGACGTTTTTTTAGTTCATATCGTATCTTTGAAGCGAATCTATCTCCATGGGTTTTCCAAATAGTGGATACTTCAACCTTAGTGGGGTCTAGCCGTTTAGCCGAACCTGTTGCTGAAATAAGTTTTTTATAACATCTTTGAGCTAAGGCAAGTTTGGCATGGATATCGTCTATTGCGTCAAGAATTAAATCATAAGGTTCAAAATCAAACTCATTGACCCACTGCGGTGTTATCTTCATATCCATAATATGAATTTGCGGATAATGTTCTTGCAAGGACTCAACCTTAGATTCCCCATTATGAAGTTCTGACCACATTTGACGGTTTTGATTACTTTCATCATAGCTATCAAAATCGATAATAGTAATATCTGTAATACCATTTCTATACAAACAGTCTAAACAAAAACTTCCTACACCCCCTACTCCAAGTAGAAGTATTTTAGCCTTAGCCAACTTGTCAAAATCTTCTCCTAAGAGCATACGTGAACGCTCATACCTAGGCAAGGAAATCCTCCAGTTTTTTCATGGACTTGTACGCAGTTAAATCTAACATAACCGGAGTGAGTGATATTTTTCCAGATTCTATTGCTTCAAAGTCTGTTACACCAGCAACATCTCTTCTTTTAGATTGCAAGGGATGCAGTCCCAACCACCAATGCTCTTCCCCCCTAGGGTTTCTATGTAGGTGCGCATCATTTGCATAAAATCTATATCCTGCGTACGTCACTTGATACTCTATCTCTTTAACCAAAGGGGGTACATTAACATTAATAAGTTCTCTATGTTCAAGAGGAAATTCACCCTCTAAAACCTTAAAGGCCAAGTCTCTTATCACCTTCATAGCTAAAGTGTAATCATCATCTAAGCCATGTTGAGAGCTTCCTAATACCTGAGAGATAGAAATAGCAGGGACATCGTGCAAGACCGCTTCCATAGCTCCAGCCACTGTTCCTGAATAGGTAATATCTTCACCCATATTTGCACCACGGTTTATTCCTGAGATCAAAAGGTCAGGCTTTTTGTCCCCGTATAAAGAGTGTAAGGCAAGATACACACAATCACTAGGGGTTCCATCTTCAAGTTTATAAAAATCATCATCTACTTGAATAAAGCGTAGAGGTCTGGTTAGGGTAAGGGAATGAGAACAAGCCGACTTCTCACTTGCAGGGGCAACTACAGTTATATGAGCCAAATTTTCAAGGGCTTTTATAAGCGCTTTTAGGCCTTTTGCATCAAATCCATCATCATTAGTTATTAGTATCTCTTTTTTCATATTATAATTGTAGCGATAAAGGTATAAAACGTGCTTGAGGAAGTTCATGAAAACATTAAAAAATAAGTTTATACTTCTAACTTCTCTTATATTAGTTCTTTGTTTTAGCACAATTAGCTATCTTTTATTTTCCAACCCTCAGCCTTCAAAGGATGCTTTAAGTGCCTTAGACACCCATGCCTTTGAGCAATCTTATAAAGATTTAAATCGCTTAAGTGATCGTTTAAACTCTACTTTAAAAGCAGAAGAAAGACTTCCTCTAATTTACCTAATCTTAGCTTCTCATGAAAATATTGCCTCAGCCCTTAGCTTTGACACCCAAGCGACTCGTCAATTAAATGCACTTAAAGAGAAACTAAATTCACATGTATCGTCCATAGTTGAGAATATTCCAAATAATGAAGCGGAACTTATATCTAAGCTTCAAGCTCAATATGCTACTATGAATACCTTGGGTTTGAAACTCCTAAAACAAAAAAAGCACCTCTCAGTTAATCCTAATAATCATCTTATTTTTATCTCTTTCATTATCTCTTTAACCTTAGCCTTACTCTTTGTTTTATGGTCTTGCTACGCGTACTTGAAAAATTCTTTATCAACTCTATCTACTTCTACGCAAGACGATAACATTTTTGAAAATATATCCATACGCTTAGAAAAAAATAAAACTGAGCTTGAACAAGCCCAAGAGCGTGTTCTAAGTATTGAAAACGAAAAAATACATTATAAAATGGATATGGACACAAAAACTCTACTTTTCAAAGATGAAGTACACCTTGCTAAAGAAAGTTATCTTGAACTTAACGCTAAATTATCCAATGTAGTGCAGGAGTTAGAACAAACCCATGCACTCCTACAAAGCAAGGATGAAAAAAGTGTGCACAATGAAGAAATTTATACTAATATCACAGTTTTAGAATCCTCTCTTGAAGAAAGTGCTCACAATCAAGATGCTTTTGAGTCACAGTTTGAGCAACTTTCTTCGGACACCCAGTCTATAAAAGATGTATTATCTGTTATTAGTGATATTGCCGATCAGACCAATTTATTGGCTCTTAATGCAGCTATTGAAGCGGCTCGCGCAGGTGAACATGGTAGAGGATTTGCTGTGGTTGCGGATGAAGTACGTAAACTGGCCGATAGAACCCAAAAAAGTCTTTCCGAGATTCAAGCCTCTATCTCTATCTTAGTGCAAGGTATTATGCAAGCTAGTGATGGGGCTAAGGATAATAAAGAAAACTTACAAGACCTTGTACGTCATGTTAATGGACTTAAACAACTTTGGCACTAAGCTAAACATACGTGAATCTTATGCACTTAGCTCAAACCAAAACCTATTCCAACCATTTAAATATTCATATTTCAGTTCATATCCATGAGACAGTAAAATAGAATTAACTATATATAAGCCCAATCCAAAGCTGTGCACGGCCTTATGTGACTTTGTAAAAGGTTCTAAGTAATACGACAGAGGTTCATCTAACCCCTTCCCATAATTTTCAAATAAAAGCTTACCTTCTCGTGCGGTTATAATAACCTTACTATCGTCTGCGTATTTAATAGCATTATCAATCATATTTTTAACAGCAGTTGCAAAAAGCTTATAATCTACATTTAACATAAGGTCAGAACTAATATCAAGGGTGTAGTTTTCTCTTTCAAAATAACCTAGATCAATCGCTTCTGAAAGCACATCCACCGCTCTGTATTCTTCTCGGCTAGCTTGTTCAAATCCTGAAGAGATTTGTTCAACAAGGGCCATCTCATTAATCAAGCCTTCCATACGAATAAAAACATTTAAAAGACGTTTTTTATATTTATTGTCTTCTAGCATTTCTACAGAGAACCTTCCCTTAGTAATAGGAGTTTTAAGTTCATGCATAATGTTTCGTAAAAAAAGATTACGTGATTCTATTAAGATATTTATTTTTTTTGCGGCCTTATTAAATTCATTAGCAACCTCAGCTATTTCATCTTTTCCCTTTAAATTAAAAGATACTTGCAAGTCTCCATCTGCAAACTTTTTAATATGGTCACGTAATTGTCTTAGTGGGTAAAAAGAACGCAAGATATACGAAAATGAAAATAATATAATCCAAATAATGGTCATATAGGCATACAAAAGGCTCCCCATTTTATAGGGTTGAAGATCTCTTGATTCCATTAAAAAATACTCTGCCGATGTTTTTAAATAAAAATAAATTTTATCATTATAAACTATCATTTGAATGTAGCTTTTTTCTAACATGTCGGAGATAAGATAACGTCTTTTTTCTTTTTTTATACTAGAAATCAAATCATCAAAAAATTCTTTTTGAACCTTATCTCCCTCAGAAAGAATGTCACTTATATCACTATCTGATTCTATTAAATTCAACCTATATAAGAGAAGATTTGTCATAAAGCGACTCTTCGTTTGTTTGCGTTCAATCACATCTTTATAGATTTGATGAATAAGTTCATTTTTTGAAAATATACTTGAGAGGTATTGTTGTCTATTAAGCTTGTAAAATTCCCAAACGGTAAAGCTTACGGTACCAAGCGTTACAATCAAGGCTATTATTACTGTAATAAGTATCGAATATCTAGGCAAAACTACCTAACCTACTTTAAAAGCTTATAACCGATTCCACGGATAGATTCGATGAGACCTTTTGCCCCAATTTTATTACGAATACGACCCACCATAACATCTATACTTTTGTTAGAGCTTTCTTCATTAATAGCCATTACATTATGGATTAAATCTTCTCTTGAAATTACAAAACCATGTTTTTTAATCATATACGCCAAGAT
>NZ_JAEMVE010000136.1 GCF_029216045.1 Sulfurimonas sp. MAG313 | reverse complement strand
CTTACGCATAAGAGTCTAATTGCTTTAGTCTACATACGTTAATTAGGCACAGGTTGAAACTAAAACCTTGCGAAGTCTATCTGCTTCTTGGCACATTTCCTCCCATAGTGTTTCCATACAGATAAATATGCTCTTCACATTCATATTCGTCAGCAATTTTATGGATAAGTTTTTGCAAAAGATCTCTTACATAAAAATTTTCCTTTTCACCTAGCCAAGAAGAACCCTTGTTTTCATATCCAAAATTATCTAGTGGACGAAGTACATTCCACATTTTATACTCAAGGTCTTTAATTTCAGTTTGGCCTTCATCATGTAAGACTACAATCAAGGGAACAAACGCTGAGGCAATGGCAGCAGGAGTAAAGCTGTAAAATAGTTTTCTCTTATGGCTGTCTTCAATATATAATAAGTTTTCTGTATTCATATAATTTTCCTACACATATAAAGTATCTTCATCTATTCTTATTATAGTCTAAGTAACACGATTATAAAAGTTTTCTTGTTTATTGCTTAAAAATATTTAACTGACTTATAAATAAAATATTTATAGTGTATAATTCGGAAATAAGAGAATTTAAGTCTTAGATAAGAATCCCTCAATAATAATCTTAGGAATGTTGTTGAGACAAAAAAGATAATTAGGAATACACTATGGAAAAAACTTACCCAGATTTTGAAAAAATGAGCACGGTTCAAAAAATCAATGCAATTGATGAAATCATAGATGATAAAATTAGAGAGTTTCTACAATCAGATAATGGAGATTTAGACTTTATAGATCTTAAAGAAGCTAATGGACTAACGGATGTGTATATTTCGTATGTGGGTGCTTGTGGTTCATGTGATAGCTCAGGTGGAACACTTACCTCAATCCAAAGAATTTTAAATGGACAACTTGAAACCAATAATATTAGAGTTTTCGCAATTTAATGTGTCTAGATTTTTCTACAATAAGCCATAAAGAGCTGCTGTCTTTTAATTTCATGTCATCAACCAAGTCCACATAAGATTTCGTTTTGGGTGGTTTTGAAGGTGGAGATGAGGGTGGCTTTTGGGATGATGAAGACCTTCACACCTTTAATACAAAGAAGATACAGCCCCCTCATAAAGACAAAATAGATATTCAAGTCAAAAATTCTATCTACAGTATAAAAGCCTATGCAAAGATCACTATATTTTTAAAAATCACAGGATATAAAGACGGACACCATACCCTACTCTCCCGTTTTATGCGTGTACAAAATGTATATGACACAATAAGCATTATCCCTTGTACTTGTGAGACCTTCAGCATTGAAGGATGTGATAATATCACTTTAGAAGAAAACACTATCTACAAAGCATATAAAGCACTTCTTCAATACACAAATGATTCAGATATTGAAGATTTTTTTTATGAACATAAAGTTATCGTAAAAAAGCGCATACCTATGCAAGCTGATTTAGGGGGAGGTTCTTCTGATGCGGCGTCTTTTATGCACTTAGTTAAAGAGATGTGTAACCTCTTATTAAGTGTAGAAGAGTTAGCCCAAATAGGAAGGACTATAGGCGAGGACATGCCTTTTTTCATTTATAATTATACCTCTGCAAATGTTTCAGGTTTTGGAGAAATAGTTGAAGCCTTTGAAGAAGAACCCCTAAATATTGAACTTTATACACCAAATATTAAATACGATACAGCTCTTGTTTATAAAATATTTAAAGAACATTTTTTTTTATCTTCATTTTTAAATTGTGAAAAACGTGACTCAAGAAGTATTTTAGAAGGCATCTTAGACCCGACTTTACTTAATGACCTTTATCCCGCAGCACTACTTGCTTACCCTGACTTGAAAAAAGAAGCTAAAAAGAATTGGTTTTTCTCAGGCTCTGGTTCTACATTTTTTAAGGTACTTTAGGAAGAATCTTATTGTCTTTTAAAACCTCATAAAAAGCTTTAGCCATTACACCATAACCCTTACTATTTGGATGTATTCTATCGCTTTTTAAACTCGTATCATTTTCAATTTTTGACAAAATATTCCCTTCATACATCACCTTTTGCGCCTCAGCCAATTCTTCATATAAGGACTCTGTTGAAAATCTAAAAAACTTATAATTTGGCACACCGACAAGAAGAACTTGGGCCCCACTTTCTACGCTTAAGTGTATCATGGTCATAAGATTATTTTTCAATATTGTCTTAGAGTTATTACGAATAAGATCATTTCCACCATGACAAAGAATAACAAGTTCAGGCTTGTATTTTTCCAGTAGCCTAGGAAGACGCTTAAGTCCTTGGGAAGAAGCTTCGCCAGAAATACCCGCGTTGATTACTTTTAAATTTAAAAGGTCTTGAAGCTGTAGAGGGTAGCTTTGATTTGGGGAACCTTTCCCATACGTTAAACTATCTCCAAAGGCTAATATCTTCGCATCTTCAGAGAGAGGTTTTGTTTGAATATTTTGGAGTTTATCTTCTTTTGAAATAAATAACAAAGATAAAAGGATTAATACAAAGATGCCTATGGCATAGAGTTTATTCATTAGTGATGCCCTTTAAAACTTACAAATTACCATTCTAGAGCAAACTAGAAAATAACTACAACTGTTCTATAGCTATCCGTTAAGTTCCCAGTCGTGAATAAATTCAGAGATTTCCATTGAAGGTATTTTTAAACGTGAGGCATGGGCTATGGAAATGAGCTGGGTAGCCGCTAGGTCTAAGTCATCATTTACAACAATATAATCGTATTCTGAAATCCTTTGAACTTCACGTGTTGCCATATCGATACGTGCATCAATAACTTCTTTAGAATCTGTGCCTCTAGAAGTTAGCCTACGCTTTAGCTCTTTGAGAGAAGGGGTGGTAATAAACACGGAGGTGGTAATATCTGCAAGGCGGTTTTGAACAGCATCATGCCCTTGAACATCGATGTCAAATATTACAATTTCTCCGCGCTTCAGGGCTTCTTTTACCGGTTTAATTGAGGTTCCATAATAATTTCCATGCACTAGGGCATATTCCAAAAAATGTTCTTCTTCTATATCTTTTTTAAATTCTTCATGGTCTACAAAAT
>NZ_JAEMVE010000135.1 GCF_029216045.1 Sulfurimonas sp. MAG313 | reverse complement strand
GCGGAACCTTGTTTAATGTCTTTTGTATACTTAATTGCTTTTTGTGCACAAGCTACTGCAAAGTTTTGTACACCAAAATGTTCTTGCCCATATTGAAAATCACAATACTGCGATACTAATTCATCTGTTTCATAAATATTTTCTTCTTCTTTTTCCAATTCATTTCCTATTACATATCTAAATCCAGCGTGCTGGTAAAAATGCCTTCGAAAGGCATAACGAGAGTGTTTCATCAATTCATTTCCGGTACTAGCCCATGACCCGCCCTTAAGGATATTATGTTTTCCATCAAAGGTTGGTGTTGAAAAATCATCATAAGCAGGATGCACTTCAAATCCTTCATACGCATCCATATGACTTTCAGTCCATTGCCACACATTGCCCATAACATCAAATAAATCACCAAAAGGAAATTTATTTACAGGCGAAGATGAAGCCCAATATCTAAAGTTAATATTAGCCTTTCTGTCATCATATTCTGGTACATCCATAATCCCTGCTCTTTGATACAGTCTGTGCCACTCAGCTTCAGTTAGCAGTCTATACTCTTTTTCATCTTTTTGAGACTTCCATTTACAAAAAGCTTTAGCCTCAAGATAGTTAACATCTACCGGCCAAGACAAGGGCATATCCATCTCTTCTAACATAGCTCGATATCTAAAGCCAAATGTTTTTTTGATCCAAAAAGCGGGAGAAGAAACATTTTTTATCTTTAAAAATTCCAGACCCTCTTCGTCCCAAAAGTCTTTATTTTCATAACCATTATCTAAGACAAACTCTAGAAATTCACCATTTGACACAAGATATTTAGAAGTTTTAAACGAACTCACATCAACTTCTTTCACCCCATATTCATTATCCCAACCATATAGATGGTGATTTTTATCTTTTCCTAAAACAATATGAGCACCTTCAATAGGCACCATTTCATTTACCGGTGCACTACTTATATCATCGCACCGAGGAAAAAAACCCGTATCCTTGATACTTTGGATAGGAAGTTGCCTATGCAAAACCGAAGAAGTTTCTAAATGAATTCGCTCATGTTCTATCCCCATCAAAATAATCCACATAGGGTCATCTTGCTTAATAGGTAAACTTAAAGGCAGGTGTGTTATTAAAGTATCTATTTTATTGCGAACTTCATTTCTATACTTCTTCACTTCCTCTACCTTAGGCCATGTATAATGTTTTTTATCCATGTCATCCCAATTCATTTCATCAACACCCACAGCAAACATAGATTCATATTGAGCATTAATTCGTTCATGTATAAGGTTAGAGGTAATGAGTTTATTGATAAAAAATGTAGCGGTATGACCAAAATAAAAAATTATAGGATGACGAGAAGGTTCTGACTTCAAATAAAAAACGTCATCATTTTGGAAACATTCAAACAATTTTTCAAATAAATCAAAAGTTTTGTGAAAGTATTCTCTAATTTCTTCACGCTTTTGTTCAATACTGTTTCCATTTAAGGTGATTGGTAAGGTATGTAAGGTACCCATCAAATGCGAATTTATATTACAAGACATATAGATTTCTTTTTAACGTATTTTATCGAATTTATCCAGCTATACAAAAGCACAAAGCACTTCTAAAGTACAAAAGATAAAAAACACCACTATTTGCACACTATTTGTTCTTTAATTTACAAGATATAATATAATAAATCAACTCTTATGGCAAAGAAATTATACATATTATATTTTGTTACCCATATTATAAAAGGGAGTGAAAATTTGTTACACTAAGCAAAGAGTAATCTTAAAGTAAGCCTTTAGCCCATAAATACTAGACTATTTATATCTTAACGTGATAAAATTGATATAAGAAAAGACTATAAAGGACAAATAATGCATTCAACACCTACCTACTTACACGATAAGATGATGCCTATATATAGATATGCTTTAATCTTTTCATTTATGCTTGGATTTGCTTCTCTACTAGCTGGGATAGGGTTTAGCATATTTACTTACGCTGTATCGGACTTATCATTTTTCAGCTCTGTATATATTGGATTCATCCTATTTTTAAAAGGGGTTGCTATAGCCTCCACAGTAAGTTTTTTAAGCTTTTTCGCTTTTTGGAACAAATATCAACTAAGACTAGAAAGCTGTCAATCTCAAGAAAACCATAATTGTTTTAAGCTAAGAATTTTTGACTTTGCTTAATGCAAAGTATTGAGAGTAACTTATTAAAACAACATCCTTCAATCAAACATGCCTTTAGCACTAGAGCTAAAGGATATTCAAAAAAACCGTTTTCACAAAACAACCTAGCCTTCCATATTAAAGACAATCCAAAGCATCTAAAAAACAATCATCTTATATTTTCAAAATATTTAAACTATGATATTAATAAACTTGTATATATGGACCAAGTACATGGAAAAATAGTTAAATTATCGATAAATTTACTAATCTAAAAAACACACCAAAATGCGACGCTATAATAACTAAGAAAATAAATACACCCCCTCATAATAATGGTTGCAGATTGCATCCCAATATTAATATATGACCCCATACAAGAAGTTATCGCGGCAGTTCAGGCAGGAAGGTCTGGAGTCTTTAAGAACATCCTATCCGAAACTATCAATACAGAGTGCTTTCTTTCTTAATAAACTTTTTAGTTGTTTATGATTGCAAATTGGGTGGTTATGTCAAAGAAGTACACAACATAAATTTCATTACGCAGCCATAAAATGAAAGCAGAAGCAACGCGGACTTCAGAAAACTAGCCGTGGCGGTTGCGAAGCAAAGTTTCTTTAGCAATGTCCCCACTAGCCAAGCTCATTACTATACTAATTTACAACTGTAAACAAGCCCTATTCTCTTTTTCGCTTTTAAAGAAGACAGTCCGTAAACGCAGAAACTAATCAAGGAAGGTACTGCCCCATACGCACGGGGTCATTGCTTAAGTTAATTCCACTAGAAGTGGAATTAACTTAATCTGTGACCCCATTTAGCTAAATAACCCGGTTCGC
>NZ_JAEMVE010000134.1 GCF_029216045.1 Sulfurimonas sp. MAG313 | reverse complement strand
ATTTAAAAATGAAGAGTCTGAGGCCTTTATAGCAGAACTCCCCGCTACTACAAGCCAAGCCTTTGTCCTAAGCTTTACTCCTAAAAAAAGAGGCTTAAGTCCGCTTCCATCTCTGAAAATAGGAAGTTTTTTTCCTCTTCCTCATGAACTACTGTTTAAAGAGATTAATCTTAAGAACGAGTGTATTGTTTATCCACAAGCCAAAGGGCAAAGCCTTGAACACTTCAGCTCAAAACATAAGTCATTCACAGGCGAATATGATGATTTTGAAGGCATACGTTCTTTTCAAGCAGGTGAGTCCCTAAGTCGTATTTTCTGGCCTTCTTTAGCTAAGGCTCAAGAACTCATGGCAAAAGACTTTTCTCTTTTACAAAAGAGTGAACACTTACATTTTAGTTTTAAGGAGATAAAAGCAGACAAGGAAGCTAGCTTATCGCAATTATGTTTATGGGCGCTAGAATGTGAAAAAAAGAGCATCCCCTATACTATGCATTTTCCTTCTTTAAACTTAGATTCCACCAAGAGGAGCCATCATGAAATTCTTGAATTTCTTGCCCTCTACTAAACTCAGTCAACTTCAACTCTTAGATATAGCTATTTCTTTAGCCTTTTTACCCCTGCTCTTTTTACTTAAGCTTCCCATGCTTATCTTTCTTGGCCTCTCACTTATTTTTATACTTCAAAAAAGAAGCTCAAAACTGGTACTTTTTAGTTTTTCTCTCTTAGGTTTAGTTGCCCTTGGTATCAGTTTTATATCTGAATACAATTTTTCTAGTGTTTCAAAGCTTTTAGTGTTTATTTCTATCTTAATTTCTATACTGTCTTACGCGGTAGTACTTCAAAGACTAACACGACAGATCAATATCTATCTTAGTCTATCCCCTGCTATGTTAATGATTTTGTCTTTTTTCTTTTATAACAGCATTGAAATGTTGTTTTATGCCTTGTTTACTCTTTTTACTTTTACCTTCTTATTGCTCTATCATAAAATGACAAGTTCTTTTATAAATGTGCTTCGTATTAATAGCTTATTGTATCTCTTTGCCCTACCTATCGTTGTATTTTTATTTTTAGTTTTTCCCCGGATCTCATATAAGGATGCAAGTTTTGGTTTTAGGGGAGAAGACATATCTCGAACAGGGCATGATGGGACTATGTTTATTGATGCAAAATCCCTACTTATCCCCTCGTCTAAGCTAGTTATGGAGGTGAGTTTTAAAAAAGGCATACCTTCTGGAAAATTTTTATATTTTAGAGGGTCTACCTTGTATATAGATATGGGAAAAGAATGGATTGGTGTACCCAGAAAGAAGGTTTACAGTCCTGCCATAAGCAATGTAAAAAATATTATTGATTATAATATTAAATTGTATCCGCACAATCAACATTGGTTGTATATGCTGGATTTACCTTTAATAATCCCTTCTAAGAGTTCTCTAGATTCAGATTATATCACCCTCTCTCAAAAGCCACTGTATCAAAGCTACCAATATAATGCACGTTCAGCACTTTCTTTCTCTACAAGAAAAGAGTCCCAAAAAAGTCTGGAAAAATCTCTTAAAGTCGATAAAAACCGAGATCCTAGAGTATATAAACGTCTTTTAAGAACTATAAATATACAAAATAAGGACTCTATCAAAGCACAAAAACTTCTTATATTTTTCTCAGATTTAAATCTTTCATATTCGTTAAGGCCTGAACCTATAGATTTAAATCATCCTTTGGATTCTTTTTTATTAGATTCTAAAACAGGGTATTGTGTACATTTTGCTTCTTCTTTTGCTACTAGTGCTAGACTCTTAGGTATCCCTTCACGTATTGTCACCGGATATAAGGCAGACCCCTCAAACGCATTAAATAATTATTTATTAGTACGTCAGGCTGATGCACATGCTTGGGTAGAGCTTTATTTTAAAGACAAGGGGTGGGTTAGGTTTGAGCCAACATCAACGGCTGCACGTATTATTGCTCCTGATAATGCTGGGCTTTCAAACTCTTATACGAGTGAGGCCTTTAAAAATTCTTTTTTAATTCAAAGTATTAAACAATTAAATATATATTATTTATATACACGCCACATCATCACCACATGGATTTTACAATATGATAGAAATAAACAAACAGCCATCTTAAAAAAACTTTTAACAAACACCATATATTTACTTAAATTTATAGCTTCTATCAGTGTACTTATTCTTATCTCATTTTCTTTATTTATACTTTTTCAAAAAAGAAGACAGGATGATCTTTATTTACGTGAGATGCAGACCTTATTAAAAGCACTTAAAAAACGTTCTTTTGTACGACTTCAGGGCGAGACAATGTCACATTTTTTATTAAGGGTTCAAGAAAAGGGATACAAAGAGATAAAAGAGATTAGCGACGTGTACCATCAAGGACGGTATTCAAAAAAAAGCAACAACTACTTAGCCCAACTAAGAGCTAAGATAAAAACCTTTAAAAAGAGTTTATGATCGAGCTGTCACTTCAACTAAATGATAACCAAAATCCGTTTTAACTACATGAACAACACCTAGTTCATCATTAAAACACACCTTGTCAAATTGAGGCACCATTTGCCCAGGGCCAAATTCTCCAAGATCTCCACCTTGAGCCTTTGAAGGGCATGAAGAATTTTCTTTTGCTGCGTCTGCAAAGTCTTTTCCTGCTTCAATTTCAGCCTTAATTTCTAAACATCGTTCTTCTGTTTCTACTAATATATGACGGGCACTTGCTTTTGCCATTGTGTATCCTTATTTTTTCATAATTATACAGTATAATACACAAAAATACCTATGATGGAATTCCTATAATGAGCCTTATCTCGATAATACATACTAAAGTCATCCCCTTTGTTTTTAAAATTTCTGAACAACCTATGCTTTTTAAAGAGCTCATGCACGCCAATAAAATCTATAACGATGGAATGAACCTTGAATATAATATGAAGGGTTTTAGAATACGTTTAGGACGTATCTATTTTGTATATTTTGCCCTTGTCTTATTTTTAGCGACACCTCTTTCTTTTATCTTTCATACACAACTCGCCAAGATAGACTGCCACGCTCTTATCATCTCTTCTATAGTGTTTACTATCTTGCTTTTTTCGGGTTTTGCCTTATTTAAGTCATGGTTGGTAGAACAAGTTTCAGTCCAACTCATCACTAAGGCATGGAAAAACCATTTTCCTCATTTTGCTTATGCCAATAACACACAAAAAGTTTCTAATATTTATGCAGAAGCTTTGGAAATAGGGATTCAAAATAAAGACTTGCAAAGACATATTATTACAAAGATGGTAGATTAAAGATATAAAGAGTTAAGATAAGAGGATAGATAAGTGCCTAAGAATAAGAAGGATAAACAAGTTCAAAGAACTTGTTTATAAAAACGTATTATTTTCCGATTTTCTCAGAAATTGCAGTCATATCAGCATCAGAAAGAGAAGCAACTTGCCCCTTCATAAGACCTTTCATTGGACCACCATATGAACCATCTTTGTAACCCTTAAGAGCTGCAACGATGTCTGATTTAGACATTTCTTTAATAACTTTAGACTTACCAAGAGCCTTCTTTTCACCGTGAGCACCATGACAACCAGCACATTTAGCATATGCGTCAGCCATTGCTGCTGTACTTAAACCTAGAACTGCAAGAAATACAAGAACTTTTTTCATTAATATTCTCCTAATTTAGAATGCCTAATTGTAGTTATATTTTTATTAATTTGTCTTTAGTTTTTTAATATTTTTTCAACAAAGAGACAAAATACAGGTAGAACTGTGTAAATTCGTGCACTATTTCTGCAAATCTTATTATTTTTATAAGATTTGCTCTACTTTTGTATTTAGACTTTAACTCTTTTTAAACTTAATGGGCGATACACTGTATTAAACCTCAATTGGCATCAGAAATATCTATAGTTATCACTTAAGCAAGTTTTATTTAAATTTCATATATTATTTTCTAATCAATATTCTTGGAACCTTTACAACACCCTATTTTACAAATCAAATGGGTTCTTAACGCTATCCTTATTTAATTCCTTAACTATTACGCCACAATGAAACACCAACATAGTCAAGTGGCATAATCAATATTGAACTTTTGTTACAGGGATATGTTCTTTATTCACATTACGCTTAAAATCATTATTCAAATACTCATCTGGGTTAAAGTCTGGAGAGTAAGCTGGTAGATATAAAAAAGCTATCTGTTCATTATGTTCTTCTACCCAAGCTTTTACAAGTTTTGCATGGTGCACAGGTAGATTATCTAAAATCAAAAACACCTTCTTATCACAACTTCCAATTAGGCGTTCTAAGAAGGTAATAAAACGGTCTGCATCCATATTTTCATCTAAAGTATCAACGACGAAGTTAAAATAAAAAAACCTTGGTTTACTAGTCTTGAAAAAATGGTTCATTATACTTGTAAAGTAATATTTTTTACGCTCTATTTTCTTTTTAAAAATGTAACAAAGATTGGATGGAATTCAAAGAGTAATGTAATTATAAGGAGATGACGAGGAAAGCAACAACACCTTAATTAAAACATGCCTTAAGGCATGTTTTAATTAGTAAGGTTTAATAGATAGTTTACTAAACAGGCTTAACTGTGATTCCGTATTTCTCTTCTGCTGTAGTACGAGCTTCAAGCGCATACCCATCAATTTCGTTAAAGTTAAGGTACTTATAAATAGCATCTTCTTTACCAGAAATTTTTGAAGGAACGAAGTCCATGTATTCTTTAACTGTAGGGATTTGACCTAGCTTAGCACATAGTGCAGCAAGTTCAGCGGAGCCAAGATAAACTTGAGTTCCCTTACCTAGACGGTTATCGAAGTTACGAGTTGATGTTGAGAAAACCGTTGAGTCTTTACGAGCAGACGCTTGGTTACCCATACATAAAGAACAACCTGGAATCTCAGTCGTTGCTTTGATGTCTTTATAAACATCGTAGTAACCTTCATTAATTAGTTGTTGCTCATCCATTCTAGTTGGTGGAACAATCCAAAATTTCTCAACATTGTGTGGACCTTCTCCACGCATAACTTCACCAGCTGCACGGTAGTGACCAATGTTAGTCATACAAGAACCTAAAAATACTTCATCAATTTTTGTACCAGCACATTCAGATAATAATTTAACATTATCTGGATCGTTTGGACAAGCAAGAATTGGCTCAGTAATTGTATTTAGATCGATTTCAACAACGGCAGCATATTCAGCGTCAGCGTCAGCTTTCATAAGTGTAGGGTTTGCTAACCAAGCTTCCATCTTACCAATACGACGTTCAATTGTAGTAGCGTCAGAATAACCATCTTTTACCATAGCCTTAAGAAGTGTTACATTTGATGTAATGTATTCAACTACTGGAGCTTCATTTAAATAAACGGTACAAGCAGCAGCAGAACGTTCAGCAGATGCATCAGATAATTCAAATGCTTGCTCAACTTTAAGATCAGGAAGACCTTCAATTTCAACAATTCTACCAGCGAAGATATTCTTCTTACCAGCCTTAGGAACTGTTAATAGTCCTTCTTTGATTGCAACATAAGGGATAGCATTAACAAGGTCACGTAAAGTGATTCCTGGCTGCATTTCACCTTTGAAACGTACAAGAACAGATTCTGGCATAGTAAGAGGCATTGCGCCCGTAACACCAGCAAATGCAACCGCGCCAGAACCAGCAGGAAAACTAATTCCTAATGGGAAACGAGTATGTGAATCCGCACCCGTACCAACTGAATCTGGAAGAACCATACGGTTCATCCATGAGTGAATAACACCATCACCAGGACGCAGGGCAACACCTGAACGGTTAGAGATAAAGTCTGGTAAGTTTTTGTGCATTAATGCATCTGATGGCTTAGGGTAAGCCGCAGTATGGCAGAAAGTTTGAAGAACAAGGTCAGCGTTGAAACCAAGTGCTGCAAGTTCTTTAATCTCATCTCTAGTCATAGGACCCGTTGTATCTTGAGAACCAACTGTGTTCATTTCTGGTTCAACATACATACCTGGACGAACACCTGCTAAGTTAGAAGCCTTACCAACCATCTTTTGTGCAAGAGTATAACCCTTACCTGTATCAGCAGGCTGATCGGCAGTTAAGAATGCTTCAGATGCACCTAAACCAAGAACAGCACGTGCCTTAGAAGTAAGACCACGACCAATGATTAATGGAATACGACCACCAGCACGAACTTCATCAGTAATCGTGTTAGGGTTTAACTTAAATGTAGAAATACATTTACCGTTAATATGGGCCTCGCCTTTGTAAGGAAAAAGTGTAAGAACATCGCCAGTTTCCATTCCAGAAACATCAAGTTCTAAAGGAAGAGCGCCTGAATCTTCACAAGTTGCGAAGAAGATAGGTGCGATAGTATTACCAAGAACAACACCACCAGTACGCTTGTTTGGAACACCAGGAATATCTACACCCATATGCCATTGAACCGAGTTAACGCCTGATTTACGTGAAGAACCCGTACCAACAACATCACCAACATAAGCAATTGGGTGACCTTTTGCTTTAAGTTCTTTTAGAGTGTCTAAAGGATTATCCATTCTGTTAATAAGAAGAGAGTTTGCATGTAAAGGAATATCAGAACGAGTAAATGCTTCAGATGCAGGAGATAAATCATCAGTATTTGTTTCGCCTGGAACTTTATATACAGTTACAGTGATTTCTTCAGGAATTGCTTCTTTAGCAGTAAACCACTCAGCATTTGCCCAAGAAGTAAGAACCTTAGTAGCTGCTGCGTTACCGTCTTTATGAAGTTTTTCAACATCATTAAATGCATCATAAACTAAAAGAGTTTTATTTAAAGCAGTAACGGCTGCGTCAACAACACCGCTATTAGATGAAGCAAGACAATGAACTAAAGGAAGAACATTAAATCCACCAAGCATCATACCTAGCATCTCAACTGCTTTAACAGCAGAGATTGCAGAAACAGTAATGTTTTCTGCTGCAATTTCATTTAAAAATGCTGCTTTTACTTGTGCTGAGTCATCAACACCAGGTGCTACACGATTTGTAAGTAAATCAAGTAACTCATCTGTACACTCTGATTTGATTAATTCAATTAAATCTGCTGTTTGTGTAGTTGAAAGTGCCAGTGCTGGAACGCCTAGTGCTTCACGTTCTATAACGTGTGCCTTATATTCTTCTAAAAAAGCCATAATAACTCCTGTTAATAATTTGTGTAATTATAGCTAAGATATTAGAATAAAAAGATGAAGTGTTACCAAAGTAAACATTGTTTTATTTAGACTGAGTACTTTTGTTACACTATATTCAGAACACCCTCACAGAAAGGATTTAAGTACACTTAAACTAAAAAATATAAGAGCTTAGTGCTACTATTTGTAACTAAATTGTCAGAAGCATATTGAATAAAATCAACTTATTATTGAGATAAGGCTATCTCAGCGAGTCGTTTAGCTTCACCTTGTAGGTTTGAGACTACCCATGATAAATAGTCCTTAGGAAGTTCTCCCCATTTTTGTCCTCTAAATTTTCCAAAACCAATAATCATCTCTAATTCTTTTGCTTTTTGCTTTATAGATTTTTTCTGTGAGGACATCTGTTTTCTTGATTCTAGTTCTGAAATAGCGATTTGTCTGTCATCTGAGTTTAGATTTTTACTGAGCCATAAGAGGTAGGTATCGTCTAAGTCTGTCCACTTAGTACCCTTATATTTTCCAAAGTTTATCGTTGCCATATTTGAAATTCTTTGTCTTTTGGCTTCTTCTTCTGTTATAAAAACATCTAAACCTTTTAGCTTGAAAAGTTCTTGCACGTGGCTAAGGGCTATACGCTTAGGAATACAAAATGATTCTTTTGTATAATCTAATGAGCCACTTCGCGTAGACGCAAAGTTTTCAAGTTCTTGTAGTGTTTGAACACTAAGTTCATTTATGTTTTGTATCTTGCAGATAAACTGCTTAGAATATTGTGTATAAGAAAGTTTTATCACTTTTGTTTAATCTGAATAAACTTATTGGTTTTAGGATCCATTACATAAAGTAAAGAAGGATTTGTTTCATCACCTTTAAGTACCTTATACACCTTTCCTTTTAATTCAAATATCTTTTCTAAGGGGGTTTCATCAAAGATAATAGGCTTTGCACAATCGGCGTGACTATGTTTGTGTTTATGCTCAATCGTTTTTTCGCCAAAGAGGGATAAGGCCATAAGGCTCATTAAAATTAATGTTTTCATACTAATGTTAAAATCTCTCTATTTCCCTTGGAATTAGGTGCAGATAAGACTCCATTGTTTTCTAACTGTTCAATGATACGCGCAGAGCGGTTGTATCCAATTTGCAAACGTCTTTGAAGATAAGAGATAGACGTCTTCTTATCTGTTAGAACTATTCCTCTAGCTTGAAGGTACAGTTCGTCTTGTTCTTCTTCTATATCATTTTTAGGAGCGTCTGACTTGAGACCACCTTCTTCTAATAAGAAGCGTTTATCATATTCCGCCATTCTTTGAGACTTTAAAAATTCAACAATTTCTTCAATCTCATCTTCGCTTGACCAAGGAGCATGAAGACGCACTACACCTGACATTCCCGGAGGTGTAAATAACATATCACCGCGTCCAAGGAGCGATTCCGCGCCCATCTGATCTAAGATGATTTTAGAGTCAATTTTCTGCCCTACTTTGTAAGAAATACGTGAAGGTAGGTTTGCTTTAATCATACCCGTAACCACATCTACTGAAGGTCTTTGCGTAGCTACAATAAGGTGAATACCTGAGGCTCTTGCCATCTGTGCTAATCTAGCAATAGAAAATTCAACATCTTTTCCTGAGGTCATCATAAGGTCAGCAAGTTCATCAATGATAACAACGATATAAGGGAAGGTTTCTTTCCCCTCTTTTTTCGCTTTTTCATTATAATTATCTATACTTTTCGTACGTGTTTCAGCCATAAGACCATAACGTCTTTCCATTTCTGCTACCATGTTGTTAAGAGCAACAATAGCTTGTTTAGCCTTAGTAATTACAGGAGTAAGAAGATGTGGGATATCATTATAAATAGAAAATTCAAGCATCTTAGGATCAATCATTAAAAGCTTTAGATTATCTGGTGAGTTTTTATACAGTAGAGAAAGTATCATAGAATTAATACCAACGGACTTACCTGAACCTGTTGTTCCTGCAATGAGAAGGTGAGGAAGCTTTTTAAGATCCGTTATAAAAGGCTTACCTACTATATCTTTTCCAAGAACTAGGGTTAAAGGTGAAGATGATTCTTTAAATAAGTCAGACTCAAATATTTCTCTTAGATAAATCGTTTCTACATTTTTATTTGGTATTTCTATACCTACAACATCTTTACCTGGAATGGGTGCTTGAATACGAATGGTCTGAGCCTTAAGCGCCATAGCAAGGTCATCTTGAAGATTTAAAATCTTAGATACCTTAACATTTGCAACCGGCTTAAATTCAAAGGTGGAAACCACAGGACCTGCGTAAGTTCTAACTACATCTCCATCAATTTTAAAATGCGCTAACTTTTCTATAAGGTCTTGAATCTTCGCATCAAGTTCTTCTTCATTAATAGTGTTATCTATTTTTTGAGGTTTTTGTAAAAATTCTACAGATGGAAGTTGAAAGTCTTTTGGTTTTTCAACGGTGCCCTTTTCTATCTGGTCTAAGAGTTGTTTGTTTTCTTCTAATTCATTTACAATAACAGCGTGCTTTTCTTCTTTAGCTGCTATTTCTGTTTTTTTAATAACTTTAATCTCTTTAGCCTTAGATACAATAGTCTTAGTAGTAGGTTCTTCTTTTTCAAGGACTTCAGGTTTAGATTCTTCAGTTTTTTCCTCAGCATACAAAGAAGGAGGTTCAGGAATAAAGACTTCATCTTCTTCAAGCATTGGTAGGCTAACTTCTTGTTCTTCTTGTATAACCTTAACTAACTTTTTCTTTTTTTCAGGTTTTTCTTCTTTAATAACAGAAGGTTTCATCTTAGGCATCTTGGGAAGGAAACGTTCTAGTTCTAAGGACT
This sequence comes from Sulfurimonas sp. MAG313, assembly GCF_029216045.1. Lineage (GTDB taxonomy): Bacteria > Campylobacterota > Campylobacteria > Campylobacterales > Sulfurimonadaceae. The sequence continues at coordinate 4,651 of NZ_JAEMVE010000134.1, read as the reverse complement.
TTATCCATTGAAATACTTCCGAAAAGCTTTTATCTAAAAGAATCATCACCGCCAAAGAACTACTCATTGACCAAAATATCCATACTCCAGCTAAGCCAATGTAAGGGGATAAAAAGTCAACAAAGTTTCCACCTAGACTGCCACGAAGCACACCTGAATTCACTAGTCCTTGAAAAATAGTTAGTGTGAAAAATAAAAGAACTGAGGAAAGTATTATTTCCACTCTACGAAATGAAAAACCAGGATTTTTAAACCATAAAAATAAGGACACCATTAAAGCCAAAGGATAGATATAAGATAAATATCCAAAGAGCCTATGATTTATCCCAGAAAAGTCTGCACCAAAAGAACCTACTAATTCAGAGGTTGAAATAAAGGTTGAAAAAGAAAAGTATGATAAAAGGCCTGCGCCTATGATAAAAAGTATATTTCGTAAGATGGAAAAGTCCTTATATTAATTAATCTAATTATAGCCTAAGTTCATAAATTCACACCCGCTAAGGCAAATTTATAAAAAATTCACTAAAGATAACTGACTGACTCTTGAGACAGTGGAAAGCATAGCCTGATAATTAAGAGTGAGTTGCTGCAAGCGTAAAGAGGCTTCAGCGATATCAACATCAAGCGTTTGTGAACGTAAACTTTGAGTTGTTATGATAAGTAAATCCGTTCTATCTTCTGTTGTTTGAAGGGTTTGAGATTGCACTCCTGCAACAGATTGTTGATTAGCTAAATGTTCTGCCATATCGTCTATAAGTTGTATAGAGTTTTGAATACCAAGGTTTCGCTTATCATTTGTGCCTTCACCATTTGAGCGCATACGGCCTAACTCAACAGAAGAAATAGCTTCATTAATCTGACCAAAGAAGTCTGTTTTAGCATCTCTTATACTTAAAGCATTGTTGGTTTGAAAATTCATACTTGATGCTGCTTCTGTAAAATCAGCTGAATTTCCATCATACATACTTATCTCAGCCTGAGTCGTTGCTACATTGTTTTGCTCAAAAACCACACGTCCTTTATCATCTAAGAATGAGGTGGAGGCACTGTTTGCATTTTTAATGGCTGTATCATAATCATTAGCATCACGAGGGTGAGCACCTGATACCGCGAGTGCCGTAGGAAGGTTTCCTGAAAAAATCATATTCATTACATCTAACAGTTGTTTATACGTCATATCATCAGCGGATTGAGGTTTTCCTTCCCCTGCTTCTTTGACGCCGTTGGTATTTAAGTCATTAAAGGCGGTATCATATACCTGATATCTCTGTCCATTTAGAGTAAAAGAAACACCTGGGGGCTCAGCATTTTCAAGAAGAGGAAGAGTAGGAGGAGAAGGTGGTGTTGCAGCAGGCGTATAATTATTTAAATATAAGGTAGTAGACACTAGGGCACCATTAATATCTATTCCTTCTAACTTCAAGGTTTTTCCATTAATGGACGTACCTGAAGCAACCTCACTTAATTTGTTTAAGGCTGTGGCAAAAGAGTTATCAGACTTGAGAATTTGAGGAGCATCAGATAAAACTTGGTTTCCACTAGTTTCAAATTTCACCGCATCATATTCATCCCCACCACCAAAGTAACCACTATTAATAAACTCTTTTATATCAAGAGTAAAAGGATTTTGCCTAGCAATGACTTTTTCAACGGCAACTGCTCCTAAAGCAAAATCATAATTCACATTTCTATCCAAGGTTACGGTTGTCCCAGCGACCGCATTTACTGTATATTCTTCATCTTCAATCTTAACGATATCATTAACTTGAACTTGACCTGCCGTACTCACTGTTATTTCATTAGGCGTTGCTAGATTTCGAGTACCTGTAATTGCCGTATCATAAGGTATGGCTTCACTACCCACACGAGTAGATTTAAAAGCTTCTGTAGGTGTACTTAAAACCCCTCCTTGAATATTTTCAGTCAAGCTAATAACTTCTAAACCTACGTTAGTTGGGTGCACTCCTGCTGCTGCTGTACCAATAATATAGGTCTTAGCATTAATTTGAATAGAGTCACCCTCTTGAAAAATCGTCCCGAGCGAACCAATAGGAACATCAATTTCATTAGCGGCTAAAGGGGCACCACCTCCATTTACTAATAAAGGGGTGTCAAAAGACTTACTGGTTGAGCCCATGATATTAAAATCAAGTTTACTTGAACCCGAGATAGTATCTTCAATCTCAATTTGCCCAGCCTTATTCATCGTGATATTAACAAACTTATTATTAGGTGTATTTCCAAATTTAGAGCCAATTTTATCAAACAAGTCGCTCACAGTATCCGTATCGGTTAAAGAAACTATATCTTTAAAGGCTACTCCGTTTCGGTCTGTTCCTCTGATATAAAACTTATGTTTAGGCAGACTCGGATCAATAATCTCATCATCATCGCCCATCATATCTCTAATGCTATCATTTTCCGTGAGATTAACTTCTTTAGATGCATCTACGGTTAGATTTGGATCAACCATAACATCAGGATTTAAAAGCCTTTGATTAAAAAAAGAAATATTCGTTGTGATTTTTCTTTTTGTGTCATTTTCAGCGCCAAAGAAAAGATCTTTTCCTGTAATGTTATATTTTTGTTCTACCCCAGAACCAACAAAGGCATTAATATCTTTATCGTTTCCGCTATATATACCATTATTATCTATGGGCTTTGTATTTACCAAGGAACCTGAGAAAAGAAAACGACCATCTATAGAAGTATTTGCCAACTGTCTAAGATTTTCTTCTAAACCTCTTAACTCTGCGCCTATGGCCTTATAACTTGCTGCACTATTTGCATCCGAAGCCGCAGCTATAAGCTTAATTTTCATTGCGTCTAAGATATCACTCATTTCGTTCATTGTGGTATCTGTATTAGTACTAAATTGTAAGGCTTTTTGCGCATTTTGCTTGGTTTGTGTTAACGTTGTTACTTCATTGTCTAGTCGAACACTGTTGACAAAGGTAGAAACACCTTCATATCCGTACTGAATTTTTTGCCCTGAAGAAATTTGTTTGGTCACATCAAAAAGTTCTTTTGCCACCTTATTTTGATCAAAATTTAAATTTCTATAATATCCACTCATTGTAGCTCGCATTTTGCACCTCCGTGTACTCATACAACTATATCTCTAAGTAATAAAAGCAAGATCAGTTCCAATATTTATACTTTGAAGAAGTTCTATTATAGTTTTAGCACTCTTTAAGCACTTTGAACCTATAATTTCGCCACTTCACGCCAGAGTGATGGAATGGTATACATAGGGGATTCAAAATCCCCCGCCGCGAGGCTTAGGGGTTCGAGTCCCCTCTCTGGTACCACTTATAAAAAATCTTTATTCTTAAAATCAGTACTATTAACTCTTTTTAAACACCAGAAAGACTTCTGTATATTTTTTCATACTTTTCACATGCTATGTCTTTATCAAAATGTTTGAAAAACAACTTATTGAAATCATTTTTATTAATTTCATTTTTATTAATCATATCTACTATTTTAGTGATGGTGTCCCCATTGATGCTGTCAATATTTACAATATATCCTACATCATATGTATTTAAATACATATCCATATCACCAATTCCACTGTTTATTATAGATAATTTCTCACAAGCTAATAACTCTGCAAACTTAGTTGGAATTGCAGCTTTCTTAGAAAAAGTGGGTTTAATAAAATATACAGAAGCATCTGAAATATTTAAATACTTATTTACGTCTTCAAATTCAACAGAATAAATCTGATAACTAGCTTGTTTAATGCTGTGTTTTTCAAATATATTTTTTATATATTTATGTTCGCCTTTATTTAACACTAAGAACTTCATACTTTTATCATAAGAAACAAGTTCTTTAAAAAGAAGAACCTCTTTCTCAAATAAATACCATCCCGTCACACTGCCTGAATGTATAATAATTTTATCACTTTCATCAAAACCTAAACTTTTTTTAAATAATAGATTATCCTCAGTCTCTAATACTGAAAAAATACTTTTATTTGCGCAGGTGGGAATCACTTCAATTAGTTTTTTATCAATCTTATATTTATCATGTAAAATTTCTTTTGATATATACGTTAAGGCAACAATAACATCAGAGTATTGGTACAGCCTAACTTCTATTTTTTTCAATATAAAGTACAGCAAGGATTTTCTTTTTATTCTACCCCTATCAACTTTTTCATCTGTTGAAAAATCTCGAATGTCAAATAATAATTTTATATTATATTTATATTTTAAGATGGAACACATAAGAGCAGGTATCATACTTCTTGCATGTAGTAAATGAATATTATTATCTTCAATTACCTTACACCCTATTTTAACTCCATTAAACAATTGTATTATGGTTGAAAATATACCATATTTATTGGTATACATTAAATATTCCCAATGTATATTATACGTTCTAATTTTTTTTTCTAAGGCCTCAAGCTTTTCAATATCATTTTCTCGTTCAAAAGAGATAAGATAAATGTTATTGTCTTTAGATAGATTATATAAATATTCTAGGACTTGCGATTTACCTAAGGCCTCAGCCATGCCTGTCAAGGAGACGTACAATACATTTGCCATATTAAACTTTTAATTTTTTGATTATTTTGGCAGGATTACCTGCGACCATGGTGTTAGGGGCAACATCTTTTGTAACAACGCTTCCCGCT
>NZ_JAEMVE010000133.1 GCF_029216045.1 Sulfurimonas sp. MAG313 | reverse complement strand
TCAGACATACCTTGGTTTGGTTGAATTTTAAGTTGCGCAAATGTATCAGCATATTTAGCGAATACATCTTTAAAGAAGATAGTAAAACCATGACCAAACATAATTGGATCAGAGATTTTCATCATTGTTGCTTTAAGGTGTAAAGACCATAAAACATTATTTTTCTTAGCATCTTCAATTGTTTTTGCATAAAAAGTATTAAGTTTAGCAATTGACATATATGTACCATCAAGGATTTCTCCATCAATAGCGTCAATCGTAGTAAGTTCTTTACCATTTAATGCGATAGTAACTGATTGAGCTTTTGCAACTGTTACTGATTTCTCATTACCGTAAAAGTCTCCATTACCTTCCATATGCGTTACATATGCCTTAGGATTTTCTGGAAAAGCACGAAGCTTATGAGGATTCTTTTGAGCAAACTTTTTAACAGCTACTGCTGCACGTCTGTCTGAGTTACCTTCACGTAAAACTGGATTAACAGCTGAACCTAAACAAGTAGAATACTTAGCTGCAATTTCTTTTTCAGCGTCATTAGCTGGGTTTTCAGGGTAAGCAGGAATATCAAAACCTTGACCTTGAAGTTCTGCGATACAATCTTTAAGTTGACCAACAGAAGCAGAAATATTTGGAAGTTTGATAATGTTACCATCATCTTGTAAAACAACCTTACCTAATTCAGATAGTTCATCTTTAGCAAGATCCCATGTAGCAAGTACACGACCTGAAAGAGAGATGTCAGAAGTAACAACTTCTACACCCGCAGCCTTAGTGAACGCGTTAACGATTGGTAAAAGCGAGTAAGTCGCTAGTGCTGGTGCTTCGTCAATTACTGACCAAATGATTTTTGACATTTTGATTCCTTACGTATGTATATTTTTTATGAACGAATAGTAGCATTTTCGTAAATAAAAAGGACGAAATAAGAATAACAGCCAACAATTTGCAAGGCAAGTGTTTCATTTAGTAACAGATTTAAGCCTATATATATGCCCTAAATGGGTAGAATAGTAACGTGAGAAATCATGTGTTCCTTTTTTACCCTTCATGAAATAAAGATAGTTTGTCTTTGCTGGAAAGATAGCTGCTTTGATAGCGCTAAGTTCTACATTACACACAGGTAAAGGAGGAAGCCCTTTATATTTATAGGTGTTATAATGACTTTTATCATTACGAATACGTTTAGCACTCACCTTTTGATGTGAATATTTTCCATAATTAAGGGTGCCATCCATTTGTAGTTTCATTCCCTTATTCAATCTATTATGAATAACTGAAGAAACTAAGGGCATTTCTCCTTTATTCGCAGCTTCTTTTTGAATAACTGAGGCCATAATAAGATACTGCTCCCACTTCTTTTTATGATACTGTCCAAAAATCTTTTTTGCCCAAGCGTTGTGACGAAGTGACGATGAACGTAAAAGATAAACGGCTAAGGCTTTTTCTTCAATACCAATAGGTAATTTATAAGTATCTGGGACTAAGGCACCTTCTTTATAATGTCCAAGCATAGAAAAGGCCTTATATAATTGCTTTGCATCTAAGTTTAGTTCCTTCGCAAGTTGAACAGAAAAGCCATATGTTGTTTCACCAGGAATAAGAGTTATCTGTGTCATAGCAGCTTTAGCGTGGGTTAATTTATATAAAAAATCTGCATGGGTCATCTGTTTAGCACCCATTAATATCCACCCTTGCTGAGGCTTGCCAAAAAATCTCAAAAAAGTCTTATCTAAGGTAGTTAAAGGGATGTTTTTATCTTGTAAATGTGTTATAATTGCGCTAATTGAACCTGAAGGTATGTAAAGAACCTTTGAGGTATGTATTGGTTGAGCAAGGTAGTAGATGAAGAACACTATAATAGACAAGGTTATCTTAAAAATCCAGTTTATTATATACAGTTTTTTTGCTCTAATTTTTTCGATTATCATTCTTTCCTATGCTCTTTTATCCTATGGTATAAAAATTCCACATCTGATTTTGCCTCATTTTACAGCTGAGCAATTATACATAAAACTCGATAAAAAACTTATTTTTCAGGCGAAGCGTATAAACGTTACTCTAAGTAACAATAAAAGCAGTGACCCTATAGCCTTTGACACATCCTCTTTATCCCCTATACTCGATATAGCTCGCAAGAGTTTCCAATTATTTACAATAGATTCCTTGTCTATTAATGAATATAATGCTACATTTAGTTACACAGATAATTTTTTAGATGTAGAAAATAATTTTCTTAGTATAGTAAGTCCTGACCTTAGTCTTCATGCTAGCTATCGTATGTATAAAGAGCATATTCTTTTAACCATTGATGAGAGTAGCCATGCGCCAACACTTAGTACGCTCGAAGGAAAGGTCTTACATGATTTTACAACAAGAACGTCATACTCTAGTCTCAGTCTTTCTATACAAGAAGACATAAAGCTTAAGCTTTTTATACAATTTGATGATAAGAAACTTGGTTTTACATCATCTTCCAATATTTTCACAGACCTTTCACCTGCTATAAAGCCTTTAAATTTTAGATATGGCTTATACAGATGGATTGTTCCTTATAATAAGGCAAAATCCTATCAGATAATGCAAGCTAAGGGAATTTATGAGTTTAATAATCCAGACACAATTTTTGAAACCTTTTATGTTTATGCTCATGAAAAAGGATTAGAGTATACCTTTAACGAAAAGTTACTACCTGTTATTGGAACAGATGCAGATATATATTTTACCAAGGGTCTTTTAGATGTACGGCCTCATGGTGCTCATTACTCCAAACATAGTATTGATAAAGGTGGCGTAAGCATAAACTTTAATGATAAAGATATCATCTTAAAGGTTAATTTATACACCAATATCACCTTAGACGAGGAAATTGTAAATATCCTTGCTGCTTATGATATTGACTTGCCCCTACTTCAAGAAAATGGAACAAGTAAGTCACATATTGAAATTGTTATAAATTTGAGTACGCAAAAGGCTTATGCTACGGGTAATTTTTTCATTTCACATTCTGATTTAATTCTAGACAAGGTTAAATATCGCATAAAAAATACCTCCATCAGGTTGCATAAAAATATTTTAAATGTGGACACTGCTGATGTGGGCTATCAAAATATTATGCAAGCTCATCTTAGTGGACAAATTGATCTTAAAGACCTTATTGGTGATTTTTATTTTGATCTTGAATCTGTTGAATTTCCCATAAGTGAAAATAAAAAACTTCTTTTAAGCAATAAGGACACACGTCTTCAACTACATTTTGATAGCTTAGGAGAATCGTATATATTTCCTCAGACCTTATGGAAGTTTGATGATATAAACATTACTCTTGAAGCCAATGAAATTAAACTCGCAGAAAAATTTTCTAATGTGGCGTATTTAAAATACTTAAAATTTAAAATCAATAACTTTCTTGAATTTAGTGCTAATGGACAATATAATATCTTAGAAAAAGAAGGACGTGTTGATATAAATATTTCAAAGCTGTCTTCAATAAATACAGATTTAAACCTTTCTACAAGTCAGTTGCCTTTAGACCTCTCTCTTCATTATAATAATGAAAGAATGGACATCTCTTTATTAAAACCTACACACTTTGTTTTCAATGGTATTGGAATGGATATAGAAGCTACAAAAATGAGTATATATAAGGGGTATCTAGACATTAATAATACTCAAATTATTATCAATAAGCTCATGTCAACACAAGTATCTACTCATTATGAATTAGGAGACAATACGGTAAAATTGTATGCCTTAGGTACCTCCATATTAGAAAAAAAGATTTTATATATAAAAGATCCATTTAAAATCCTTTATCATCATGTACAAGGGCATCACTATATTGATATCCCAAAATATAAAATTCATGGTCTTAGAAATCAAGAAGAAATCTTTGAGTTAAAGTTTAATGACTTATCTAAACTTCAAGGCTTTTCGCCCCTTATGCAGCATTATGATATAAAAAAAGCAAAGGCAACGGTTATTATATTTGATGAAAAAATTGGTATTGATATGGATATTCAAGACTTTCATCCCTTACTGTCCAAAGATGGTCGAGATATAACAGAGTATAAAATTCAAGGTAGCTATGAAAACAACCTTGTGAATCTACGTATTAATAAAAAGATAGACCTTCTTTATAAAACAAAAGCAAAAGTGGTTGCCAAAGATATAGATTTTAATCTACGAGCTATTTTAAACTATCTAGAACGTATAAAAAGTAAAGACACAAACACAAGTATTGATATACTAATGAAGACACAGCGTTGCTCTGTTGTAATTGATAATAATGGAAGGAAAATTCTTTCAGACACGATGGATGTTCAGATCAAAGACACTATGATTACGGCTCAAATTATTTATCAAAACGGAGGGGTTTTGTTTGAGAGTGAAGATAATAACATGACTATATTTGCACGAGGATTAAATGACAATTTCATGAATTCCTTATTTAAATTTTCAACCTTTAAGGGAGGAAGCTTATCCTTTACCATGCAAGGGCCTTTTGACAACATGAAAGGAATTATGAATATAAAAAATACGGTCATTGAAGACTACACCGTCTTAAACAACACCCTTGCTTTTTTCAATACCATTCCTGCTCTTATGACCTTTAGTATTCCTAATTATTCTAAAAAAGGACTAAAGGTCAAGCAACTTTACAGTAGTTTTTACAAAAAAAATGACATTATAAAGATAAGTGATACCAAACTTATTTCAAAAGAGCTGACGATTACAGCTAAAGGCAACAGTGACCTTGAAAAAGAAACTATTGATCTTCTTATGCAAGTAAAAACAGACTTAGGTAGCACGGCTAAACATATCCCTTTATTTGGATATATAATTTTTGGAAAAGATAATATATCCACAATCGTTAGGGTCCATGGAGATTTAAAAAATCCGAAGGTAGAGAGTTCTGTCGCTAAAAGTATTGTCGCAGCCCCTTATAATATTATCAAAAGAACTATAACCTTGCCCTTTTTACCCTTTTTACCCTTTTTAAAAAAAGATAAGCCTAAGATAGAACCTGTATCAAAATAAGGGTTATCACAGAAGGCAGCGCTTGTATAAAAAAGATACTTTTATTAACACTATATCCGCCATATATACCTGCTAGAATAATACAAATAAGAAAAAATACACTGAGTTGATAGGAGATATCAGGGTTTGGATGTATTAAGCTCCACCATAAACCTGAAGATAAAAATCCATTATAAAGACCTTGGTTAGCAGCTAACGCCTTGCTTGCTTCTGCTTTTTCTTTACTTAAAGAAAAGATTTTTCTTCCTAAGGGTTTAGTCCATAAAAACATTTCTAAGATTAAAAACCCAAGATGTTCTAAGGCGATGAAACCTATTAATAAAGTAATTAAATCCAATGTACGCCTTTTGCTAAATCATAGGCACAATATTCTATATGTAAGACACTGCGACTTGTTGGTACTTTTGCCTTAGACGAGGAATGAAGGATAAGTGAGCCTTTCACTAAGGGGTATTTCTAAGCTTATAACAAATATTTTAGAGTTCTTTTTGGATTAAATTTAAATTTTGAATATTTTTTTAAAACTTTAATTCAAGATAAACGACTGACTTGTAGTGTATTATTTTTCTTCAATTGCACATTTCATAGGAAATCCTTCATTACGTGCTTGGTGCTGAACCGTATGGGCCTTTGTTTCAGCTATCTCAAATACATAGATACCACAAAATCCCCTACCCTTTGTATGAATCTCATGCGTAATAGTGTCTGCTTCTTCTAATGTTTTATGAAACACATCACAAATAATACGAAGACAAAAATCCCAGGTAGTATAATCATCATTTAACATATAAACAATATAGCTCTTAGGCTCATCTAAATGATTAACAAGCCTTGTTTGCAGTTGAGAAGACATTGATATATCCTTTAGAGATGCCTATTATAAGTGGCAGCATTTTTATTTATTCATTTCTTAAGACATTTAGAACATCTACCTGAGCAGCTTTTTTTGCAGGGTACCAAGCGGAAAAAACAACAATAAAAAAGGCACCAACGACAATAGATATAAAATCTATAATAGAAAGTTTTAAAGGGAGTCTTGAAGTACCATAGACATCTTCTGGAATTGAGATCAAATCAAAACTAGAAAGTATCCATAAACCACTGAGCCCAAGAAATGCTCCTGCAATAATACCCGCAACCCCTATAATAACACCAAGATATAAAAAAATCTTTTTTACTTCCGCCTCAGAAGCACCTAACGAGATAAATAGGGCTATTTCAGAACGTCTGTTCATCACTGTCATTAACAAAGACGAGATGATATTTACTGCAGCAATTAAAATAATAAGCATTAAGACTATAAATAAGGCATGTTTTTCAAGTTCAAGCGCAGAAAAGAAAGAAAGGTTATCTTCCCACCAGCCCTTAACCCTTACTGTGTCATCTAAATACGCATCTAAACGCTTTATATCCTCATGTGGTGTCTTAGAAAACACATGAATACCATCATATTGAGACTCTGGAAGATTTAAAATAATTTGCATAGCTTCTAAAGAGGTATAATGATAGGCCTTATCATAAGCAGATAGACCTGAATCAAAAGAGCCTTTAATCTTAAAACGTTTAATGGTAGGAGCTAAGGTAAGACCTCCAGGTTCGGCTTGTGTAAAGATATACATCAGTCGTTCTCCATTATTTAAAAACAAGTCTTCTTTTAAGGTCTTTCCTATAATCACATCAAATTTATTATAACTGGTACCCTCTAAGGCTCGTTCAACTACCTTGTTTGCTTTTGCTTCGGCCTCAAGGTTTACTCCAAAAAGGTAACCACCTTCCATCGTTGAGCCACGTCTTACAATAACAGGGGACGCCACATAAGGAGAAAATGCCATTTTTGGAAATTCTTGTTTAAGGTTTGTATATAAGTCCTTATCTACGGAGCCATAAAACTTAGGAAGAATGGTTAAGGGATAATTCATAATGGTGAGTTTTTTTCTAAACTCTGCGTCAAAACCATTCATTAAGGACATAGCAATAATAAGAACCATAACACCAAGTAAAATGCCTAAAAAGGCTAAAAGAGCAGAAAGAAAAATGAAGGGTTGGTCTTGGTCAAAACGAAGATATCGTTTGACCATATACTTTACAAGGGATGTATTCACGCCGTACCTTGAGCTAATGCACCTTTTTTAGGACCACTTTTCCCACAACAAGATTTATATTTTTTTCCTGATCCACAAGGACAAGGATCATTTCTTGCTATTTTCTTTTCTAAAACAACATCATCTGAGTGATTTAATTGCATATTCATTTGATCTTGACGTTTTTGAATTTCTCTTTGTTCCGCCATCGCTTCAGCTTCTTCTTCAGCAGATTTAAACTGTATAACTTGAAGCATTTTAATCGTTTCATACTTAATAGAGTTACGTAGTTCTGAGAAAAGATTAAACGATTCTTTTTTAAACTCCACAAGAGGATCTTTTTGATTATATGCACGAAGACGAATACCCGTTTTCATTGAATCCATCTCGTATAAATGGTCTCTCCATGTTTGATCTAGTGTTTTTAAGAAAATTTCTCTCTCAATAGCTGATCTGATTTCAAGATCAAGCACAGACATTTTGTCATCATAGGCTTTTTTAACCTCAGACTCTACCATCTCAGATAAAACTTCATATTCTTTACCTACTAAAGGTTCCACAGAAATATCTTGATTAATTTCTTCTTTAAATAAAGAACAAAGCTTTTCAATATTAAAATCTTCTTCACTTTGACCGGCATATATATCTGAACTCACTAGATTATGTTCAATATATGCCGTACGATTTTCATCTACCTTTGCACTAATATCATACTCAGGATCTAAAATATCATTTCTAAATTTATAAACAATTTTTCTTTGCTCATTAGCAACATCATCATATTCAACAATTTGCTTTCTACCTTCAAAGTGCATAGTTTCCACTTTTTTCTGAGCTTTTTCAACGGCTCTTGTCACCATCTTAGACTCTATATATTCTCCATCTTCAACACCTAATCTTTCCATTATTGACTTGATACGCTCAGATCCAAAAATACGAAGAAGGTTATCTTCTAAAGAAAGATAAAATTGAGTAACACCAGGATCACCTTGACGACCAGCACGACCACGAAGTTGATTGTCTATACGTCTGTTTTCATGTCGTTCGGTTCCAATGATATATAAACCACCCAAGGATTTAACCTCATCATTCACCTTAATATCAACACCACGACCTGCCATATTAGTAGCAATTGTTACTGCGCCTTTTACACCAGCATTTTTAATAATCTCACCCTCAGATTCATGCTGTTTAGCATTAAGCACGGTATGAGGAATTTTTGCCTTAGATAAGAAGCTATGAAGCGCTTCAGATTTTTCAATAGACGCCGTTCCAATTAAAATAGGCTGACCCGTAACATTAAGTTCTTGAACTGTTTTCATAACCGCTTCAAACTTTTCTAACTCAGTTTTGTAGATTAAGTCATTTAAATCTTGACGCGCTATAGCAATATTTGTTGGAATAGAAACAACATCAAGTGAATAAATTTGAGAAAATTCTGTTGCTTCGGTTTGAGCAGTTCCTGTCATTCCTGCTAATTTATCGTACATTCTAAAGTAGTTTTGAAAGGTAATATCTGCAAGTGTTTGAGATTCTTCTTTTACATCTACGCCTTCTTTTGACTCAAGGGCTTGGTGCAGTCCTTCTGAATAACGACGTCCCTCAGATAAACGACCTGTAAACTCATCAACAATAACAACCTCACCATCTTTAACAACATAATCCACATCTTTTTCAAATAAATAGTTCGACTTTAGTGCATTATCAAGGTAGTGCGAAAGTTCTGCATTGCTTGGGCTATAAAGGTTTTCAACCTTATATAATTCTTCGGCCTTAGCTATCCCCTCTTCTGTAATCAATATCACTCTATCTTTTTCATCTACAGTGAAGTGCTCGTCTTTAACCAAAGCCTTAGCCACATCATTTGAAATACTATAGTCTTCCATTTTACGGTTTGTTGGGCCTGAAATTATCAAAGGAGTACGTGCCTCATCAATTAAGATTGAATCCACTTCATCTACAATTACAAAGGCATGTGAACGTTGAACCATTTGATCTCTAGAATAGGACATATTATCACGTAGGTAATCAAAGCCAAACTCATTATTCGTACCATAAGTGATATCTGAGTTATATTGTTCACGTTTAACAGCAGGATCGTACTCTGTTTCAAAGATAGTCCCAGTGGTATATCCTAAAAAGCCATACAAAGGAGCCATTTCATCTGCGTCACGTGAGGCTAGGTAATCATTTACAGTAACCACATGAACACCCTTAGATGTCATAGCATTAAGAACAACAGCAAGAGTCGCTACTAGTGTCTTACCCTCACCTGTTTTCATCTCTGCAATACGGCCTTCATGTAAGACCATACCTCCAACAAGTTGAACATCAAAGTGACGCATCTTTAATACACGTTTACTTACTTCTCTAGTAATAGCAAAAGATTCAACTAGCACATCATTAAGTGTTTTTTCTTCACTTAAAACCGATACTTTAAGTGCATCAAAGGCATTTTTCAGTTCTTCGTCATTAAGTGCTTCATAGTCTGATTCTAGGGCATTAATCTTATTAACACGTTTGTTATACTTTTTAAGTTCTCTATCGTTCTTAGTTCCAAATACTTTACCTAGCACCTGCTGAATCATTCGTTTACCTACTTATAATTTTAAAATTTTCTGATTTTATCATCTTAAATATATAAAACGGCTTTATCCTTAGTCATCATCATTTTTTTATGTAATTTAATCAAAAGTTATACAGTTAAAAGAACAAAAAGGCTACAATTTCAAAAAAAGACATCATAATGAAAATAATTTTACTTTTATCCTTAATCGTTCATTGCCTTTTTGCCTTTGGCGAAGACCTTCAAAGTTTTGAGGCAAATTTTGTGCAAACGATTACGGATGAGACAGGAAAAGTTTTAACGTACAAAGGAAGTATGCATACAAAACGTCCAAGTTTTGTTTTGTGGGATTATAAAGAGCCGTCTCGCGCTGCTAAAAAACTGTACATGAACCAAACACGTGCAGTACTTGTTCAACCTATGTTAGAACAAGCAACCATTACACCTATTAATGAAAATATGAATTTTTTTGATATATTAGCTTCAGCAAAGGCTGTTGACCTGACTCATTATGAAGCAAGGTATAAAAAAATTAATTTTATTTTAGAAGAAAGAGATGGGATTATCATTTCTTTGTCTTACCAAGATGAATTAGAAAATAAGATTATTATCACCTTTACAAAACAAAGACAAAACCATCTTATACAAGACAGCCTTTTTATTCCAAAGGTACCTGTAGATTATGACATTATTAGAAACTAACGATGACCCTACTTTCCTAGCCTTATTTCAAAGCATTTAACATCTCCTTCAAGAAGACGAACGTCTCCTTCATGAGCATGGGCTATTTGTTGTGAAAGAACCAGACCTAATCCATTTCCCTTTTCTTTAGTACTTTTAAAAGCTTCAAACAAGGCAAGCTTGTCTTCTATACAAACACCAGAATCGTATACCTTGAAAATATGAAATTTTTCATCATTTTCATATTTTATTTTCACTAGTCCTTCTTCATTTTCATCTGCTTCAATAGCGTCAATTGCATTAAAAACAAAGTTAGAAAACAACATAGATAAAAGATCTGCGTCCCCATTAATATCAAAGTCTTGTTCTGGTAATTCAAAGCGAATCTCTTTAGTATATGAGTAGTACCCAATAGAAAGTTCTATATCTTCTTTAATTTGATTCCATGAAAGTGGTGACTTCATTTCTTTCACCCCTTTTGAAAACATAAGTGTTGCTTTGATAATTCTTTCTATTCTATATACTGATTTTTGAATTTCTAAGACTATAGGTTTGTTTTCAAGTTTAACACGCTTCATCAGGGTGGATGTCAATAAAGATATTGACCCTATAGGATTTCGTATTTCATGTGAAAGGTGAGCCGCCATCTGCCCCATTGTTGCAAGGTTTTCTTTTCTTTTTTGCTCCGTAATATCCGTAGCAGAAATTAAAATTTTATCTTTATACGAACTTGTTTTAATTAAATAACTACCCTCTTCAAAATTAAGTTCGTAATCACTTCTAGTAAAGTCCATAATTTCTAAAAGTTGCGCTAATTTTGAAGCATTTGAATTTTGTGTAAAAACCTCACCATTTTCAAATAAAACCCACAAGGCATTTGGTAAAAATTCTATTAGATTTTCAATGGTATCTTGCAAGTGATCGTATGAACTACGAAGTGTTTTATATTCTTCTTCAACCCTATAGGTTTGTTCTATAAGCGTTTGTAACTGTTCTAAAATTTCTTCATTATTATCTGCCATAAGGGCTCAACTTTTTGACTAAGTATAGCAGATGTTTAATATTTTTTAATTAAAAAAACTTATCACTATTTTTTTATATTCTTTATTTTACTCATCTTCTTTTTTATATAAAGACTTATGCAAGATTAAGCAGAAAACTGTACTTTTTTGATAGAATAATACAACAAATAAAAACAAAACCTATATTCATCTCTTTACAAGAGCATGAATTTTGATGATTTTTCAAGGAATCTAGTGGTTAAAAATATTTATTCATTTTTTTCAAATGCGCATACCGATGAAACTAAAATACTTTATATCTTAGTTATCACAAGTTTTTTTGCCGGCATAGTTTTAGGAAGTTTAAATTATTTTCTGCATAATATAAACGATGCAAGCGTAGGATTAATACTCTCTCTCTTTTCTCTACTTATTTTTGGTTTACTCTTTAGACAAAGTGTTAAGATTGATGTACTTGTTAATATCACCTTATTCTTTTTTCTATTATTTTTTCTTGCGGGCTTTATCACAACAGACAACAAACTTGAAATGGTCATGTTTTTAGTAATCTATCCTATACCCGTTATTTTATTGAGGCCCTTTAAACATGCCTTATATTGGATTATCTTTTATATTGCTATTGTTTTACTTTTGTTTTCATTTTCACAAACAAAGATAGAACTGAGTACCTATGAGGTTTTTCAATTACTACTGATACAGTCTATCATTACTATGCTTCTTGGTTACTATGTCTTTAGTATGAAGTTAACAGGGGCTCGATTAAAGCGTGAAACGTATAAACTTTCAAAGTTAACCGAAACACTTGAAGAAAAGGTCAGTGAAAGAACTTCTGATCTTAATAAAAAGACATCTGAACTTGAACAAGCCCATTGGAAACTCGATCAATATAAAAACCGCTTAGAAAAACGAGTGCAAGAAGAAATGCAAAATGTATCGGAAAAAGAAGTACTCTTAAAAGAGCAATCAAGAATGGCCGCAATAGGTGAAATGGTTGACGCGATAGCACATCAATGGAAACAACCATTAAATGCTATTTCTATGGCAGCAGATATGATTAAAAGTGAAGAAAGCAAGACTATGTCATCTAAATGTCTTGAGGTTAATGAGATGAGTGAGATTATACATAATCAAATAGAACATATGACTTCAACTTTAAGTGAGTTTAGAAGTTTTTTTCGTACCAGTAAAGAATGCACAGAATTTTCCTTAGAAGCTTGTATCTCCTCCGTTAAAGTTTTACTTAAAGATGAGCTGATAAAGAATACTATTGAGATCCAACAATCTGAACAAAAGGATATTTTAATTAATGGGTATGAAAACGAGTTTAAGCACTTACTCTTAAACCTTATCAATAATGCTAAAGATGCCTTTAATGAAAAGAATATAAAAAAGCGTATAATTGCCCTTGGGTATATTGAGAGTGAGCATCATATTACCTTGCAAGTCGTTGACAATGCAGGAGGTATTCCTGAAAGCATTATCAAAGATATATTTAATCCAAACATCACAACTAAAGCAGACACGGGCGGAACCGGAATAGGCCTATATATGAGCTCACAAATCGCTCAAAAGCATCACGGAAAACTTAGTGTACAAAATACAAAAGATGGGGCACGCTTTACTTTAACTATCAAAAAGTAGTAAAATGACATATAAGGAGATACAATGTATTATGTTGTTCAGATACTACACGATGCTCAAGACAAACATTTCATCTCTTATCAAGTTCCTAAGTATATACTCTCTGAAAAAAATACAAATATCATTTTTGAATTTGGAGAGAAACCCAATATAAAACGTAAATGGGCCGCTAAAAAAGACATTATCCTCTTAACCAAAGAAAAAACTTTTTTTCAAGCCTTTGAGGCTAAGCTTATAAAGCTTGAAGAGTCTCATTTAGATAAAATAAATAATGCCCAAGAAAAGCTTGTTCATTTACAAAAACAATATCAAGAGCAGATGCACTCTGAATTAAATTCTTTTAAAGAACTCTCTGAAAAAAACCCTAAAGTGCCTACCCTTATTTAGACCTTTAGAGGCACTCTTTATTCATTATTTATAATTTTTTTGTATAATAAAATAGACGAGATAAAAAAGGCTGAAGCATTGGGAAAACAATATAAAGAACTTTCACATTTTGATATGAATTTTATCAAAGAGCAAAAGGTGTTTTTTATAGCTTCTTGTTCGAGTAAAGAAGTCAACCTTTCACCCAGAGGATATAAAAGTATTTACATACAAGACAGTACAACCTTATATATGATAGATTATCTAGGAAGTGGAAACCGAACCCAAAGAGATATTAATGAAGATGGTGAAATCACCTTGATGTTTACTGCCTTTGAATCAAAACCAAAAATATTACGATGTTTTTGCAAGGGAGCGTGTTTAGATAAAGACAGTAATGCCTTCAAAGAAGCTTCCTTATTTTTCAATGAAGACATGAATGCGGTTCGCTATATTTTAAAATTTACTCTTTATGCAGTTGAATCGAGTTGCGGAATGAGTGTTCCTTTGATGCAGTATCAAGAAGATAGAACTGAATTGCGTGAATATGCCTTAGACATGCACAAACAAGGAAAATTTGAAGATTATGTCCAAGAACATAAAGTTCCTGTGAATTTGAAAAAATTGTAAGTTATTGGATAATTCCTTTAAAATTATGTATAATAAATAATGACACTAAAAATGAGACACTCATGAATATAACTAAAACAATTTTTATCCTTCTTTTACTTTTACATACACAGCTCATTTATGCTAAAAAAAGCGATTCTTCTTCTTTTTTACTACAAGCCGATGACTCCACCTCTTTTATGAATTATGAATTCCATAGTCTAGCTTTTGAGGCAGCACAAAAAAAAGATTTTGAAAATGCGTACAGAATTTATCGAAAACTTGCAGATAAGGGCGATGATAGAGCTGAATATAATATTGGTATATTATATATGAAAGGCAAGGGAGTTGAACGAAAGAAAATGGATGGCTATAAATGGCTACGTCGGGCTTCTAAACATGGAAATAAAGAAGCACATCTTTATTTTAAAAAAATGAATGACAAATATGCTACTAAGACTCTTAAAAAGAGATCCCCTATTCCTAAGGTGGAAAAAACAGACGTACCTAAGAAAGTTAAAGAAGACCTTGTTCCAAAAATACTCGTGATAGAGCCTGTTATTGAGCCTATGGAAGAAGTTATACTCCCTATTCCCGTTATAAAAAAGCAAGAAGACAAAGAAGATTTTTCTTCATATCTATTGTATTTAGCTCTATTTCTTGTACTTATAGGAGTACTATTTTTCTTTAAAAAAGGAAAAAAAGAACCTCTGGATAAAGAGGTAAAGAAGTCAACACAAAGCACACCTAAGTATAAATCTCAAATATTTGACATTGTGTATTCCCATGTAAAAGACTATCACTCCGCCCTGCTTAAGCAAATAGATTTAGCTCAAATCAAAGCAGACAAAGATCAAACTCAAATTTATTATATGTTTATTAATGGAGCCATTGACTTTTATTGTCAACTTGAAAAACTATCCGATAGCCAACAACGCCGTATTTTCACCAGTCATATTTCACAAGTTGAGGGAAAAGAAAACCTTACCGCTATCACTCAAAGTATCTTAGAAGGACAAAAAAATTCTACTTTGTACCATTTTCAAGCAGCGGGAGGTATTTCAGCTCAAGAATGGCATGAGCATAAGTCTGATGATGCCTTATCTATGTTGAAAAAAGTCCTCATTGAAACACGACATTAAAGAAACTTTGCTATGCTTGTTTTGTAGTATTAAAAAAGTCTTCTATTCTTTTTCTAAACTCTATAATATCTGTAATACTGTTGACTTCATTTCTTAGATGAGATGCACCTTGAAGCCCCTTACAATACGTATGAATATGCTTTCTGAACATAGCGACTCCATGGGTTCCATAAAAGTTTATCATCGAGTCGTAATGCTCTAAAACGATCTCTTTTTTTAGCTGTATGGAAACTTCTTGCTCCCCTGTCTTTAATTGATGAAAAATCCATGGTTTACCAATAGCCCCACGGCCTATCATTAAGCCATCTGCTTTGGTATGATTAAGCACCCACTGAGCCTTTTCATAATCAGTGATATCACCATTTGCAATTACAGGAATAGACAAGACTTCTTTAACCTCTGCAATTGCGTCATAATCGACCTCAGACTTAAATTTTCCGACTCGAGTACGACCATGAACGGCTATAAAATCTGCTCCTGCATCTTGCACGACCTTAGCAATTTCTACATGATTGTTTTCAGAAAATCCAAGACGTATTTTCACAGATGTGTATTGTTTATTTGATGTTTTTTTAATAGTTTCTATAATACGCGCCATCTGATCTAAGTCTCTTAATAAAGATGAACCCGATCCACCACCCGTAACCTTAGGAACAGGACAGCCACAGTTTAAATCAATCACATCTATTCCGTCTTGTCTATTAATAACTTCAACCGCTTCTCTTACTACATCTACATCTGATCCAGCTATCTGAACAGAATACGGATCTTCTATAGAGTTTTTCTCAAGCATTTTCATAGATTTTTCAGAATTATGCGTAAGAGCATTTGAACTCACCATCTCAGAAACAGTCAAGTCCGCTCCGAATTTTTTCACTACATTACGAAAAGGAAGATCTGTATAGCCTGCAAGAGGGGCGAGTACATAAAGTGTTTTATCAAAAGAAAGTTTAGAGTTCATTGTTTACCTAGGTCATATAATTACGAAATTTTATCAAAATTCATCTGCATACAAGGTAAATTTATTTTCTTAATATTTTATATAGCTATAATACCAAATAATTAAACTAACTTGAGGATACATTTTATGGGTAGAGCCTTTGAATATAGAAAAGCAGCCAAAGAAAAACGCTGGGGAAATATGTCAAGAGTATTTCCAAAGCTAGCAAAAGCTATTGAAAAAGCAGCTAAAGAAGGTGGTGGCGAGCCGGATATGAATCCTAAGCTCCGTACAGCGATACTAAACGCCAAATCGGAGAACATGCCTAAGGATAACATTACCGCAGCCATTAAAAGAGCTACGGGTAAAGATGCCAAAGATATGGCTGATGTTATTTTTGAAGGAAAAGGACCCCATGGTTCTATGTTTATCATTGAATGCCTCACCGATAATAATACACGTACCGTAGCTAATGTTAAAAACCCAGTCAACAAAAACTCTGGAGAGATGCTTAACAAAGGTGCCTTAGACTTTATGTTTACAAGAAAGGCTATCTTTGAATTCAAACTACCTGAGGGTGGAGATGTTGAAGAGTTAGAAATGGAACTTATTGATGCAGGTTTAGAAGAGTTAGAAGAAGAAGCTGGCGAGTGCATCGTTCATACAAGTTACGCTGACTTTGGAAATATGAACAGTAAGCTCGAAGAGCTAAAAGTAGAAATGACCAAAGCAACCCTTCAATATCTATCAAATACACCTATCTCAGTTACGGATGAGCAGATGGAAGACATCCGTATCATCCTAGATAAGCTTGATGAAGATGAAGATGTTCAAGCCGTTTATACCAATATCCAATAAACTACATCTTCATATATAAGGCACATAAGAAAATTATTTGTCTTACAAGGAGTTTGACTTCTCAGGTCATCAAAGACTATAAATTAAATATCTCCATTTTTTTATAGTGATTATGAGTAAAAAATGAAATCAGAAGCAACGTTTTAACGTATTGCACAATAAAAAAAACAGTTCCCTATATCCTAATAAATTTGAAGGAATTAGTTCTATGTTGCAAATCGAAATAGTAGCTTAGAATATTTAAATAAATTGTATGAATTTAAATTAGCACTCTACTTTCGTATTAGAAAAAATTTATCACAATTATTCCTGAATTTGGGTATAAGGTAAGCATATAAAACCTCACTGAGACTTCATTAAGATAAACTTGTCTATAATAATACAGATAGTATTATTATAGGGGATGCATGAATGAGAGAGAAACCAACTATTTTAATAGTAGATGACACAAAAGAGAACATTAATATTTTATTATCTTTGTTAAAAGACTACGATGTAGTTGTTGCCTTAAATGGTAAAAAAGCTCTTCAGATGGCTGTAAAAAATGAGATTGACCTCATTTTACTCGATATTGTTATGCCTGAAATGGATGGGTATGAGGTATGCGAAGCCTTTAAAACTAACGAAAACACAAAAAGTATTCCTGTACTCTTTATCACTGCAAATAGCGATGATGTATCCATCGAAAAAGCTTTTAGTATGGGTGGTGTTGATTATGTTACTAAACCCTTTAAACCAGTAGAACTCTTAGCACGTGTCAAAACCCACTTACAACTTAGCCAAACCCTGAAAAAATTAGAAGATTTAGCAACAAAAGATTATTTAACTGGAATATACAAT
>NZ_JAEMVE010000132.1 GCF_029216045.1 Sulfurimonas sp. MAG313 | reverse complement strand
GCATCGTTTATCTGGCCGCCTTTTCATCTTCATGCGCGTATAAGTTAGAGTTAAGCTAAAGGGTATTCTTCAATATAATGGCACCTAAAAAGAGGTGCTAACAATGAGGAGAATACAAATGAGTAAAATTAAAGAGGTGTTGCAACTAAAGTACTGCAACCAACTATCAAACCGACAGATTCAAACCATGACCGGTGTCTCACGAAACAGTGTCGCCAACTACTTAAAGACTTATGAGGAACTCAGGATAGACCTTGATAAAATTCTGCAACTATGTGATGAAGAGTTATTAACACTTTTCACACCTAAAAAATTAAATCCCTCTAAAGAACCAACCAATCTTCTTAATCACCCCGACTGGAATGATGTACGCCTAGAACTCAGTAAAAAAGGAATGACAAGAGCATTATTATGGGAAGAGTTAAAATCTAAACAACCTAACTTGTATGGCTATTCTCAATTTAACCGTTACTACGCTGCGTATCTTAAAAAACTAAACCCTTCTATGAGACAAGTCCACTACAGCGGTGATAAACTCTTCATTGATTACAGTGGCGTAACGATGCCTATCACTAACCAAGTCACAGGAGAAATATCAAAGGCACAAATATTTGTAACAGTAATGGCGGCAAGTGGATTAACCTTCGCCCATGCCACCGCCACACAATCCACCAAAGACTTCATAGCCTCCCATATCCAAGCTTTTAACTTCTACGAAGGTGTCCCCAACATCTTAGTCCCTGATAATCTAAAAGCCGCTGTTATCTCACATAAAAAAGGAGTCGTAAGACTCAATGATAGTTACAAAGATATGGCAGCACATTACGCGGTGGCTGTTGAGCCGGCACGTCCTTATAAACCACAAGACAAGTCCAAGGTAGAATTAGGGGTTAAAGGTGTTCAAAGGTGGATACTAATGAAATTACGTCACCATACTTTTTTCAGTGTAGATGAACTGAACCAAGTCATCTATCTCTTACTTGATGGCTATAATAATAAAATCATCAAACGCTTAGGCAAAAGCAGAACCGAACTCTTTGAACTCCTTGATAAACCACACTTGCACCCACTGCGCACTAACCAATATATTTTTAAAGAATTTAAACGTGCCACTGTAGGCATAGACTATCATGTTGAACTTGAGGGAAGTGGTTACTCGGTACCGTACATTCACTTAGGTAAAAAAGTAGATATTAGCTATTCATCATCTTCAGTAATGATTTCACTTAATGGGGGAGTCATCGCCCATCACCCTAAACTTACCCAAGCCTATCACGACTCTACAAATTTAGAACATATGCCACCAGAACATCAGTATCAATATGAAAAGTGGAACCCTAAACGCATCCTAAACTGGGCAAATAGCATAGGTGTTCAAACCACTGCACTCATGGAAAGTATTATGCAAAGACGTTCACACCCAACACGAGGATATAAATCATGTATGGCCATTTTAAGCTTCTCTAAAACCTATGGAAATGAAGCATTAGAAGCCGTATCAAACCTCGCACTAGAAGCAAACCGTTATAAGGTCAGTTCCATTGAGTCCATGTTAAAAACAAAAACTTACCTTCTTCATAACCAACAAGACAGTGCAAATAACACCTATATGAACCAACATGAAAATATTAGAGGCAGTGAATATTATTCAAGCCTCACAGACACTACAACCAAGGCTATAAAATTATGATTTCTTTATCTACCTTACTTGATCAAATCACACAGTTAAATCTATCAGGTTTCAAACAGGCACTTGAACTTCAAAGTGAAGGCATCAAATATCAGTCGCTCTCGTTTGAAGAGAGACTGTACCACCTCTTTGAAGCAGAGATAAACCAGCGTCATGATAAACGCATTAAAAGAATGCTTAGCTTTGCAAAGCTAAAAGATAGTTCGGCTTCGCTTGATCAGATTGAATATCATGCTAAGAGAAACTTAGATAAATCCCAAATACTATCCTTGGCTAATTGTGAGTTTATTAATAAGGCGCAAAATATTTTACTAACAGGGATGACGGGAACGGGTAAAAGCTTTTTAGCCCAAGCCCTTGCAAGACGGGCGATTGCATTAGGATACTCTGCAAAGTATTATAGAATCAACACCTTGCTTGAAGAGATAAAGATGGCTCGCCTTGATGGGAGTTATACAAAGACCCTTGCTAAGATCTCTAAGTTCAAACTTTTACTGCTGGATGACTTTGGAATCACGCCACTTAAAGGAGATGAAATCAATGATCTGTTTGAGATTATTGAGGAGAGAACACTCAGTGGTTCTATTATCATTACAGCGCAACTTCCTATTAAAGAATGGTACGCGTATTTAGGAAATGAAACCATTGCTGACGCTATGATGGATAGGTTAATTCATACGGCTCATAAAATTGAATTGAAGGGGCCTTCGATGAGAGAATTAATGGCAAATGACTAAAACACTTGGCCACCCTATGATACAATTACGTAAGAATATTTTTTAGCACTCAAGTGGCTAAGTGTTTATGCGCGTGGGTGGCCAAGTGGATGCGTGTGAACATAAGAATCCATTTTTACCGATACCTAAAATATACTTATCAACGGCGGAGTTAAAATGGGCAGTATAGAGATACATTAATACATACTCCTATTCAAGGGAGATACGTGGAGTTTTTAGGTGCTTTTTGGATTATGTTTTGGTGGAGACGTGCGGGATCGAACCGCAGTCCTAAAATGGATAGAAAAAGGCGTCTACATGTTTAGAAAGATTGTTTAGGTTTAATCTTGATTTCGCACAACCTACAAGGCTAGACAAGACGATTTTCTAAATTCGTTTATGGTCGAAACATCCCATAAATATATCTATCATGAGGGTTATACTTCATAATCTCTTCTCAGATAGTATTGAAGAGCGAAGCAGCCCGTCCTCTTGCGAGGGGGTAAAACTTATGCTACTGCGTAAGCTGGGCGGTAATTAGTGTTGTTTGCGTTTAAGCAAGTTGAGCCGCGTAACGGAAATGCTCAGTCCGACATGCAACCAATCTCCGAAACCACTCCAGTCGAAGCCAAGTCGTCCCCAAGAATATAAGGTTATTGTTCACTAATATATGTAATTATAGCACCTTAGTATTAAGAAAAAGGATATTAATGGATATTTTAGAAGAATTTGAAGAATTTAAAAAACCTAAAAAGGCTCTAACCTCAGGAGCTACTAAAAAAGTTATTGCTGTTTTAGTTTTAATATCTCTGATTATGTTTGCTAAGCTAGCTCCTTATGGCAGCACTCAGTTAGTCGGAGACGCTCTTTCTAAACAGATTTTTATTTTATACTTTTTCATTCTTTCTCAAACTCTTGGTATCGTTCATGAAGGGGGTCATGGAGTGTGTTATATCTTGGGCTTGCCTCAGTTTTTCACAGCCTTAAATGGCACCCTCTTTCAACTTGGGTTTCCTCTTGGTATTGCTTATTATTACAAACATAAAAAACAGATTTTTCCTTTTTTAATAGGCCTTTTTATCTTTGGACTTTCTTTGCATTACACGGCTTGGTATGTTTCAACTTCTCATGAAGGATTATTTCTACCTGCATATAAATCTTTCTTAGGAGTTGATGCCCAACATGATTTTAATTATATACTTTCTCAGATGGGTCTTTTAAGCTACGAGGGATTCATTGCTGGTTTACTTAGGTTTTTTGCTTATATGGTAATGTTTTACGCTTCAGGGAAGATGACGTTTTTGGCCTTTTTTGGGAGTAATGAGAAAAAGAGTAGAAGAAAAAGAAGGTTTAAGACTAAGAAGTAATACTTCTTAGGAGTTAATCATATCTTTAATGTTTCTTGCAATCTCACCACATTTTGAGATTTTTTGAATGTTAGAAAGAGACTCATTAAGAAGTACTTGGATAAAAGCAGACCCAACGATTACTCCATCTGCTCCTTCTACTTTTTCCTTAGCTGTTTTTTCGTTCACTCCAAAGCCTACATAAACAGGCGTTTGAGAATAGTCTTTAATAGAAGTGATAATAGCTTGAAGGTCTTCACTCTTACCTGAACCAGTAATGCCTGCGTAAGCTACAAGGTAAATAAACTTTTGCGCCTCACTTACGACTGTTTTAATACGTTCAGCAGTGTCTGTTGGTGCTACAAAGGCTATATTTGC
>NZ_JAEMVE010000131.1 GCF_029216045.1 Sulfurimonas sp. MAG313 | reverse complement strand
TCTACTCATCAACCTTAAGTTTCTCTCGCCGATCCCGCCGATTTGCGCAGAAACAAGTCCCGGAAAGAACCCAAAAAAATCTGCGTTGATCAGCGAGATCAAGGTAAAGAGCAAGAGTTAAGAGTGAAGAGTTAAGAGTGAAGGGTTAAGAGTGAAGGGTTAAGAGTGAAGAGTTAAGAGTTAAGAGTTAAGAGTGAAGGGTTAAGGGTTAAGGGTTAAGAGTGAAGAGTTATTTGTTGTTTGTTAAAAGTTAAAAGGGGTGCGGATCTTTTTAAACGACAGAATATCAACAACATACATCACTTTTATAGTTATTATAAGGTATTTTTTATGACATATGGTTTAGGCTTATTATTATCGTATAAATATTTTATATTTGCAGAATTGAAATGGCTTAATATATAGCATTTTCTTAAAGTATATAAAATATCTATTTTCTAAGTTGTTGATTTATGCGTCGTTCTAAAAGAGCCGCACCCATACCGGTGTTCCAATTGAAATTAATAAAGGCAATAAAAAGCTAAGAATTGTCCCCGTAAAAAAGACCAACAAACTTCAAAATTTAATATCAAGGCCTAATGTTATTATCGATGATCCCAATGATCTTGTCGATATTAGTTGGGAGAAGGAAGTAAACCTTGATTTACCTTGATACACATGTGGTTGTTTGGTTATATGCTGGGCAAGTTAATAAACTGGCTATGTTGCCTTAAAGTGTTGCTAATATAAAAACTTGTACTAAACTGAAAGTACAAGTTAATAAATAGGAGAAAATAATGACTCCAGCAAAATTTAATCATTTATTACAAGATCTTGATCATTTAACTGAAGAACAGGTGCAACGACTTATTCTTCATTTTCAAACAACAGATCCAGAACAAAAAATGATAGCAGCATTAGAGCAACGCATAATTGATAAACCTGAATGTCCCCATTGCCACAGTGGTGTTATTAAACGTAATGGAAAAAAAGATAACATCCAACGCTATCTCTGCAAAAACTGTCTAAAAACCTTTTCAGCGACTACAGGCACACCGTTAGCAAGACTGCGACATAAAGCTAAATGGCTTGATTATATGGAGGGTATGTTAGGTAGTAAAGTACTTCGCCAAGCGGCAACTGATTATAATATTAGCTTGGGAACATCATTTCGTTGGCGTCACCGCTTTCTACAATTACCTGCAGAAATGAAAGCTAAATGGTTGGAAGGTATTGTTGAGGCAGATGAAACTTTTTTTGCTTATTCAGAAAAAGGTAGCAAAAAGCTAAATAGAAAACCACACAAGCGTGGCAAGCATATGGGAAAGCAAGGAAGGTCAAAAGAGGATTGGATCCCTGTTCTGACTGTGAGAGATCGGGGTAAACATACTTTTGATTCAATTTTAGATTCGACTTCTATAAAAGGGATCAATGAACAAATAGCAGGTAAGATTGAAGAAGATAGTGTGTTATGCAGTGATGGGTATAAATCCTATATCCAAATAGCCAAAAAGAATGGGCTAATACACAAACGGCTGAATTTATCCGCTGGTATACGTGTGATTGATAAGGTATTTCACATTCAGAATGTGAATGCCTATCATAGCCGATTAAAAAACTGGATGAATAACTTTCATGGCGTTGCTACAAAATACCTTGATCATTACTTAGGTTGGTTTCGTTTAATGGATACTACTGAAAATTTCAACGAAAACAAACTGTTACTTATTCAGCAACACTTAAGAGCAACATAGCCATTTCATTAAATATTTGCTCTCTAGTCATTTCTATATTGTTGATTGAAATCATAAGTTCTTACACTCCTTTTTTAGATATCCTGAATTCAAGTAATAAATAGTATAGCACCATTTTATAAATCAAGACTATCGTAAGGCATCGGCTAAAATAGTTTTTATACGAATTCAGCCTGTTAGCCCCAAGTTAAAATGTCCGGTTTTCTGCTAAATAGAAATGTCCGGTTCTATTTGTTATTGGTAAGTACTAGGCAACAAATTTAGTTGCCCATTACCCTTGGCAGTCATCGGCTTCCCAGCCTGTACTGCAGAGTTATTATACATTACCCTTGTATAAATATCCTGGGGGTTTGGGGGCAAAGCCCCCATAAATTAAGCTATCATGATAATAAAGCGGACATTTTAACTTAGCGTAAACCGGACATTTCTACTTTGCACCTACAGTTACGATTAGAGTATGTCATAATTCCGTATGGTAGGTTATAATGATATGATAAAGGAGAAAACTTATGCAATATCAAAGAGAGACGGGTATTGGGAGTTCAGTGATAACGGATGTAGACGAGGTACCGAAGAGGGTATGGAGGAAACCCGAGATGAGGGAATGTACTGGCAGTATCGAGGGAGGTAGCCTAACAAATACATCAGACGGGAATGCCTCATTTACCGCGTATAAAAACGGC
>NZ_JAEMVE010000130.1 GCF_029216045.1 Sulfurimonas sp. MAG313 | reverse complement strand
CCTTACTACATCAATGCTTTTCTTTTCTACTGACAATAAAATAATAACTTTAAGTAAAGGTGCAATACAATGCTATAGATAGGATTTAAAATCTTAATAAATAAAGGAAATATTATGGCTAAAGGTCAAAACGCAAAAAAAGTAACTAAAACTGAGGGTAAAACTTTAAAAGAGAAACGAGCAGAGAAAAAGCTTAAAAAAGAAGGAAAGTAAACTCTTTCTTGGGCTCATGCCTCCTATAAACTAAAATCAAAATAGAGGTGTGATTATTACATCCTTACACTCAACGTGTACTTACATAATTTTATGAATCTTTAGTAATAAAGAAAAATAAAGCTATGTCCCCGAGTTTCTAAAACTTCAGCCATTCACCTATTATGAATGAATCTCAACTTTTATATTTTGCATGCCAACAGGGTTGTTTAGCTAAAGAAGGACACAGCATGAATTTCATCGCTTAGCGATAAAATTAAAGCAATGTCCCCACTAGCTAAGCTTAGTCCTATACAAATTTACAACTTTAATAAGGCACTATTTCTTTTCGCTCTAAAAGAAGACAGTACCTATTCAAATAACCATCTTTGGCAAGTTCACAATCAATGTCCCCGTAGCAAAGTTCATTACCATACTGGTTAAGTGTCTTTATACCTTGATGTAAGTCATATACTTAAACAAGTGCCTAAGCTATACTCCTTGCTAAACGAAAAGTGAGGTAAGGCTATGCGAAAAGAGACTAAACACACTATTGTACATGCAAGATTTATTCTTGATGATGCGACCTGTACACTTCTTCAATCTAAAAAACAAAACTTTGGATTTGGTGGTTTCGGAGAAGTTACTTATTACCGAACCTATAGCCGTATTAAGGCAGATGGTTCTCAAGAACATTGGGCTGACACGGTTATTCGCGTAATTAACGGTGTCATTAGCATACGAAAAAACCATTACCAAAACAATCAACTTTCTTGGGATGAAAACTATTGGCAAGATTATGGAAAAAAGATGGCCTTAAGTATGTTTGATATGAAATGGCTTCCTCCTGGAAGAGGACTTTGGGCCATGGGAACGCAATACGTGTATGAACGTGGAGCCGCAGCTTTAAATAACTGTGGCGCAGTAGATACAAAAAAACCTTGCCTTAGCAGCAGAATGGGCTATGGATATGTTGATGTGTGGTGTGGGCGTAGGATTTAACACCTCATGGAAAGGCGAAGAGAGTAAATTACCTGATAAATCACGCTCCGTCGAGTTCGTTATTCCTGACAGTCGTGAAGGCTGGGTGAGTTCGTTACGCTTGCTTATTGAAAGTTACACAAATGGTGGAGCTTGGTTTGATTTTGATTATTCACAAATTCGCCTAGCGGGCACGAGTATCAACGGTTTTGGAGGTACGGCCTCTGGTCCTGAACCTCTTATTCAGCTACATGAACGCGTAGAAACATATTTAGATACCTATTGCAAAGGAGCTTCATCTTCCACACGTTGTACAGCAGATGTTTTTAATGCTATTGGAGCCTGCGTTGTTGCTGGAAACGTACGCCGAAGTGCTGAAATCTCATTAGGCTCTGTTGATGACGAAAACTTTTTAGATTTAAAAGATTATGAAAAGTATCCAGAACGCTCTGAAATTGGTTGGATGTCAAACAACACTGTCGTACTTGAAAAAGCAGATGACTTTGCAAAACTTCCTCTGATAGCTTCGCGCATCATTAACAATGGTGAACCAGGTATTATGAATCTAATCAATGTCCAAAAATATGGGCGCTATGGTAAGGAAAGTAAAGATAAGGCTTCCCTTGCAAATCCCTGCTCTGAAATACCACTTGAAAGTTTTGAACTGTGTAACTTAGCCGAAGTCTTTCCTTCTCGCTGTAAAAAAGAGAGTGATTTTTACACAGTCTTAGAATATGCCACTTTTTACGCATCTACTGTTTCTTTATTACCAACACATCGACCCGAAACAAATGCAATTGTTATTCGTAATCGTCGTATAGGTATAAGTCTCTCAGGTGTGGCTGATATGCTTGATGAATTAGGAGCTACTGAACTCACAAGACGACTTAGAAAGGCGTATAAGATTGTAGAATCTGTTAATAAAGACCTCGCAGCAGACGCAGGTGTTCCCGCGTCCATTAGAGTAACCACCATCAAACCCTCTGGTACTATTTCCCAACTTGCAGGAGTAAGTTCAGGCATGCATTTTCCTACTTTTCAATACGCAATACGTAGAATGAGAGTAGGAAACGACTCCCCTATCTGTCAGGTACTCAAAAATGCGGGGGTCCCTAATGAAGCGGATACGTACAGTCAAAATACTACCGTTTTCGAATTTCCTATTGATCAAGGAAAAACACGAAAAGCAGCTACCGTATCTGCGTGGGAACAGTTTTCTTTATTAGCCATGCTTCAACGAGAATGGAGTGACAATATGGTCAGCTGCACCGTTTATTTTGACCCTGAAAGTGAAGCGCATCAGGTTGAGCATATGCTCGCGCAATTTGCACCTGTTATCAAATCTGTTTCCATGCTTCCACATACCCAAGAGGGCGCTTATGCACAAATGCCATATGAAGGAATTAGCCTTGAAGAGTATGAAAAACGTAAGTCAGAAATGCCAAAGATTGATTGGAAGAATTTTGGAGGGAGCGATGGAATAGAAAGTCGTTTCTGTACCAATGACAGCTGTAGTGTCTAATATAGAGGGTAAGCATAAAATTCGCCTCAGGGGTGAATTCTTACTTTCTTGCTCGGCAACTGGGTTGTTTAGCTAAATGGGGACATAGCTTTAGTTTTCCTTCTGCAAGAAGAAAAATTAAAGCAATGTCCCCGTAGTCAATCTCATTACTACTCTTGATAAGTAGTGTTTTTTACGCACTACCCTCTTTGATAAATAAAACTATTCTGAGCCTTATTCCTTTATTAATCGCTATGCTATAATTCGCTTCTAATTTAAAGGAAACATTATGGCATATATAGATTTAACAACTAAGAATTTTGATGAAATACGTGATAATAACGAGATTATAATTATCGACTTTTGGGCGCAGTGGTGTGGACCTTGTATACAGTTTGCTCCGACTTTTGAGAAGGTTTCGGATGAGAATCCTGATATTACATTTGGTAAGCTTAATATTGACGAACAAAGCGCTATCGCTAATTATTATGGGGTTTCTTCCGTTCCTACCATTGTTGTTATTAGAGATGGGATTGTTCTTCTTAATAGAGCAGGTTCATTACCTGAAGATGCTTTAAACGATATTGTTACTCATGTTAAGAGCATAAATATGGATGAAATTCGTTCTCAGTTAGAAAAAGAAGAAGCTGAAGAAGAGTAAAAAGTTAAGTTAAGGAATAATGTGTTCTTATTCTTCTATTGAATAGGATGGAGCTTATTCCAAATATAAACATCTTATATAAGATGTAACAAGCCCTAATTTTGATAAAATACGATTAATTAAAAGTTACACAATCAAAACAATGTTTCTTTACAAAAGGTTTAATAATAATGAGTGAGAGCAAAGATTTTTTACGGTCAATCGTTGAAGCGGATTTAAAATCAGGTAAGTATAAAGAGGTTATTACTAGATTTCCTCCTGAGCCAAATGGCTTTCCACATATCGGTCACGCTAAATCTATCTGTATAAACTTTGGAATTGCAGCGGACTATAATGGTCATTGTAATCTTAGAATGGACGATACAAATCCTACTAAAGAAGATACAAAATATGTTGAGGCTCTTAAAGACGCGGTTCAGTGGCTTGGTTTTGACTGGGGTGACAACGTTCGTTTCACTTCTGATTATTTTGATCAAATTCATGATTATGCGATAGAGCTTATTAAGATGGGCAAGGCTTATGTTGATAGTACGAATGAAGAAGAGATGCGTGAGCTTCGCGGAACGATTAAAGAATCAGGTAAACGTAGTAAGTATGCTGAACGTACGATAGAAGAAAACTTAGACCTTTTTGAGAAAATGAAAAACGGTGATTTTAAAGATGGTGAACACGTATTAAGAGCTAAGATTGATATGTCTGCTGCTAATATGAAACTTCGTGATCCTCTTTTATACCGTATTAAACATGCACATCATTTCCGCGCAGGGGACAAGTGGTCTATTTATCCAATGTATGACTTTGCTCATTGTTTATCTGATTATATTGAAGGTGTGTCTCACTCTATTTGTACTTTAGAATTTGAAAACAACAGAGATATTTATAACTGGGTGCTTGATACTCTTGGTCTTACAACTGTGCGTCCCTTCCAGCATGAATTTGCACGTCTTGGTATCAACTACACTGTTATGAGTAAAAGAAAGCTTCTAGAGCTAGTTGAGGCGGGTAAGGTGAGTGGTTGGGATGATCCTCGTCTGCCTACTATCGCTGGATATAAAAGAAGAGGGTATACACCTGAATCTATCTTAACTTTTTGTGACCAAATTGGTATTGCAAAAGCAAATTCAATGGTTGATGTTGCTCAACTTGAATTTTGTATCAGAGATGATTTAAATACAAAGGTGCCTCGTGTTATGTGTGTGCTTGACCCACTCAAAGTAACGATTGTAAATTATGAAGGAAGTGAAGAACTTGAGTCTTCATATTATCCTGATGATGTTCCTAAAGAGGGGTCAAGAGCCTTGCCTTTTTCTAAAGAGATTTATATAGAACGTGATGACTTTATGGAAAACCCTCCAAAGGGTTATTTCCGTCTTACTCCTGATCAACACGTTCGCCTTAAACACGCTTATATCATTACGTGTAAAGAAATTATAAAAGACGCAGATGGCAAGATTATTGAAATCAAAGCAGAATATAATCCTGCATCTAAAAGTGGCTCAGACACTAGTGGCTTAAAAGTTAAAAGTGCTATACATTGGGTAGAGGCTAAGACGGCTAAAGAGGTTGAGGTAAGAGTGTACGACAGACTCTTTAAGGATGAAGCTCCGGAGGGAATTGAAGATGTAAATCCAGACTCTTTAACCATTATAAAAAATGCTTTAATTGAACCGGCTGTAATTGACGCTAAACCTGATGAGAGATTCCAGTTTGAAAGACAGGGTTATTTCTACGCAGACCCAATTGACTACACAGATGAAAAACCTGTGTTTAATAAGATAGTGGGTCTTAAAGGCTCTTGGGGTCAAAAGAAAAAAGTTGTAACTGAAACACCTAAGGCT
>NZ_JAEMVE010000244.1 GCF_029216045.1 Sulfurimonas sp. MAG313 | reverse complement strand
GTCATGTAAATATCCCAATTTCCATTTGGATCGTAAAGGGTATAGGCCATAATAGAACCAGATACACTAACACCGGCTTCTGTGTTAATAGGGTCTATATTTTGATAGGTACTTTGCCATTGCCCATTAACTATTTTTGCCTTGTAAATATCAAAATAATCATTATTAACTTGGGCTCTAGGAAGTAAACAAGTTGGATCGTTTATGAGCCCTTGACCAGCAATAAGTTTAGTAAAACTGGCAGAACTTAAACCAAAATATAGATCTGACCCTGTCCAAATAACAGAATCGTTCCAGCAGTTAGGGAGATTAATACGCTTATCTAACTTATACGCTTTTTTTCCAGATAGAGGTCCTTCTAGCCTAAGACCTACCACCGCTTCACCTAAAGGTACAAGCATAACTTGATTACTAGGGGTACTAGATGAATCCGTTGAATTACATCCAATGTTTACTAATACTAGGCTAAAAAAAATCAATTTATATAAGATATTCATAATGCACCAATATATTTTATTATCTTGAACACTTTATACTACTAAAGCTTAAAGGTGCCCTTAAGTAGTTGTCTGATTTTATCAGCTTTTTCGAAATGGTCTAACTTATGGGTGAGTATCCACCACTGAGCTACTTCCATGAGGAGAGTTGGGTTGTCATTTTTATTTTTGAAAAATGCATAAAAAGATAAGCCTACATTTAAGCCTTTAGCCTCTATCTTTTGATTACAAACTTCAATCATTGCTGTTTTAAAGTTTTCCATCATAATTATTTTCTCTCAAGCTTCATTTTTAATTTGGACTTAATATCTGACCATTCTTCTTTTATAATACTATGCACTACTGAATCGCGGACCCTACCGTCTTTCATTATCATATGTGAACGCAAAACTCCCTCTTCTTTAGCTCCTAGTCTAAGTATGGCTCGTCTTGAATTTTCATTCAGTACATCGGTGATTATGTCTACTCTATTGAGATTTAAAACTTCAAAGGCATGTGTTAACATAAGTAATTTCGCTTCTGTATTTACAGCTGTTCTTTGTGCGGATTTTGCTAAAAAAGTAAAACCTATTTCTGTACGTTTATGGGATAAACAGGTACGCATGAAACGGGTTGAACCTACTACTTTTCCTTCGTTTAATATTGCAAAACTTAATCCATCACCATTTTGGTGAGACGTTTGTGCAAAGCTAAAAAAATCATCAATCTCATCAGGATGAGGGACCAGTGTTACCCATAGCTTCCAGAGTTTCCCATCTTTGATTGCAGTACAGAGTTCTTCTTTATGTCTTATATTTAAAGGTTCTAAACAAACATGTTTTCCTTCATTAGACAAGCCAAAAGTGTATCTTGTTTATATAATTTACGATAAATACATTTCATGGGAATTTTGCATAAATGTACTTATGGATGTTTTTCATAAGAAGCGAGACCAAGCAGAAGCCATTACAGATGAAATTCTCACCGATGGAGAAGGTCTTTGTGGAGCCTACATGTTTGAAATAGCAGAGTCCAAGGCCGAAACCATCGAAGCACTGGCCAAAAAAGAAGGTTTTTCTTTACAATGCTTAGTGGAAGAAGTCTAGTTTTCATCCCCACCCCTTAACTTCCCTTGCATTATCAATTCTAGCTGTTGTTACACCCTGAATTTTTTAGCTTTAATTATAATAAATACATGATATGCTTACACTCTTATAAAAAATAAAATCCTGAAATGAAAAAAAATGAACACTGATAAACGAAACCTTTTGGAAGAAAAACTTATGCAATTAGATGAAGTCCTTATAGAAGGAAAACATGTTTGTTTAGAACCTTTAAATATAAGACATAAAGAAGAACTCTGTACTGCAATCAAAGATGGGAAACTCTGGAAGCTATGGGTAACACTGGT
>NZ_JAEMVE010000243.1 GCF_029216045.1 Sulfurimonas sp. MAG313 | reverse complement strand
TTTATGTTAAATTTACTTAGTATTTTCGACCGCCATAGCTAGCTGTATCCCGTGCTTTTAGACAGTTAATGCATAATTATACTATAAACCTGGTATGCGAGGTATTTTTCCTAGTTTTGAAAGGCGACAGTATTTTCCCCATGCTTTCTTCACCCAATGACCAAAGATAGGCATAGGAATTAAGAAGGACTTATTGTCATCTCTAAAGGCAAAACCGGCCCCTTCTCCGCTGTCCATAATACAGATAATATTAATATGTTCTACATAACCTTTTCTCTCATGTAGCCCCTTGTCTTTAGCAATAATATTAAAGGCTGTATTTTTAGCCATTAATTCAGCTAAGTGGCCTTGCTTCGCCTTCCAAAACTAGGAAAAATACCTCGCATACCAGGTTTATAGTATAATTATGCATTAACTGTCTAAAAGCACGGGATACAGCTAGCTATGGCGGTCGAAAATACTAAGTAAATTTAACATAAAAAAAGGAAAATAAATGACAAACGCAGAAGAACTAATCAAAATACTAAATGAAGACATCATCCCCGAGATAGAAAATATCATAGACGATATGTGTGAAACTATTGCAGATAATAAAAATGCTACAGATGAAGATAAACATGAATTTAAAGAAGCCCAAGCCATGAAAAAAGAATTCAAAGAGATGGCCTTTGAAGCAGAAACAGGTGAGATGGATGAAGAAGAATGTGCAGAAAATCTAGCAGAATGTAAAGAAATCTTAAAAGACATTCAAGCCTTAGAAGAAGACTAAATGCAACTTCCTCTGGACCATTCATTTTTTGAGAGTAAAACACCTTCCAACAAACTAATGATAATCCTGCACGGTAGAGGAGACTCAGCGGAAGGCTTTAGATTCTTTCCACAAGAACTTGGCTTAGACGATATGAATTATCTTCTTTTAAATGCTCCTTTTGAATACTTTACAGGCTTTTCTTGGTATGATCTCCCACCTAACCAAGAACCCGGCATTGAATATTCCAAAAAAGTCTTGACAGAGATTTTAGACACAGTTTTTAAAGACAAATATGAGCCATCAAAAACAATTTTATTTGGATTTTCTCAAGGTTCTTTGCTCACCTTCGAATTTGGCGCACGCTACAAAGAAAAATTAGCAGGGTATATTGCCGTAAGTGGTTATGTATATAATGCTCCTAAAATCTTAGAAGAAATGAATCAAGACCTTAAAAATGCAAACTGGCTATGTACCCATGGATATGAAGATGATGTACTTCCTTATCATGAAAGTAGGGCGCAGATTGAAGTCTTACTTGATGGAGACTTTGAGATAGATTTTAGAGCATATCATAAGACACATACCGTAGATCCAGGTGAATTTAAAGAGATTAAAAAGTGGATTGTAAATAAGCTGAAGTAGTTAACTTGAAGATTTAAAACCTCCAAGAACCTACCTCTTTGAAGTAAGTTTTGGAGAAAACTATAATCTCTTTGAGATTACAGACGAGATTCGTAGCGTCTCATCATGAAAAGACGTTTAAGAATTTTCTTACGAGTACTAATCTTCTCTTTCTTACGCTTGTCAGTATCCGTTTCGTGGAAACGTCTAGCACGTGCTTCAGTAACAATCAGATTTCTATCTGTTTGCTTCTTAAAGCGACGGTAAGCAGCGTCGAAGTGGTCATCAGATTTTAAGATTACACCAGGCATTGCATTCACCCTCTTTCTCTAATATTTATTAGACGCGAATTATACCATAAATTTAATTAAAGAAAAAAATGCTTAAAAGATGTAGCTGCACAAATAAAATAATGAGCCATATGCACGGGGTCACAGTATTTTGTACGCACGCACCCCATTTGGCCACCCCGCGCATCGGCACTTGGCCAGTGTGCGCATGAACACTTGGCCAGCTCACGCATCGTTTATCTGGCCGCCTTTTCATCTTCATGCGCGTATAAGTTAGAGTTAAGCTAAAGGGTATTCTTCAATATAATGGCACCTAAAAAGAGGTGCTAACAATGAGGAGAATACAAATGAGTAAAATTAAAGAGGTGTTGCAACTAAAGTACTGCAACCAACTATCAAACCGACAGATTCAAACCATGACCGGTGTCTCACGAAACAGTGTCGCCAACTACTTAAAGACTTATGAGGAACTCAGGATAGACCTTGATAAAATCCTGCAACTATGTGATGAAGAGTTATTAACACTTTTCACACCTAAAAAATTAAATCCCTCTAAAGAACCAACCAATCTTCTTAATCACCCCGACTGGAATGATGTACGCCTAGAACTCAGTAAAAAAGGAATGACAAGAGCATTATTATGGGAAGAGTTAAAATCTAAACAACCTAACTTGTATGGCTATTCTCAATTTAACCGTTACTACGCTGCGTATCTTAAAAAACTAAACCCTTCTATGAGACAAGTCCACTACAGCGGTGATAAACTCTTCATTGATTACAGTGGCGTAACGATGCCTATCACTAACCAAGTCACAGGAGAAATATCAAAGGCACAAATATTTGTAACAGTAATGGCGGCAAGTGGATTAACCTTCGCCCATGCCACCGCCACACAATCCACCAAAGACTTCATAGCCTCCCATATCCAAGCTTTTAACTTCTACGAAGGTGTCCCCAACATCTTAGTCCCTGATAATCTAAAAGCCGCTGTTATCTCACATAAAAAAGGAGTCGTAAGACTCAATGATAGTTACAAAGATATGGCAGCACATTACGCGGTGGCTGTTGAGCCGGCACGTCCTTATAAACCACAAGACAAGTCCAAGGTAGAATTAGGGGTTAAAGGTGTTCAAAGGTGGATACTAATGAAATTACGTCACCATACTTTTTTCAGTGTAGATGAACTGAACCAAGTCATCTATCTCTTACTTGATGGCTATAATAATAAAATCATCAAACGCTTAGGCAAAAGCAGAACCGAACTCTTTGAACTCCTTGATAAACCACACTTGCACCCACTGCGCACTAACCAATATATTTTTAAAGAATTTAAACGTGCCACTGTAGGCATAGACTATCATGTTGAACTTGAGGGAAGTGGTTACTCGGTACCGTACATTCACTTAGGTAAAAAAGTAGATATTAGCTATTCATCATCTTCAGTAATGATTTCACTTAATGGGGGAGTCATCGCCCATCACCCTAAACTTACCCAAGCCTATCACGACTCTACAAATTTAGAACATATGCCACCAGAACATCAGTATCAATATGAAAAGTGGAACCCTAAACGCATCCTAAACTGGGCAAATAGCATAGGTGTTCAAACCACTGCACTCATGGAAAGTATTATGCAAAGACGTTCACACCCAACACGAGGATATAAATCATGTATGGCCATTTTAAGCTTCTCTAAAACCTATGGAAATGAAGCATTAGAAGCCGTATCAAACCTCGCACTAGAAGCAAACCGTTATAAGGTCAGTTCCATTGAGTCCATGTTAAAAACAAAAACTTACCTTCTTCATAACCAACAAGACAGTGCAAATAACACCTATATGAACCAACATGAAAATATTAGAGGCAGTGAATATTATTCAAGCCTCACAGACACTACAACCAAGGCTATAAAATTATGATTTCTTTATCTACCTTACTTGATCAAATCACACAGTTAAATCTATCAGGTTTCAAACAGGCACTTGAACTTCAAAGTGAAGGCGCCAAGTATCAGTCACTCTCGTTTGAAGAGAGACTGTACCACCTCTTTGAAGCAGAGATAAACCAGCGTCATGATAAACGCATTAAAAGAATGCTTAGCTTTGCAAAGCTAAAAGATAGTTCGGCTTCGCTTGATCAGATTGAATATCATGCTAAGAGAAACTTAGATAAATCCCAAATACTATCCTTGGCTAATTGTGAGTTTATTAATAAGGCGCAAAATATTTTACTAACAGGGATGACGGGAACGGGTAAAAGCTTTTTAGCCCAAGCCCTTGCAAGACGGGCGATTGCATTAGGATACTCTGCAAAGTATTATAGAATCAACACCTTGCTTGAAGAGATAAAGATGGCTCGCCTTGATGGGAGTTATACAAAGACCCTTGCTAAGATCTCTAAGTTCAAACTTTTACTGCTGGATGACTTTGGAATCACGCCACTTAAAGGAGATGAAATCAATGATCTGTTTGAGATTATTGAGGAGAGAACACTCAGTGGTTCTATTATCATTACAGCGCAACTTCCTATTAAAGAATGGTACGCGTATTTAGGAAATGAAACCATTGC
Organism: Sulfurimonas sp. MAG313; assembly: GCF_029216045.1. GTDB lineage: Bacteria > Campylobacterota > Campylobacteria > Campylobacterales > Sulfurimonadaceae. Next base: position 266 of record NZ_JAEMVE010000243.1, on the reverse strand, counting down.
TGACGCTATGATGGATAGGTTAATTCATACGGCTCATAAAATTGAATTGAAGGGGCCTTCGATGAGAGAATTAATGGCAAATGACTAAAACACTTGGCCACCCTATGATACAATTACGTAAGAATATTTTTTAGCACTCAAGTGGCTAAGTGTTTATGCGCGTGGGTGGCCAAGTGGATGCGTGCCATTCTTTAATAGGAAGTTGCGCTGTAATGATAATAGAACCACTGAGTGTTCTCTCCTCAATAATCTCAAACAGATCATTG
>NZ_JAEMVE010000245.1 GCF_029216045.1 Sulfurimonas sp. MAG313 | reverse complement strand
TGCTACCAACAAAGCTAAACCTTTTGCTTGTAAAACTATATATAAAGAAGAAGTTGACTCTTTTATTCACACAATTCCTATAGATGATTTTCCCGGAATTGGTAAAAAAACTTCTCTTAAACTTCATGGATATGGACTGCATACCTTAGGCGATATACAAAAGGCCAAAGAACTTTTTTTACACCAAACGAAATCAACTTGGGATTTATATCTAAGGGTTTGTGGTATCGATAACACCCCAATAGAAAAAGAACACATCAGAAAGTCTATTGGTATTTCTAGAACCTTTGACCCTATTAGAGACAGAACAGAAGCTCTGCGTCGTCTAACAATTTTATCAAGACATCTTAGTTTTGCCATCATGAGGATGGGTGTTATTCCTACAAACTTTCATGTAGGTATATCTTATGAATTAAGAGAAAGCTCAAAGGCGAATGCCTCATACAACCGTCTATTTTCTGAAAGATTTTTTAAAGACACGTGTTTAGAACTTTTTAAACAAGCAGATACAAAAGGCCTTAGAATCATCCGCATCTCTATCTCAAGCTCTTCATTTACCACACATTCGCATAGAACACTTTCTCTTATAGACCATGAAGAAGATAAAAAACAACATGCACTTACCCTCAAAACTAAAAAACTTCGAGAAAAATATGGACTAGACACTCTTAGGTGGGGAAGTGAGATATGAAGCTTTATCTTTTGTGAAAAGGGCATCAAGTCATGGTTTATGATGTTAATTCATTCTATAAAGTATACCATTTACCTGAGGCAAAGCCTTCAAGTGCTACACTTATACATGGCTAAAAATAAGAAAAAAGTAATTAACTTATCTGAACAAAACATCTCGTTTGAAGAGAATGAACGACATATAAAGCTCATCTCTTTTAATCCTAATACTATGGACTTAGATGTATCCATTTCTGAAGTTGGGGAAAAGAACAAAAAAGTGATAAAGTTTCCATTTGCCCACTTACCAAAAGATCTAAAAAAACTTGTTAAACCTAATTAAGTTATAATCGCATACATTAAAACTTAAGGACTATGTATGACAGAATTTTCAAATGTAACGGTAAATCAAGAAGCGAACTTCTATTTTGATGGAAAGGTGACGTCAAGAACATTAACTTTTTCAGATGGAAGTGTTAAAACACTTGGCATTATGATGCCAGGAGACTATGAATTTGGTACAGCTCAATATGAGGTGATGGATATCACTAAGGGTGAACTTGATGTTAAACTTCCTGATTCTACTGAATGGATGAGTATTAAAGGTGGTGAAACATTTGAAATTGAAGCCAATAAAAAGTTTCAAGTCAAAGTTAAAGAAATAACAGACTACTGCTGTTCATACTTAGATAAATAATATGGATCCCAAGGCAGCTATGTCTCAAACCGGAGGTATGGACCTTACGGTTTGGGGAATCATGTTTGGTGTATTAATTGTGATAGCTCTTGTGCTTGCATATATGAGTAAGGACATGGAACGATAGAAAGAGCTTTGAGAAGTGGAGTTTAACATTTTTTAGCTCTTACTTCTTAGGCAAAGCCGTCCTATTCACCTGAGACTAGGCTAAAGCCTTATCGTAAAAGTGCTTCCACTTTTTTATGTTCTTCAGCCTTCGCGTAATCAGTAGCCAAACTTCCATCTTCATCTTTTAATGTTTTATCTGCACCTTTTTTTAGCAGAAGTTCTACTATCTTTGCATGTCCCATTTCAGAAGCAGCCATTAAGACGGTATAG
>NZ_JAEMVE010000246.1 GCF_029216045.1 Sulfurimonas sp. MAG313 | reverse complement strand
ATCAATATCGGGCATCATAATATCAAGTAAAATCAAGTCAAATTTATTGGTATCAACTAAAGAAAGTGCCTCTTCACCAGAAAGAGCAAAAGTTAAATTATAGTTTTCTTCTCGTAAAATATTCATTGCTACTTGAATATTATTAACAACATCATCTACAATAAGTACGTTATAATTTAAATTCATACCATCTCCCTGATTACAATAAATTATCTATTATCATAACATAAAATATAGAAAAGTTTCTGCCTAAATTTTACGCAAAAAGACTCCTGACTCTACATGAGCAGTATGTGGGAACTGATCATACATAGCTGCTTCAATCACATCATGTGTTTGAGTAAGTGTTTCAAGGTCTCTAGCTAGCGTCTCAGGGTTACATGAAATGTAAATGATATATTCTATAGTAGAGATAAGTTTAATAGTCCCCTCATCCAGTCCCGCGCGGGGAGGATCAACCAAGACAGTAGAAAAATTATAAGATGCCAGATCTATCTCTTTTAGTCTACTAAATTCACGTACACCGTTGAGTGCTTCTGTCATCTCTTCAGATGCCAATCTTGCAAAGGTAATATTTTCGACATCATTTAAAACACAATTTTCAAGTGCTGCTTTAATGGAACCTTTACTTATTTCAGTAGCGAGTACTTTATTAAAATAGTGAGAGAGTGGCAAAGTAAAGTTTCCTAAACCACAGTAGGATTCTAAAAAATCACCATGACCTACACGTTTAGCCTGCTTGATTGCCCATTCTATCATCTTTACATTTACTACAGGATTAGGTTGGGTAAACCCACTTTCATACTCTACATAGGTGAATGTTTTACCATCAATATCTAGTTTTTCAGTTACAAATTCATCGGAAAGTATGACTTTTTGTTTACGGCTTCTACCCATTATTTTACAGTTCAATGTATCTTCTAAACTTTTGGCTTCTTTTGACCAAATATCATCTAATTTTCTATGATATAACATGGTAATAAGACACTCATCTGTAGTAGTGGCCAAAAACTCTACTGCAAAAAGTCTATTTTTCAAAACCTCTTGCGAAGCGTTAATTTTTTCAAGTAATGCCCACATACGTTTTTCTATGGGTTTTATGACTTTAGGACATTCATGAATGTTTATAGCACCTTTTTCACGTACACCATCTATAGGCATCTTTCCCATAGCATAATCACAACGTTCACCCTCATGCCAAATACGAAATTCAGAACGTGCTCGGTAGTGTGATGATGGTGAATCAAACACTTCTAATTTTTTTTCATAAAAAGGTAGCAATAATGCAGTGACTCTACTTTCTTTTTCTTTCAGTTGTTCATCATAACCTAAGTCATATAGTCCACAAGAACCACAGCTTCCAAAATGTTTACATGTCAAATTTAAGCCTTTAATTACAATTAGGTATAATCGCAATACTAATATATTATTTGTATTTTATCTAAAAGGTTTTAACAATGTCTATCTCTGTTGTCATTTTAGCTGCTGGTCAAGGTACGCGTATGAAGTCTACTACTCCTAAAGTACTGCATGAAATTTCGGGAAAATCAATGCTTTTTCACGCTATTGATGCAGCAGAAAAAATATCTGATGACATCACCGTGGTACTCTATCATCAAGCAGAACGTATACAAAAAGAGATAGAAAATCACTACACAGGCATACATTTTCATATCCAAGATGCTGAAAAATACCCAGGTACTGGTGGTGCGATGAAAGGGGTAGTTGTCTCACATACAAAAGCACTTATACTTAATGGAGATATGCCTCTTGTCACTATGGATGCACTCAATGCGCTTACCCAAGGAGATGCGGACATCAATATGTCTGTCATTACTTTAGATAACCCTTCTGGCTATGGTCGTGTGGTAATTTTTAATGGAAAGGTACAAGAGATCGTTGAAGAAAAAGACTGTATCCCTGCACAAAAAGAGATACAAACAGTCAATGCAGGTGTCTACTGTGTTAAAAAAGAAATTCTCGAACGCTACATCCCGGCCCTTAACAACTACAATGCACAAAAAGAGTATTACCTCACTGACATCATAAAAATGGCCGTTGAGGAAGGTAAAACCATTCACCCTGTCATGGTCGAAGAAGAAGAATTTAAAGGAGTAAACTCCAAACTTGACTTAGCCCATGCAGAAGAAATAATGCAAAAACGTATCAAAACAGCATGGATGAAAGCAGGTGTAAGTATGCGCCTTCCCGATACCATCTACATCGACACTCGTGCTACTTTTGAGGGTGAATGTCTATTAGAAAATGGTGTGAGTATCCAAGGGGCTTCACATATCATCAATTCACATATTAAAACACATTCTGTTGTAGAAGACGCACATATAGAAAACTCTGATGTTGGTCCTATGGGACGTGTACGTCCTCATTCTAGACTTGTGAATACACATATTGGTAATTTTGTAGAAGTCAAGAAATCGACACTTACTGGCGTTAAAGCAGGACATTTAGCCTACATTGGTGATGCAAGTATAGATGAGGGTTCCAACATTGGTGCAGGTGTGATTACTTGTAACTATGATGGGAAAAATAAGTTTAAAACCGTTATTGGTAAAAATGTTTTTGTCGGTTCAGATACACAACTTGTAGCACCTCTCACCATAGAAGATGATGTCATTATCGCTGCGGGAACAACCGTGACTAAAAATGCGATGAGTGGAGAACTCATACTCTCACGTACCCCTCAAAAAAGTATCAAAAACTTTTTCTATAAGTTTTTTGGAAAGGCATAAAATGCAAGTTGATTTAGCTGATAAATCAGTACTTTTAGCTGTCACAGGTAGTATCTCTGCTTATAAAGCTTGTGACTTAGCACGTCTTTTTATAAAAGCTGGTGCAGAAGTACATGTTGTGATGACAACTTCTGCTGAACGTTTTGTTTCTGCACTCACTTTTGAAGCACTCACACGTAATACAGTACTTACAGAAGAGAGTGAATCATGGTCTAGTACACTTAACCATATTGACATGGGTAAGAAATGTGATGTTTTTGTTGTAGCACCTGCTACAGCAAATACACTCAACAAAATAAGTCAAGGATTTGCAGATACTATTTTAACCCAAACACTTCTTGCCTTTAACGGTGACATTCTACTTGCTCCTGCAGCCAATACACAAATGCTCGCAAACCATGCAAGTGTCAAAAACCTAAGATTGCTTAAAGAACAAGGTTATACCATCATACATCCACAAGAGAAGTTACTCGCTTGTGGTGATGTCGGTTCAGGTGCACTAGCAGAACCTAGTGAAATATTTTTTGCAACAGCTAGGGCATTATGCAAAGAGTTGTTTTGGGAAAATAGACCGGTAGGCATGAGGTAGTGCCTTTGCTTCGTCCACAATTTTTTCTGACAAGGTAAGTTTATTGGCTCGCCCTAAAGATACTTGTTTCTCTTTTGTAATGAAAGTAATTTCATTTTCATTTCCTCCAAAACTTTTTGCATCTTGAAGGAGGTTATAACAGACTGCATCTACTTTTTTCTGTGTTAAAAGCTTGACCGCATTGTTTAAACCTTCTTTGCTATCCATTTCTGCTTTAAAAGCTATGGTTTTTACATGCTCTCTTTTGAGTGTGGATAGTATGTCAGGATTTTGTGTGAGTTCAATATTCCATGTTTTACCCAAAGAAGCTTTTTTCACTTTTCCT